>CAZJTF010000005.1:5275-43603 GCA_964548565.1 uncultured Planctomycetales bacterium | reverse complement strand
TTTTCGATACGCGGGAAGAGCTCGCGCTCCTCCCAGCGAATGTGATCGTGGAGAACCGACCCGAGGCGCAGCATCCATTCCGCGTCGGCCGCACGCTCGGGCTCTGTCGCTGCCTGCCGCTGCAGATCTCGCAATGTGTCGTGCTCGCTCAGCAGTCGAGTCCAGTCGTTCTCGGTCGTAAGCAGCGGTCGCAGGAGTCTTTCCTCTTCTGCAAAGTGGTCGCTGATTTCCTTGTCCCAGGCCGCCATGAACTCCCGCATCGCGGAAAGCCGCTCGGCAACGGTTGACGTCGCCGATCTCCTCAAGTGCTCGGCGACCACAAGACCCACGTAGTGATCACGCGAGAACGGCTGAAGTGCGGGATGCCGCTGAAGAGGCGGATTGACCACGCGTTACCCCGCCTTCGTGCCGGAACAGGTGCAGGAGCTCATGTTGAGCGGTCGACTGGTCGCGGGTTCAGCCAGCAGCTCGGCAATGCTGTGCGCCGCGAACGCGTCCTCGACCATCGCAACGGCCTCGTCAAGCCGCTTGTGCAATGGGCAGAGGTTCCTGCCGTGAGCCTCATGGCCAAGCGGACAGTGCCGAATGCGTTTGAGCGGATCCACCGCGTTCACGACCTCGAGCACCGTGATTTCCTCGGCCCGGCGCGCGAGCACCGACCCCCCGTGCAGTCCACGCTGAGACTGCACGAGCCCCGCCCGGCCGAGCGCCTGCAGGACTTTGGCCAGGTAGCCGGCCGGAACCTGCGTCGCTTCCGCGACCTGCTGTGTGGTCATGGGCTTACCCGCGCTACTCGCGAGGCATACGATCGCTCGCAGGGCGTATTCAGCGGTTTGAGAGATCATGATGCTTTTCTCGGTTCGGGATAAAAAGATCTTGACATCCAGATATCCGAATGATATTGTTCTGAGCTGAACTTGTCAAGCCCCTCTCCGGAATCGGCGCTTCGGTGAGGGCAATCAGGAGACACGCAAGATGCACTATGGACGTCTGTGGCTCGGGCTCACGGCCGTAATCGTCGCTTCCTTTGCCGTCCTTGGTTACTACGGAGTGGAACTCTACCGGCAGGCCCCCCCTGTCCCGGCGCGGGTGGTCACGACCGAAGGCACGGTCGTTATGACCGGCCAGCAGATCAAGGACGGACAGAACGTCTGGCAGAGCCTCGGCGGTCAGGAGGTCGGGACTGTCTGGGGACACGGCGCGTACGTGGCTCCCGACTGGTCGGCGGACTGGCTGCACAGGGAAGCTACCTGGATTCTTGACCACTGGGCAACGACGGAGCACGGGAAGCCGTACGCGGAGGTCCCGGCGGAGACACAAGCCGCACTCAAGGCCCGTTTACAGACGGAACTGCGGACCAACACGTATGAGGCGGCAACGGGTGACCTGGTCATTTCGCCCCTGCGCGCCCAGGCGATCGCAGCCGTCGGCGAGCACTACACGCAGTTGTTCGGGACTGCGGAGGAACTCCAGTCGCTGCGTGACGCCTACGCGATTCCCGCAGCGAGCATCAAGAGTCCGGAACGCCAGCAGCAGCTTAATGCTTTCTTCTTCTGGACCTCATGGGCGTGTGTGACGAACCGCCCCGGGATGGCAATCACGTACACGAACAACTGGCCGCAGGAGGACCTGGTCGGGAACCGTCCGAGCGGTCAGGTCGTGGTGTGGTCGGTGGTCAGCTTCGTGCTGCTGCTCGCCGGCATCGGAGCCCTCGCCTGGTACTTCGCGGTGCAGAACCGCCGCGAGGAAGAGGCGCATGAACTGCCGGCGCACGACCCGCTGCTGGCACTGCGGGCCACGCCTTCGATGCACGCGACGCTGAAGTATTTCTGGGTCGTGGCGGCGCTGATCGTGGCGCAGATCGGTTTGGGTGCGGTCACGGCGCATTACGGGGTCGAGGGATCCGGCTTTTACGGAATCCCGCTCGCCAAGTGGCTCCCCTACTCGGTGACACGAACCTGGCACACGCAGATCGGGATCTTCTGGATCGCAACGGCCTGGCTGGCGACCGGGTTGTTCATGGCCCCGGCAGTTTCCGGCCACGAGCCCAGGTTTCAGCGCTTCGGTGTCAACTTCCTGTTCGTGTGCCTCCTCATCATCGTGGTGGGCTCGCTGTTCGGCCAATGGCTCGGAGTGCAGCAAAAGCTGGGTCTGACAGCGAACTTCTGGTTCGGGCACCAGGGCTACGAGTACGTCGACCTGGGCCGGTTCTGGCAGCTGTTCCTGTTCGTTGGACTCTTCGTCTGGCTGCTGCTGATGGGCCGGGGCATGTGGCCCGCACTGCGCAAGCCCGGCGAGAACCGGCACCTCCTGGGGCTGTTCTTCGTGGCTTCGTCGGCCATCGCACTGTTCTACGGTGCGGGGCTGATGTGGGGGCGACAGACGAACCTTGCCATTGCCGAGTACTGGCGCTGGTGGGTTGTGCACCTCTGGGTCGAAGGCTTCTTCGAGGTCTTCGCCACGGTGGTGATCGCCTTCCTGTTCACCCGGATGGGACTGCTCAAGACGGCGACGGCTACGTCGGCCGTGCTGTTCTCAACGACCATCTTCCTGTCGGGCGGCATTATCGGAACGTTCCACCACCTCTACTTCACCGGTACGCCGACGGCCATCCTGGCGCTGGGTGCGACGTTCAGTGCGCTGGAAGTCGTACCGCTGGTGCTCATCGGGTTCGAAGCGTACGAAAACCTCACACTCAGCCGAGCCCGCCCGTGGGTGAGCGCGTACAAGTGGCCCATCTACTTCTTCGTCGCGGTCGCATTCTGGAACCTGGTGGGCGCGGGGCTTTTCGGATTCCTCATCAACCCGCCCATTGCTCTGTACTACATGCAGGGTCTGAATACCACCCCGGTGCACGGCCACACGGCACTCTTCGGCGTGTACGGCATGCTGGGAATCGGTCTGATGCTGTTCTGCCTGAAGGGCCTGACGGGCCATCGGGTATGGCGGACCGGTGCACTCTCCTACGCCTTCTGGTCCATCAACATCGGCCTGGCCCTGATGGTGCTCCTGAGCCTGCTCCCGGTGGGCCTGCTGCAGACATGGGCGAGCGTGGATCGCGGAATGTGGTATGCCCGGTCGGCTGAGTTCATGCAGACGCCGCTGATGAACAATCTGCGCTGGCTGCGAGTCATCGGTGACACCATCTTTGCCACCGGCGTCGTCGCACTCGGCTATTTTGTGCTGGGGCTGAAGACGGGCTGGTCGCTGCGGCCGGAGAGCAGCGATCTGGAGCTGGGACTGGAGCCGGGGTCGGCCGGTGCCGCCCCCCGATCGATTTGAAGAGGAGATACACGCAGAACTGCTGATTCTGCTATCACAAGGAGTGAGTCATGACGGCTCTTGATCTGAACACGACAGTCGGTGAGCTCGTGGCGCAGCGCCCGGGGCGAGCACGGGTGTTCGAGAAATTCGGGATTGATTACTGCTGCGGTGGCCGCAAGCCGCTCAACCAGGCCTGCTCCGAGCGCGGGGTTGCCACCGACGCGGTGCTGCACGAACTCGCCGCGATCGAAAACTCGCCCGAACAGTCGCGCGACTGGTCGCAGGCGTCCCTGGCCGAACTCGCGGATCACATCGAGGAGACGCACCACGTGTATCTGCGGCGCGAGCTCCCCCGGCTCGCCGAAATGGTCAACAAGGTGGCACGCGTTCACGGCGAGAGGCACCCCGAGATGGTGAGCGTCGCGCGGATCTTCTCGCAGTTCCGGGACGAACTGGACAGCCACATGATGAAGGAGGAGCAGGTGCTCTTCCCGATGATCCGCAAGCTGGACGGCGCCTCGAGCCTTCCGAGCTTTCACTGCGGCAGCGTCGGCAACCCGATTCGCGTGATGGTTCACGAGCATGACCAGGCGGGCGACGCCCTCGCGACCATGCGGCAGCTGACGAAGGACTACGCGGTCCCGGCGGATGCCTGCAACACCTACCGTGCGACGCTCGACGGGCTGGCCGAACTCGAGCGCGATATGCACCAGCACGTTCACAAGGAAAACAACATCCTGTTCCCCCGTGCGGCGGAGCTCGAGGCGAAGCTGAGCGGCGGATGTTCTGCAGACAGGTAAGGAAGTACCCCATGGCTCTCACGATCGGCGCTCGACCCGATCACGGTTTTAACGACCCGCTCGGGCTCCTCACCGACTGTCACCGGAGGATTGAACACTTTCTTGCGGTGATGACGAGGGTGGCCGCCGAAGCGGGCGGCGGAGCGCTCAGCGATGAGCACCGCCGCGCGCTGGAGGCGTGCGTGCAGTACTTTTCGAACGCCGCGCCGCGCCATACCAGGGACGAGGAGGAGTCGCTCTTCCCGCGCCTGAGGCAGTGCGGCGCTGACACCGCGGTGGAGCGGTTGTCGGCTCTGGAGACGGAGCACGTCGCGACGGATACGGCCCTGGCCGGCGTGCTCGTCTCCATGCGGCGATGGCTGGAGGATGGACCGATTTCGGCAGGCGAGGCAGCTCGCCTGAACGAGATCCTGACCCAGCTCCGGGAGGTCTATGCCCGGCATATCAGGGTCGAGGAATCGGAGGTCTTTCCGGCAGCCCGGCAGGCCCTCGATGCCGACCATCTCCGGCAGATCGGCCAGGAGATGGCGGCCCGGCGCGGCATCGCACCCAGAGCGCTGGACTCGATCTTCATCTGACGCGGAGCCGGGCGCGCCGACATCCCCCGCTACGCGTCCTCGGGGCGTGGAATGTTGAGGATGGCGCCGTCGCGATCGTAGTCGATCGTAACGAGCGGTTGGCCGAGTGCGAGCCGCATGACGTTCCCCATGATGATGAACGGTGCGAGGAATGTCAGGATTGCCGCCTCGGCGATCGCGTCAGCGGTGCGCGCGAAATCTTCCAGAGCCTGCCCCAGCACGGTCGTGATCGTGAATCCGGTGACCGCCAGGACGACCGGCACAACGATGATCTCGACGCTTGGCCGCTGACTCCGGGAGGCTGCGCGGGCGGCCCCCCGATCCTTGGAGGACGGCGGCGGCGGATCCGTCGTGATCTGGATCCCCGTGAGCTGCTCCACGAGCGATGCGACCTCCGCGGCCGTCTTCTGCAGGTCGATATCGAACGGCATTGTGTACAATTCGCCGGAGGCCGGGCGGAATGCCAGGTCCCCGCGAAGCCACGTTTCGCTGACCTCGCGGTAGGTGATCTCGAGCCGGGATCCGTCGGGCGCAACCGCCCGGACCGGGCGCCCCGATTCGAATGACAGCGAGAACTTTTTCCCATTCCCATCTTCAAACACGGCCGAGGTGATCTCCCCGACTTCGCCGTTCTCATTGAACGATCCGAATGCGTAGACGGACTGTCCGTTTGGGAGACGCACGCCCCCGATCAGATCCTTGTTCAGATTGGTATTGACGATAACCCCGTACTTGCTTCCGTCGGTGATGTCGGAGACGCTCGGGCATCCGCTGGTGAGGATCAGAAGGCCCACGATCGTGGTCCCCGTCACCCACTGGCCGGCAATCGAGTAAGGCAGGCGAAAGGCGGACATGGACTCTCCCTTTTGTGCCGACGTGCCTCACGCGGCACCCCATATTACTGCACCGCAGGTTCACAGGGAACTGCTGGAATCATTGCGAAAAACGTCCCCGAATCCCTTGAGCCGCTCTGCAGCGACTCATGCCGGATTGCAGCGATTTTTTCGTTGACAAGCCGATATAGGATGTGTAAACAGGAAGAGGCTGGAGTATTTGGTGTGCCTTTGGCTACGGGTCGCGGCGCCTCATTTTCTCGACATCTCGGTCGGCGCATGGCAGTAGCTATATCGATGCGCACATCAGGTTGGGGATTCGTGTCGGTTCTGCTCGACTGTGACAAGTGAGGCCGGCATCGCCCGCATGACGGGTCGAGAACTGCGAGCCGTGGGAACCTCGCGTCCACGTGCGCGCTTTCGCGGGATTGACTTCTCTCGCGCGAACACTTCGCCGGTCGGCTGAACCGCACAGGGGATCGGGAACGGAACTCACATCTCACGCAGAAGGAGGCTGGATTCATGTTCTGCGCACACCCGTCTGTCAGGTCGGGCGTTTGGCTCCTCGCCGCGCTTGGCGGCTTTGCCGTCGTCGCCCCTGCCCTTGCCCAGTTCGCGGAGGTCGAGAACTTCGGCACTACGGCCATCCCTGCTCCGGGGACACCGTTTGACGCCGCAAACTGGAGCCTCGTGCCGGGCTGCTCCCCCGGTTTCATGATCGCCGAGGGAACCCGGCAATACGCCGCGCCGAACTCGCTGAAGGTGCTGCGCGGCGGCACGGGAACACGGCTGATTGCAGACTTGAACCCCGGCGCCGGAAGCTCCGATATCGGCGAGTTCCAGTGGACCGGCAATGATGTGATCCGGCGCATGTTCTTCTCGGCGGACACCGGAACCGGGACAAATGGGAAGGAACTGTACCGGGTGTATCAAGTTGTTTATCCGACGACGCTCCTGGAACTGGACATCAATCCGGGACCCGCCGGCTCCAACCCTTCCGAACTATTCCGGATGAGCGCCACCGGCAACATGCTGTTCGCCGCGGATGATGGCACAAACGGCGTCGAGTTGTGGAAGTCTCAAACCGGAGCCAACTTCTTCACCGTCCAGAACGCGCTTGTGCTGGACATCAACTCCGGACCGGGCAGCTCGAATCCGAGCGGCTTCTCGCTGGCGGGCACGCTGGTCGTATTCTCGGCAACGGACAGCGTCGCCGGACGTGAGCTGTGGAAGACCGATGGTGTATTCGGGGGCGCGGGCACCACCATCCTGAAAGATATCCGAACCACGCCGACCGCGACCGATTCCTCCGACCCGCAGCTCCTGACCAGAGTGGGCACGGGCGCGACCACACTGACCTACTTCACGGCGGATGACGGCGTCAGCGGCCGTGAACTCTGGCGGACCGACGGCACACCCGACGGGACGGTCCAGCTTAAGGACATCGTCGCGGGACCTGCCGGGTCAAACCCCACCAACCTGACGGCCGTGACCCTGTTGATCGGCACGGTCAACACGCCGACCCTCCTGTTCACGGTGGACAGCGACGGCGCGAACGGCATGGAACTCTGGAAGAGCAATGGTGCGACCGACGGCTCCAACACCGTCATGGTGAAGGACGTCGGCGGCAGCCCGTCCAACCTGTACGCAGCCGGTAATCTGCTGTTCTTCACGATCGGGAACACCCTGTGGAAGAGCGATGGAACGGATGTCGGCACGGTTGCCGTCCAGAGCTTCACGTCCATTGCCGGACCGCTGGTCGATTCGGCCGGCTCGGTCTACTTTGCGGCCGACGATGGCGCGGGGAACGGTGTAGAGCTGTGGAAAAGCGACGGGACGACGACGGCACTCGTGCACGATGTGAGACCGGGGCCGGCGGGTTCCTCGCCGACGAACCTTTTCCCGCTCGGCAGCCGCGTTTACTTCTCTGCGGATGATGGCACGAACGGTCGCGAGCCGTGGCGTACCGACGCGACCCTCGGCGCGGTCATGATCAAGGATGTGAACCCAGGGCCCGCCAGCTCAAATCCTGCAAAGTTCACGAATTATCCGGATGGGGATGGCACTCTGGCTTCGCTGGTGTTCGTGGCTGACGATGGCACACACGGAGCCGAGCTCTGGCAGACGGATGGCAACGCCACGCCGACACAGGTCGGCATTGGATACAAATGGGATCTCACTGCCGAAATGCAGAGCTACGAGGCGGGCGCAGGCAAGGTTGCCGTTGCGGGTTCGGACCAGAATCCCTGGACCTTCGGCGCGATCATTGACGGCCCGACGATCGGCGGCGGCAACAACCGTATCGAGGCCAGGCAGGCGATCCACCAGCTCAACTTCCTCGTCGAAGCGACGGACGGGACAGACCGGGCGCCGCTCGTGATCACGAACGTCAACTGCAATGACGGGAGTGCGTTCACGCGTCCGAAGGCGGCGTTGTCCGGGGATGGCCAGCCCCACAAAGCGATCGCGGCCGGTCTGCTCGCCATCATGGATCAGGAGCCGTGCGATACGAGCGCCATGGGGCCGCAGAGCCCGAACGTTCCATTGATGGAAGTGCCGGTCATTTATGACGGTCTTAACTGGATTCCCATGACGATGGCCAATTTCCCGAATATGCAGCAACTCGATGGCGTGAACGTCAGCTCGTACGTTGCCTCGACCGCGCTGCCACCCGGGCTCGGGCCGGCAACACGGGACCCGGTGGGCACCAAGCGGTTCGACACCATTCGCATGGACGTGCTGTCCTCGACCATCCGCGTGCTGTTCCACAAGCGGCAGAACCAGGCCGACGACCCGGAGAGTGCCTGGGTGGTCGAGCTGCCCAAGCATTACTCGGGAGCATTCAAGGCCGTCCATATCGGCACGCCCGGTTGCGTCCCGTCGCCGTACCTGTTCTTCGTGGACCCGGTTGCGACGACCGGCGGTATTTTCACGAACTCGCTTGACCCCTTCGGTGCCTGCTGCGCCCCGTCGGGATGCACCGATGTCGCCAGCGCGGCCCAGTGCAGCAATGGCAGCTTCTCCGCCTGGACTTCCTGCTCCGATCCCGGCTACCTGTGCTGCCCGCAGCCGTGGGCGGATTCGGACCGCGACGGCGACGTCGACTTTGACGACTACGGCGCATTTCAGGCGTGCTACACCGGCCCGAACAACGGCATCCCCGCCGGTTGCGAGTGCTTCAACAAGGTGAGCGATCCGGCGCAGGGGATTGACGATGCCGACTTCCAGCAGTTCCGGAACTGCGTGACCGGACCGGCGATCCTGTTCAACATGAGCAGCCCGCCGCCGGGCTGCACCCCGTAAAGGGAATGACAACCTCCATTCCCTCCCCGGACAAGGCGGGCAACTCCGCGCCCGCCTTGTTCTTGCGCGCAAACCGAAAGAGCTTCGTCCCGATGCTGCCGCCCGATTTCAGCGACGGGTCAATGCAGGCCCAGGAACCGGCAGACTTTGACAGGATCAGGGTATGTGAGCAGTTCGACCCGACCGTCCGCTGCTCAATGAAGGCTTTCAGGTGTCGTGAGCGGCCTCCGCCTGCTCTCGCGGACGTTGCAGCAGCACCACGCGCCCGACGCGCTGCACGAATTGACAGGGCACGCGTTGTGCGATCTCCTCGGCGATGGCGTCCACCTCGGAGGCGCCTTCTGCGTCCACGCGAACCTTGATCAGATCCGTGTTGGCGAACGCCTGGCGGATTCCGTCGATCGCCTGGGTTGTCACCCCCTGGCGCCCGATGTGGACGCTCGCCTTGAGCCGCTGGCCGCGCGCGGCAGACTCCCGTCTCTGACGGGATGTCAGGCGAGGAGGCAAGGCGTTCTGCTCATCGCGGGCTTCGGCACCCATCCTGTGAGCATACTCACGGCGCTGCGGTGCGGCAACGCAATCCGACCGGGAGTTGCGGGCTGTAATGGCAGGACCCTACAATGCGGCGAACGCGAGAGGAGCCCCCGATGCCCGCTGACGAAGTCGAGTTTGAAACCGAAGAGCTGATGGAGAAGGCCGTCGATTACCTCAAGAGCGAACTCAAGACGGTACGCACCGGCCGCGCGTCGCCCGGGTTGGTCGAGCATCTCAAGGTACCGGTCGAGTCGTACGGCTCGACCATGGACCTGCGCGAACTCGCGAGCATCTCGGTGCCGGAAGGCAACATGCTGCTGGTCAAGCCGTTCGACCCCGGCGTGCTGCGCGACATCGAACGCGCGATCCAGAGCTCCGACATCGGCATCACGCCCATGAGCGACGGCAAGGTCATCCGGCTGCCGGTTCCGCCGCTTTCGGGCGAGCGGCGCCAGAAAATGCTGGCGCAGGTGCGGAAGCTGGGCGAGAATCAGAAGATCGCCGTCAGAAACGTGCGGCGCGACGCCAACAAAAAGATCGATACTGAGGAAAAGGCCAAGACCATCTCCGAGGACGAGGCCGAGAAGGCCAAGGAGAACATCCAGGAGATGATCAAGAAATACGAGGCCCAGATCGACGCCCTCGTGGCCGCCAAGGCCAGGGAACTCGAGGAGTTCTGATCTTCTCCGGGGGTCCGAGCCTGGTGGACGTGTTCCTTCGACCGGCGGGATGATTGAAACAGGTCGCATGGGCCAGAGCCGCCCAGAACGGTCCTCACACCTGCGGCTTCGGCCGACAGCTGCCGGCGAATTCCTGCCGCCCGCAAATCCGCCGCTTCCCCTGTATCACCATCCGGTCGTGGCGATCAGTCTCATCCTGAGCGTGGGATCGCTCGCACAGATCTGCGTATGGCTGCTGGCAAGCCGACTGCCCCCCCCGGTGCTCGTTCCGCATTCATCACTGATCGCGCATGGCTGGCTGTTTGAGCAGCTGGTCGCGCTACTGACGCGGCTGAACCCCACTGAGACTGCCTCCCCGCCGCTGCTGTTTCCGATCTGCCTTGCGATCGCACTGCTTTCCGGTCCCGCATGGTACATGGCGGCCCGTCTGGCGCTCGGTCACGCGTGGGGGCTGTGGGTCGGGCTTTGCTGGGTCGCACACCCCGCCTTCGCGTTTCTGGCCCAGCATCCCACCACCCTCGTGATGATCCTCACGTTTCTGCCGCTGGCGTGGGCTCTGCTTGTCTGGTGGCACCGGAGGCGGCGTCGCTGGATGGCGGCTCTGGCGGCGCTCGGGTTGGCGCTGCTCACGAGCGTCAGCCTGCTGGGCGTGGTCCTTCTGCTGCCGTCGGCCGTGTCGATGCTGAGCACCGGGCGTCGGAAGAAGAAATGGTCAGGAGCGGCCATCCTGATGGTGACATACGCCCTGGCAATCGCCCCGCTCGTCTATTGGTTCTCCCGCCCCGCCTCGCTCGAGTCGCTGCGCCACCGTGTGACGTCAGACCTCTGGAGCCGCCTCGACAGCGGAGACGGTTCCTCTCTCTCGTCTGCGGTACAGGCGTGGCGGGTCGCGCATCCTGGTGCAGCACTTGATGTCCGGGAGTTCGTCAAGGCAGAGATCGGCAAGTCTCCGCTCCGCGTGGCGGGATGGTTCGGTGAACGCGTCTGGAAATCGATCCACGCCACCGCCGACGGCCGCCTGGAGCGTCCGCTGCTGGTCGCGCAGCTCGCGCTGGTCCTGCCGGCGGCATGGGGCTGGCTCGTGGCCTTCGGTTTCAATCGCTGGCGCTGGGTGGCGTCCACGGCACTGACCTGGTCGCTCGTGGTGTGGACACTGGCGGCACTCTCAGAACCGCTGGCCCGCAACGTCGTGCCGGCGGGCGGTTTCGGGGTAATGTTCGCACTCGTGGGGCTCGCTGACGTGTACGAGCGTATCTTCGGGCGTCGTCTCACGGGGGACCAGAAGCCGTCCGGCCCCGGTGGGGTCCTGCGTCGCGGCGGCCCGCGCCCCGGCGTTGCTGGATAACATCTCCGATGTTCGCACCGCCGGTTTGTCTGAACCTCCGCGTTGCGAGACCGCGATGGCTCAGGTATAATTCGGCGTGACACGTAATCTCAGCTGCCGTTTACCCCCGGTCGGCTGGGGTTATAGGACGTGTAGGAGGGTGTGTCTTCCCTGCCGCCATTCCATTCAGTGCGTTCGAACATGCCTCCGGGTTGAGCTGCAATGTGCTCATTCTCAACCGGAATTACATGGCTGTGCGCGTCACGAGCGCGAAACGGGCCTTCTCCCTCCTCTATCGCAACCTGGCCGAGGTCATTCATATCGAGGATGGCCAGTACCTCGCCTACGACTTCGACAGTTGGCGGGAAGTGAGCGAGGTCAAGCAGCGGTTCGAGCCGCACGCATACGATTGGGTGCGCACGGTGCGGTTCAGCGTCGCGGTGCCGCGGATCATACGGCTGACACTGTATGATCGCCTCCCGCGCAAGGACGTGAAGCTCAACCGCAGGAACATCTTTGCCCGCGACGAGAACAAGTGCCAATACTGCGGCAAGAAGTTCTCGACCAGCGATCTGAGCATCGACCACGTCGTGCCGCGGAGCCAGAACGGCAAGACCGCCTGGGACAATGTCGTCTGCTGCTGCCTCAAGTGCAACGTGAAGAAGGGTGGTCGTACCCCTGAGCAGGCGGGGATGGTCCTGATCGCCAGGCCGGGCAAGCCGCGCCGCTCCCCCATTATCAACATGCAGCTCTCCAGCCACCGCTACCGATCGTGGAAGCAGTTCCTCGACCACGCATACTGGAGCGTGGAGCTGAAGTAACTTTCAGCTGTCAGCTGTCTGCTATCAGCCATTCGGGGGAGTTCACCGGGAGTCATGGGGTCCTGGCCTGGGCGGCGGTACGGCTGCGCCTGCTGAGCCCTCTGTAGCTACGTCTTCAGGCCGATGAGGAGTGCGGACCGACCCGCTTCGGCGCCGTCGCGACGGTGACTCCAGAACCGCTGGTCGCAGATACTGCACAGCCCGGCGACCTCGATCTGGTCTGGGGACAGGCCGCATTCCATCAGTTGCCGGCGGTTGGCTCTCCACATGTCGAACATGAGCTTGCCGTTTCGCCGCACGAAGCACTTATCCGGGTCAGTGAGGCGCGTGCGCGCGATCCGGCGAACTTCCTCCCCCACTTCATAGCAGCACGGTCCCGCGGACGGCGAGATCGCCGCCACCAGTTTCGAGGGGTCGGTGCCGAACTCGCGCCGCATGACGCGAATCATCTGCTCGACGGAGCGGGCAACCGTCCCCTGCCAGCTTGCGTGAACCGCACCGATTGCCGGGCGTTTCGGGTCGTAGACACAGACCAGCGGGCAGTCGGCCGAGAGCAGTATCAGCGGCGCCTCTGGGAGGTGGCACACAAGCCCGTCCACGAAGCGCAGCGCGCTGCCCCGGCCGTCATGCCCGCAGCCGATATCACACTCCTCGACGCGGAGAACCTCGGCGCCGTGGACCTGCTGAGGCGAGGTGAGCCGCTCGAACGGCAGACCGAGCATCTCGCACGCCTTCCGGCGCCAACGCACCGCCTGGTCGCTGCCCCGCCCACGATGAGGAGCGTAATTCTGCGGTCGCGTCGTAAAGCCGTGGGCGAGTCCCTGCTGGTTGGCGAGGCTTTCAAACTGCAGCAGCGTGACTTCCGTGTCGCGCAATTCAATCATGCATCAGCTCCCCACCTTCAGAAGGACCTTGATGACCCTCGGGTTGTCGGCCAGTTCGAACGCTTCGGCCCCGCGGTTTAGGGGAACCTGTCGCGAAATCATCGTGTCCACGTCCACCGCACCCCGGGCCAGCGCGGCCAGCGCATCCGGAAACGGTCCACAGCGGCTGCCGACGATGCTGACCTCGTTCACCACGACCGGCGTCATGTTGAGCGCAGCCTGCCCGGCATAGGTGCTCTTGAGAACCAGCGTTCCCCGGGGCCTCACCAGCCTGGCGGCGATGTCAAAGCCGGCGGGTGATCCGGTGCATTCCACCACCAGGTCGCGATCATTCCGGCAGATGGCCTGCCCGACGTGCGTCGCCTGGATTCCTTTCTTTTCGCAGAAGCCGAGCGTGAGCTCGTTTCGGCCGAAGACCTCGAGTTGGCACCCTGTGGTCTTGAGAACCTGCGCGACGAGAAGCCCGAGGCGTCCGGACCCGACGACCGCTGCCCGCATGCGCCGCTCCACCGGGCACTGGCGGATCACCTGGAACGCGGCCGCGAGCGGTTCCGTGAAGACGGCCTGCTCGTCGCGCACGCTCGCCGGCACCTCGTGCAGGTTCCGCTCGGGAACGGCAACGAACTCCGCAAAAACACCATCGCGGCCGTCAATCCCGAGGACCGTCCGGCGCCGGCAGTGGTTGGAGAGCCCCCGCTGGCACATCTCGCACTTCCCGCAGACGCAGTTGATCTCGGCAACAACGCGCTTGCCCTTCCACTGCCGCGAGCCCTTGACCACGGTGCCCACGAACTCGTGGCCGAGCACACCGGAAAAGCCCATGTAACCGCGGGTGATCTCGAGGTCTGTCGAGCAGATGCCAGCCAGGCGCACCGCGAGCAGGGCCTCCCCCGCCGTCGGTTCGGGCACCGGGCAGTTGGTTTCGATCTGCAGCTTCTCGCGGAACGTGAGAGCAATCACCGTCAACAGCACCCCGCGCTCGCCGACCTTCGACGTGCGGAGCCAAGTATGAGACACGCCGGGCGGAGCGTCAAATGGTTTTTGCTCCGGCTGCGCGACACCGGTATATTCGCCCGCCATGACACAGCCGAATCGGATTGAACGTGCCCTCGCGGACTTGAAGGCGGCCGGGCGCAAGGGGCTCCTGCCCTACGTGACGGCGGGGCTTCCCGACCTTGATACGACGGAGCGCGTCCTGGAGGCACTTGCCGCGGAAGGCGTGGCGGCCGTCGAACTCGGATTCCCTTACTCCGACTCGATCGCCGACGGCCCGGTGATCCAGACCTCCTTTACGCGCGCCCTGGATCGCGGGATCCGTGTGCACCAGATTTTCGAGATGGTCAGCCGGCTCCGCACGCGATGCCAGCTCCCCCTGCTGGCAATGCTGTCCTATTCGATCGTCTACCGGATGGGCACGGAGCAGTTTGCAGCAACCGCCGCCAGGGCCGGGATCGACGGGCTCATCCTCCCCGACCTGTCACTGGAAGAGGCTCCGTTGGTAGCCGGCATTGTCAATGCGGCTGGCCTGTGCCTGCCCATGCTGGTCTCGCCGGTTTCCAGCCCGGAGCGACGCGATCAGATTGCCTCGCTCTCGAGCGGCTTTGTGTATTACATGTCGGTGGCGGGTATTACCGGCGAACGGAAGGAGCTCCCGGCGGATCTCGTGCAGAACGTCCGGCGGTTACGCGATACGTCCGGACGTCCCGTGGTCGTCGGCTTCGGCATCAGCACGCCCGAGCAGGTGCGGCTGGTCTGCAGTGTCGCGGACGGGGCGATCATCGGCAGCGCGCTGGTCCGTCGGATGATGGAAGCCCAGGACAAGGGCGGCGACACCGACACCATCGTCCGCACGGCCGCGGCGGCCGTCCGGGAATGGATGGGAGGGTTGTCCGCCTGAGCCTCGTCGCTTCAGATAAAGAGGTACTGCCATGTTGAATACGGCGGCGGTCGCGCTGGTCTGGTGCAATCTCGCATCGCCGGCCCCAAGCACACCGGACATGGGCCTCACGCGCGGCCCGGAAGCGCTGTGCCGCATCGTGGTGGCCACCGGGCAGCCGGACGAACTGCTGACGCGCCTGGCGATCCAGGCGATCACCGGACCTGTGCACCGGTGGAGCGGCGTGGAACTGCCGATCGTACGCTTTGATCGCCAGAGCGGTGCGGAGGAGGCTCGACGTGCGCTGGCGTCACCCTGCATTGTGCTCGCGACGTTCGACGAGTTGCAGCGGATCGCGCCGGACCTCGTCCGTGCCCACGATCTTCTGCTCCGCGTCGAATCGCTCGATGAGCACGGCTACGTATGCCTGCCGGTCGAGTCGAGCTCTGCCCGGTCGTTCCTGGTCACCGGGCGGACGGCGCGCGCCGTGTACAACGGCGCCGTGTATGTTGGTGAGCGTCGGATCGACGGCCCGGCGGAGCGTTTGTCTCTCGATGCGGCTCCGGTGGTTCGCTCGGCGCACCTGAAGCGCCGCCCGGTGTATCTCCTGACGATCTGGGGCGAAGAGGACGAGTATGCGGTGCAGGACCACCTTAAGGTCTACGAGAGCTTCGCGCGCGACGGCGCGACACACATTTACTTCTGGCTCTCCGGGCACTTCCCGAGCAAACGCTTCCCCCAGACGTTCAAAGTGAATGACAACAACTGGGATTCCACCGAAGACACCCGCATCGGCACGGTGGAGGATCAGCGCCGCCTGATCAGCGGCGCCCACGCCCTCGGGATGCGGTTCTACATCGGTGGAGCCCTGGGGGCGTGGTGCGGGACCTTTATGCTCACGAACCGCGCGCCTGGCACGATGCGCACGGGCAGCCTCGATGAGAGCACCGGCAAGGACGTCAGCGAATGGGCACTCTGCCCGGCGGACGAGCGCTCGCGCGAGGCGCTCATCGCATATTACACGGAGATGATGGATGCCCTGCCAGAGGCCGACGGGCTGTACATCGAGTCGGCCGACGAGTACGGCGAATGCGCGTGCGAACGGTGCCGCCAGCCGGTGGACGCGTTCGGCAGCCGCATGTTCGGGCAATACCAGCTCACACTCGTGCAGCGTCTGATGCATGAGGTCTGGAAAAAGCACCCGCGTGCGGAGCTCTGCTACACGATCGGCTACACACCGCATGCGAACGACCCTGCGTATTACCAGGTCGTCCGGCAGATGAGCGCGGACGACCGAATCGAGTGGATGGAAGCGCGGAATTCGTGGACATTCCCCGGCCCATCTGACCAGGCACTTCCCGCCGTCTTCTTCTCGCCGCGGATCCTGCACTGGGAGTACTACGACTCGCGCCCGCTCGACACGATGGTACAAAATACGTGGCGGGCCGCGACGTCAGGGATGGTGGGCAGTATCAGCACGTTCTCACCCGGTTTCAACAGTGGTTCGTTCTATCACCAGGTGCCGCTTCCCACGGACCGCCTGCCCTACGTTCTGACACACTTCGTCCACCGTGAGGCGACATGGGACCCAAATCCGGACGCGCAGGAGTTCAAACGACGCGTCGGCGAGCGGTTCCTGGGGCGGGAAGCACCCGAGGCGCTGGTCGAGGCGATCTGGTCACTCCGTGAGATCCTGCGTGCCACCACTGGAAAGAAGGTCAACCGCAACCAGCTTGAAGCCCTGGCACGCATGGAGCGGCTCATCGAGGACCAGCGCCCGCAGGCAACGCCGAAGCGGCGCGAGGGGATGGAGCTGATGGTCGAGGCGATCGCCGACATCCGCCGGATCTGCACGGTCCAGACCAGACCCGCTGCTTCGCGGCCGTGACCCGTCCTCATGCTCCATGTGGCTGACCGAATCGCACCACGGTGATGGAGTGCGGCGGCAGCTCGATTTGCCCGCCCGGGCGCCCTACGTCGGGAAGCTCGCTGGTCGTCACCGCCTCCGTCTGGCCCGGAACGTTGATGGCAGTCAGATGTGAAGCGGTGATGCGCCAGGCTCCGGTCGCCTTGACGGCGTTCTTGATCTGCACGCGAATCGGGACGGTCTGACTCGGCGAAAAGTTGATCAGGCCGAGTGTTACAGCGCCTGTGTTGTCGTCCCGCGCGGCGACTGCATCGACCGGAGCGTCGCCCTCCATCGTGACCGGGAGAGATACGCCGCCGACCTGCGCGCGGTAGAGCGCAAGCACGTGGCCCACCGGGTCGAGCACCGCGTGGTTGCGACTGGTCTTCACCGCACCGATCACATTGACGGTCTGGGCCCAGTTGGCCATCGCCACCACATCGCACGAACGAATCAACTCGTGCAGCGCACGTCCCGCCGCAATAGCATCGCCCAAGGTGTAGTAGTGCTCAAAGGAACCCAGGCCAGGCGCATCGGGGGCCGCGTTCCAGTCACGTACGATGCCCCATTCGTCGATGGCCAGCCGTACGCGATCCACTGCCGCATTGCCCTTGCCGAGACGGCCCCGGAAGTCTGAAACGAGCCGCCGCACGCCCTGGGCCACATCGCCGGAGTAACCGGCAAAGGTCCGCTCGTATGTATCCGCATCCGCAGGGGAAAACGGCGTCCGCAGCTTGCGTTCGCTGTAATGGTGACCGCTGAGCAGATCCATGCTGGCGGCGCACGCGGGCAACACCACATCGTTCCATGGGCCCGGCGCGCCGACGCCGATGACCCTGATGTTTGAGTTCCGCTCTTTCATGGCCGTCGCAAATATGTTCTGCCGCACGGCATAGCGTTCCACGGGGATGTGGCCAAGCTGCCAGTCGCCGAACATCTCGTTGCCCGCTCCCCACCAGGTCACGGGGTACGGATCCGGATGGCCGTTCTGTGCACGTCTGCGGCCCCACGTGGTGCTCCGTGCGCCTGTCACATACTCGACTTCGTCGGCTGCATCCCGGACGCTTCCCAGCCCGGTGTTCACCGCGATGTACGGCTCGGTTCCGACCTCGCTGCAAAACGCCAGAAACTCGTCAACTCCGAAATCGTTATCTTCAACGTCATTCCAGGCACGCTCCCAGCGCGGCGGGCGACGGTCGCGGTCTCCGATGCCGTCCTTCCACTCATAGCCGGACACAAAGTTGCCGCCCGGCCACCGGGTGATCGGCGGGTTCAGACGTTTGACTAACGCCAGCGTGTCCGCCCGCATTCCGCCGACGTTGTCCGCCGGCATCAGCGAGAGGCATGCAATCCACACGTAGCCTGGTTTTAAGAGCCTCACCTCGAGTGCGGCATTCTCTGTCGTCGAGCCCGCCCGGAAGCGGAACGCACGTTTGCGATAATCGCGGCCTACGCCCTCGATCGTGAAGCTCTGCCCGGCGTCGCTCCCGGAACCCCATGCCAGACGCACTTCCACTGTGGCTCTGGAATCGTCGGGCATCGCCAGAATGGCATAGCCCACGTACTCCTTCCCTTCGAGGAGGCCGATCCCCTCCTGCCGCAGGCCGCAGGCACCCTGCCCGTTCTCGCGAACCCACACGGCCATGCAGTGATCGCCCGCGTATGCCCCGGCCGGGTCGCAGAAGATGTCGCACACCGCTCCCTCGGCTCGAACAGGCTTCCACGGCGACTTGTCCGGCGTGAGCAGGAACTTGCGGTCACGGAGTTTCTCCGCCCAGATGCCGTCGCGGATACATCGCCCCAGGTGCTCAATGAACTGGCCATAGATGTACGGGGAGATCGTCGCGCCCGGTTTTTCGAGATCGACAGTGACTGCAGACTCCGCCGCCCCGGCCACAGCGGCCATCGCGGCGACGATCGCCAGAATCAACGGCAGAAACACCTCGCGTGCGTTTCGCATGGTGCTGGTCCTCCTGTTTGTGACGCGGAGCGCAGTCTAACCGGGAGCCGGATCGCCTGGCCAGCCATGCATCCACAGCTGTGAAGCAGCCGAAGTGGCGCGATCACTGCCGGGGATGAAACTTCTTGTGAATCGCCTTGAGGCGGGAATGATCCACGTGCGTATAGATCTGGGTGGTGGCGATGTCGGCGTGGCCAAGCATTTCCTGCACGACGCGCAGGTCTGCGCCGCCGGCCAGGAGGTGCGTCGCGAAACAGTGCCTGAGCGTGTGGGGAGAGAGCTTGCCCGATACACCCATGCGCCGGGCGTACTTGACGACGAGTCGCCAGCAGTTGGTGCGGTCGATGGGGCGACCCGTCCGGGAGATGAACAGGCGGTCGGTGGATCGACCGTCAACAAGCTGGGGCCGCAGCTCCGACAGATACGCCCGCACCGCCTCGACGGCCCGTGAGCCGACGGGGACGATCCGCTCTTTGCTGCCCTTCCCGATGCACCGGAGGTACCCGAGATCGAGGTGGATATCCTCCAGGCGCAGGCCGACGAGTTCGCTCACCCGCAAGCCGCTGGCGTAGAACAGTTCGAGGATGGCTCGATCGCGCAAGGCGAGCGGATCCCCTTCATCCGGCAGGGTGAGCAGGACGTCGAGGTCGCGCGTGTTGAGCACCTGCGGAAGCTGTTGCCACTTCTTGGGGGGCTGAATCAGGGAGGCCACATCCTGTTCGATCCAACCGTTCTGCCAGCAATACCGGCAGAAGATCTTCACGGCGATCAGGCGTCGCGCGATCGAGCTGATCGCCAGGCCGTCGCCTTCGCGGAGCTCCATCAGGAAGTTCTGGATGTCCGTCGGGGCGATTCGGCGGAACCGGATGTTGCGTTTTCGGCAGAAATTCGCAAGGCTGGCCAGGTCACCGCGGTAGGCGCTCAGCGTGTTCTCGGCAAGCCCCGCCTCTGCCCAGAGGTAGACGAGGAACCGCTGGACGAGATCCTCGAGGGCGGGTTCTCCGGAGGTCAGGTCAGGCGTGCTGGACGACGGGTTCGTTCTGCGCCCGGACGTCGGCCAGTCGGATCTGATGGTAGACGGAACAACACTCATGGTCGCCTGCACAGAGCCGGAATGCTTCGCGTAGTTTCGTCAGGGTCAGGAGCCCCGCACAGCGTGCATCGCGACGATCCAGGTACGGACACAACTGGCGGGTGCTCTGCACGAGACGCCTCGCTGAATGAGGTTGACGTTCCGACGCCGCCCTGACTGGTGGAGTTATCGGGCGAAAATGCTTCTCGGCTTGAAGGGATCTGGGAATTCAACCTCGGGCTGCAACGGCTCACGCTACAGGACCGAAATGATCGCCCCACTGGCGGCTCATCTCGCGCCCGCGGGCCAGGAGGGTTGCGCGCCGCGTCTCGTCGAGTGGCTTGTGGTGAAGGACTGCCTGCACGGTCAGCCGAAGCTCCTCGATGCTCTTGATGCCGACGACGGCCGTCGCGACGCCCGGCAGGCTCAGCGCGTAATCGACGGCGTCCTGGCGGTCACGATCTCCCGCGAGGCGTCCCGGCTGCTTTTTGAGGTAACCGTCCCAACTGCCGGTAACGCCGCCGTACACCTTCATGCAGACGATGCCGCAGTTCTGCTTGCGTGCGACCGGGAGCACCTTCTCTTCAAAGTTGTAGGTGTGGTGATCCACGAAGTTCATGGCAACCATCAGGACATCGATAGCGCCCGTTTCGAGGCCTGGGCTAAACCGCGCGGGCCGCAGGTGTCCCGTACATCCGATGTGGCGAACGACGCCCTGGCGCTTCAGCTCGAGCAGCGCCTCGAGCACACCACCCTTTCCGATCGCCTGCTCCTGCTCGAGCCGCCCGACATTGTGGAGATGCAGCAGGTCGAGATGATCCGTGTGAAGCCGCTTCAGGCTGGCCTCGACATCGCGCATCGCCTCCTCACGGCTGTTCACGTGCGTCTTGCTGACGAGGAAGATATTCCTGCGGATCCGACCCATCATCGCGCCGAGCCGCTGTTCCGCGACGTCATAAATGGGCGCTGTGTCAAAGTAGCGGATCCCGGCGGACAGGGCAGCCTCGATCACCTGCTCAAAGGGCTCCTGCTCGTAAAGAGCGTGGCCCATCGGAGCGGTGCCGAAACTGAGAACGGGCACCTGCACGCCCGTGCGCCCGAGCGTGCGCAGGGGCAGGTGCCGGATGCTGCCAACGGGCTGAGACGCCGGAGCCTGTTCCCGCGCGCTGAGCAGCGCCGGCGCGATCGCCCCGCCCGCAACGCTGGCGCCGACCTGTTGCAGAAACTCCCGACGCCGAATCTCGTGACTCATGACTGGGCCTCGATATGTGTCCGACCATGGTAGGAGCCGCATGGCGGCCTTTCAAACGACGGCGTCGTTGACGCTTGGAGAGCCGTGATTTACGATTTGCCGCCCGTAAGGGATGCCCGGTCGGCGGGTGCGGTGCACGCGGGCGCGGGCGCCCGGCAAGCGCGGTCGGGTATCCGCCGGATGCCCCGTGCGGCTCGCGCGGCGGGCCTGTCTGGAGTTCCCGTGGTTCCCCGGCTCATTCAACTGGTCGAATCCTTCGGCCACCAGCGCGTCCTGCTGGTCGGCGATCTCATCCTGGATCGGTACATCTACGGCGATGCCGAGCGCATCAGCCCCGAGGCGCCCGTCGTCGTGCTCCGCAAGCAGAACGACGAGGAACGTGTCGGCGGCGCCGGCAGCGTGGCCGCGAACCTGCGTGAACTCGGTGTGGACGTCGTGTGCTGCGGGATCGTTGGTCTGGACGACGCGGGACACCGTGTTCGTGCCATGCTCGAGGGGATGCGCGTCGGCACGCGCGGAGTGCTCTCCGTCCCGGGGCGCCCCACGACCACAAAGACGCGGATGGTGGGTCTTGCTCAGCACCGGCACCGCCAGCAGCTGATGCGTCTCGACGACGAGGTGACGCGTCCGCTCGGCCCGCGCGAGGCGGCCAAGTTCTCGGAACTCGTGATCGGCGCGGTGCGTGATGTGGCCGCCGTGTGCATCGAAGACTACGACAAGGGCCTGTTGACCAGCACGTTCTGCCAGGAGGTGATCCGCGCGGCCGGCGCCGCAGGCAAGCCGGTGCTCGTCGACCCCGCCCGCCTGGACGACTACAGCAAGTACGCCGGGGCGACGATTCTGACGCCGAACCGCGCGGAATTCTGCATGGCCGCCGGATGCCGGGAGTCGTCTCTCGAGGCGATCACGTCGCGTGTGCAGTCGTTGATTGAAAAACACGACCTCGGCGGGCTCCTGGTGACCCTGGACCGCGAAGGCTGCCTGCTCGCAGTCCGCGGGGAAGAGCCCGTGCACGTCCCGACGCGTCCGCGCTCGGTGTACGACAATACCGGCGCGGGCGACGCGGTTCTGGCGATGCTGGTAGCGGCAAGGGTGTCCGGCGCCACCTGGGAAGAAGCAGCGCACCTCACGAACATCGCCGGCGGGCTCGAGGTGGAGAAGTTCGGCTGCGTCCCGGTCAGTGCGGCCGAGGTCGTCGCAGATCTGCGGATCAGCCTAGGTGTGGCGAGCGGGAAAATCCGCCGGCTGCCAGACCTGATTCCCGAACTCAGACTGCGGCGCAGCCGCGGCGAAACGGTCGTGTTTACCAACGGCTGTTACGACCTGCTGCACGCGGGCCACGTCCGCTTCCTGGAAGCGTGTCGCCAGTTGGGCAGCGTGGTCGTCGTCGGCCTCAACTCCGACGCTTCGGTGCAGGCGCAGAACAAGGGCACGGGGCGTCCTATCCTGCCCGAGAGCCAGCGTGCGGAGGTGATCGCCGCGCTCCAGAGCGTCGATTACGTCGTGATCTTCAACGAGGCGACGCCGAAGGAGATCGTGGAAGCGATCTCGCCGGACGTGCTCGTCAAGGGTCAGGACTGGGCGGACAAGGGCGTGGTCGGGCGCGAGCATGTGGAGTCGCACGGCGGGCGCGTCGTGCTGTTACCGCTTGTCGACGGCATCAGTACCACGCACATTATCGAGCGAATCCGCGCGGGGGAGATCCGGTGACCGATTTTTTCACCGCCGCCTTTGACGACCACGAACGACTCCTGCAGGACCTGCGGGGGCATGTTGCGGTGCTGAAGTCGATCGCCGCGGCCATCATTTCCGCCTACGACAGAGGGAACCGACTCTACCTGCTTGGCAATGGCGGTAGTGCGGCCGATGCTCAGCACATCGCGGCCGAACTCGTCGGACGGTTCCGATGCGATCGCCGGGCCCTGCCGGCGGTGGCGATCACGACGGACACGTCCACCCTGCTGTCCATCGGAAACGACTATGGTTTCGAGCGGGTATTCGCGCGCCAGGTGGAAGCGCACGTGCGTGCCGGCGACGTCGTCTGGGCACTCTCCACGTCCGGCGGCTCGGAAAACGTGATTGCCGCCGTGGAATCCGCCCGCAAGGCGGGAGCACACATCGTCGGATTCACGGGGCGGACGGGCGGCAGGCTGAAACCGCTCTGCGATACCTGTTTCTGCGTACCGCACGACCAGAGCGACCGCATCCAGGAAATCCATCAGATCGCGTATCACCTGGTCTGCCAGGCGGTGGAAACGCACGTCGTCGGGCGGTAGTGCCGCGCGCCCGCCCCCGACTTGCCGCCATTCCGGCCCCCGATTACCCTCACTGCCATGTCCTCGGGAAATCAAGAAATCGTGCTGGACCGCGCCGGAGTCGCCGACGCGATCGGACGCCTCGCGCGGGAGATTCACGCCAGCCTGCCTGCAGGTGTGCGCCTCGGCGTCATCGGGATCCGCAGCCGTGGGGAGGTGCTTGCGGCCCGGCTCGTGCAGGTGCTGCGGGATGACGGCGTCACGGACATCGACATCGGGACGCTGGATATTACGCTCTACCGTGACGACCTCGCCGAGCGCGGCCCCCAGGCGATCCTGCGAAGTACGGAAATCGACTTTGACGTGAACGGTCGATTCCTGGTGCTCGTGGACGACGTGCTCTATACCGGCCGCAGTGTGCGAGCCGCTCTGGATGCACTGGTCGATCTCGGGCGGCCCAGGGCGATCCGACTGGCGGTCCTGGTGGACCGTCCCGGGCGCGAACTGCCAATCCAGGCGGACTTCGTGGCGGTTCGTGTGCCGCGCCCGGATGTACCCGTCACCGTCTGTCTGACCGAGTCCGATGGCATCGACGAGGTAAGACTGGGATGACCGCTCGCCACCCGCAGCATTCGAAGCCTCAGCATGCCCCCGCTCCCGCCGGCTCCTCATTCAAGTGGACGCGCCGCAACCTGCTCGGGCTGGAGGGCGTCTCGCGCGAGGAACTCCTCCACATCTTCCAGACCGCCGAGAGCTTTCAGGAGGTCTCGACGCGCAGCATCAAGAAGGTGCCCGCCCTGCGCGGACGTGTGGTGGTGAACCTGTTCTTCGAGGATTCGACGCGGACGCGCATGAGTTTCACGCTGGCGGCCCAGCGGCTCGGCGCCGACGTCTTGGAGTTCGGCGCGAGCAAGTCGTCCGTCTCCAAGGGAGAGTCGCTGCGCGACACCGTCCGGAACATCGAGGCGATGGGTGTCGACACCTTTGTGATCCGGCATTCAGCCGCCGGGGCTCCGCACTACATCACGCGGTGCACGGAGTGCCACGTCGTGAACGCCGGTGACGGGCAGCATGAGCACCCGACACAGGGGCTCATCGACATCTTCACGATTCGTGAGCGAAAGGGCCGGATCGAAGGGCTGAACGTCGCGATTGTCGGCGATATCGCCCACTCGCGCGTCGCGAGATCCAACCTCTGGGGACTCCGTCGTCTCGGGGCGAACGTCACGTTCGTCGGACCAACGACCCTTGTGCCGCGTGCCTTCGAGAAGATGGGCGCCAGGATCAGCCACGATCTCGACGCGGTGCTCAAAGAGGCCGACGTCGTCAACATGCTCCGGGTTCAGCACGAGCGGATGACCAGCAAGGTCTTCCCGAGCACGCAGGAGTACGTGCGGCTCTTCGGGCTCACGCGCGAGCGAATGAAGCAGTGCAAGCCGGACGTTCTCGTCATGCATCCCGGCCCGATCAACCGTGGCGTGGAACTCGCCGGCGACGTGGCCGACGGGCCGAACAGCTCGATCCTGCGGCAGGTCTCGAACGGGCTCGCGATCCGGATGGCCGTCCTGTTCCTGCTGAACCAGACAACCCAGAGCTGAGCCGTTCGCGCTCGGACGCGCAGAACCCACCACGCCTCATACAGAACTTTTTAAATCTTAGGGAGATCTCAGGCGATCCATTCGTAGAGCAGCAGGAGGGCCGCTCCGATCACGTACATGAGCACCACGATCGTGATCCAGTTGACCGCGGCCGCAACGGGGATCTGCCGCACGTTCTCACACTTTGTCGTCTTGTAGACCACGCTGATTGCGAGTGTCAGCGGCAGCAGCAGGATCATCTGCTGCCAGCGATTCAGCACCATGGGCTGAATGAGAATCGCGAGCAGGTCGGTCATGATGCCGCACCTCGGGCCGCCCTGGACGGCGATGCCCGGGCCGGGACGGCAATCGGACGTCGCTCCGCCCGAACCAGTGCATCCAGAATGATGAGAACGTTCAGCATCCCGCAGATGGCGGTGTAAACGACCGACACTTCCTCGGCGCGGCCGTAGGCGTACCGTGTCGTGGAGCCTTTTTCGGCAGGCTCGGGCATCACCTTGCTCCAGGCGAGCACGGCCAGCGTATGGCTGCCCGCGCAGATCTGCCCGAGAAACCAGAGCGAGCGTTCCTGCGGGTTCACGGTGTTCTTAACGCCACCGATGGCTACGCCGGACCAGAAGGTGACGGCGATCGTGACGAGAAAAATGATGCCGCGGGTCCGCTCACCAATGAACAGGTGCCCCGCCCCCGGGACCAGCCAGGCGAGCACACCGGCGATCGGCATGCGGAGTCCGGAATCCTGTAGGCCTTCGCTCACGTGCAGTGTCTCGAGAGATCAGAGGCCACAAGGCCCGTTTGCGTCGCCGCAGCGTGAACACGGGCTCACGGCACTTGTCTGTCCGCAAGGGGCTGTCTCGCGGGCAGAGAATACGCTCAGCCGGCGATCGACCTTGCGGGCACCGCATTTCGGGCACTTGATCGACGATTCCGCCTCGGCGGAGCGGACAAGCTCCTCGAACTCGGATTCGCAGGAGCGGCAACGATATTCATAGATCGGCATTGCTGCCTCCATTACGCCCGACGCGCCGGTACGGTTCGCGGAAGTATAGAAGTCCCCCCGTCGCTCCGCAAGCAAGACGTGTCAGCGACGACGTTTGCGCGCAGGCCTGAACTTGCCGCCCAGCGTTTTCGGACGGGCATGCACGACGGCGGTGCCGCCGGAAGGTTCCGCGCCGGAAAAGACGGGGGCCGAATATCGCGAAACGGCCGGATCTGCCGGAGGTCCCATCATTGGCCGGTCGCGATCGGGCGGCGGGCTCGATTCGAACCCCTCCAGCTTGTCCTGGGTAATTTCCTTGTTGATCAGGCGCTCGACCTCGGTGAGTTCTTTGCCCTGTTCGCGCGTGACGAAGGTGATCGCCTTTCCGAAGGAGCCCATCCGGGCCGTCCGGCCGATGCGGTGCACGTACACGTGCGGATCCGGCGGAATGTCGTAGTTGACGATATGCGTGATGCCCTGCACGTCAATCCCGCGCGCCGCCAGGTCCGTCGCGACCAGCAGCTGAAGATTGTGCTTGCGGAAGCGATCCATGACGCGCTCGCGCTTCTGCTGGACGAGGTCGCCGTGGATTTCCTTGGCGTCCACACCGGCATCGTGCAGGCGCTTGGCGAGTTTTCGCGCGCCGTGCTTGGTATTGCAGAAGATGATGGCCAGTTTCGGCTTCTCTCGCTCGAGCAACGCCATGAACAGCCGGAACTTGTCCCAGGGGTCCACGGTGATGTAGCTCTGGGTCACATGGTCGACCGTCAGTTCGTCCTGGGAGACGTTCACCTCGACTGGATCACGCATGTACTGGCGGGCGAGCCGGTTGATCTCGTCCGTGAGGGTCGCCGAGACAAACACCGTCTGGTGCTCGTGCCGAACGTCCGACAGGATCCGGCGAATGTCGTCCCGGAAACCGATGTCGAGCATCCGGTCGACCTCGTCGAGCACCACGAAACGGATGTCCTCGAATGTCAGGGCACGGCGTTCGAGCAGATCGATGATCCGGCCCGGCGTGCCGACCACAATGTGCGGCTTCTTGCCGAGCAGGTGCAGCTGATGCTTGATCTTCTGGCCGCCGTAGACCGGGACGACCCGAAGCCCCGTGCCTTCGCCGAGTCGACGCACCTCTGCCGCCACCTGGACGGCCAGCTCGCGCGTCGGGACGACGATGAGCGCCTGGAGACGCTTGTCGGGGCAGAGCTTCTGGAGAATCGGCAGTCCGAAAGCGGCGGTCTTTCCGGTGCCGGTACGGGCCTGGCCGAGCACGTCTCGCCCGGCGAGGACCAGCGGAATCAGCCCGGCCTGGATCTCGGTCGGGGTCCTGAATTCGGCCTTTTCGAGAGCGTCCAGAATCGGGCGTACGATTCCCAGGTCGGCGAAAGCGGTTGGGATGTGGGTCTGCTTGTGCATGGGGCCTGTTCGTTGCCAGGATGAAGTCGCGATCGCGCGCCGCGGCTGTAAATTGAGTCATTATAAGGGTGTGGACGCGGATGTGCCAAGCAGCCGGCTCGACGTGATGCGCGGCACCCCCATGGCGCGCGGGAGCGGGTCGGTCGGGGAAGGCTGTCGCTGACCGTCAAAACCCCGCCTTGACGCACCCTCCCTCCCCGGTAAAGTGTCCCGGGATGAGACCATCCGTCGTTGCGGAGATCCGTTCCGAGGCGCTCGCGGCCAATCTCTCGCTGATTCGGAGCCAAGTGAAGCCAGGTGTAGAGCTCTGCGTGGCGGTCAAGGCCGACGCGTACGGGCATGGCATCCGACTGGTCCTTCCCATCCTTGAAGCAGCGGGAATCGAGCGGATTGCCGTCGCCCAGCTTCAGGAGGCGGTCGAGGCGCGGGAACTGGGCTGGCGCCGGCCGATTCTCTGCCTGGGGGCGCCGCTGGCGGTGGGATCTCCCGCGGAGTGCCGGGAGCGGGCCAGCGAGGTCGTCGCCCGCATGCTCCAGGTGACCGTCTCATCGCTCGGAGAGGCGCGCCTGCTCGCCGACGAGGCACGCCGGCAATCCCGACCGGCGAGCGTTCAGCTCAAGGTTGACAGCGGGATGGGCCGGATGGGCCTTGCACCGGAGGATGCGATGGCCGTCGCGGGGCAGATCGCCGACCTGCCCGGGATTCACCTCGCGGGGGTCTACACGCACTTCGCGACGGCCGATGAGCCGGACCTGTCGTTCGCCCGCGAGCAGCTGTCGCGGTTCGAGAGACTCGCCGAGGCGCTGCACCGGCGCTCCGCGCGGGTTTGCCTTCATGCCGCCAACTCAGCGGCCATCTTCTGCCTGCCAGGAGCTCATTTCGACATGGTCCGTCCCGGCCTGGCGACATACGGCTACTGGGGCGGCGAACCGGCCAGACGTCCCGCAGGCCTGCGGCCAATCCTGCGGGTGGTGAGCAGTCTCGCGGCGGTACGACCTCTGCCCGAGGGACACGCGATCGGGTACGGCTGCACGTTCCGGACGACGCGGGCAAGCCGGATCGGCGTCGTGCCCATCGGCTATGCGGACGGGTACCGACGGTCGCTGGGGAACTCGGCCGAGATGATCCTGCCGGCAGTGCGAGGACGCGGGCGGGCAGTGGTCCGGGTGGTCGGTCGCGTCAGCATGGACCTGGTGACGCTGGATGTCACCGATGTGCCGGACGTGCAGGCGGGCGACCCCGTCATCGTGATGGATGACGACCCGGCATCGCCGAACAGTGTCGAGGCGCTGGCCCGCACGCTCGGAACCATCCCGTACGAGATGACCTGCCTGCTCGGGCAGCGCGTCGAGCGCATCCTGGTTTGAGCTTCCCTGATCAGCTGGCGGAGTTGTCCTGGCATCCGGGTGATCAATTCGCCGGCGCCTGGGCCCGGCGCTGGATCACGTCGGCGTCGGCCACGAACCCGGCACGGACCCGCAAGACATCGAGTTTCTCAGCGACTTCCTGCGCCATGCGGCTGTTCGGGAACTCCTGTCGGATCTGCAAACCAACTTCAAGAGCATCGCGCCACCGATTCTCCGAAGCGGCCAGGCTGAACTGCACGCCAAGATTGAGCAGGCGGGCCTTGAAAACGTGCCGGGCCGAGTCCCGCAGGGCCTGGGCTTCCTCGGAGGCGAGATAGCCGTCGAGCTCCGTCAGGATCTCGATGCCCTTGTCGATTTCGTTGCGCTCGACCGACGTCCGCCAGAGCCCGAGCAATTCCTGCTTGCGGGCCTCGCGGCGGCGGTTCAGCTCCGCGGGAAGCTCCATCACCTTCTCGTGGCGAGGGAAGAGCTTCATGAGACGCTCGGACTCCTGGCGCGCCCGGTCCCACTTGTGCTCGTTCATCAGGCTGTCGATGTGCGAGAGCACATCCTTGATCTTCTCCTCGATGGTCATGTCGCGGACCTGGCTGATCTCGGACCGCAGCGTCTTGGCCTCCTGCATGTAGCCGAACCGCTGTTCCATCTGGTCGATCAGGTAGTGGGCGGCCTCCCAGTCGCCGCTGTACATCTCTTCGCGGATCGCCTGGCGCAAGGCCTCGCGCTCCTGCTCGCGGTGGGCAATGGACCGGGCGGCATCGGAGATCTGCGTATTTTCCGCGATGCGCTTCACGAGCGGCTCGAACTGCCGGAGCAGTTCCAGCAGGTCAAGCGTGTCGTGGTGGATGCGGTTGATGTTTCCCTCGGTCTTGAGCACAAGGAGGATCACCGAGCGGGCGAAGAGCGCGAAGACGGCCAGCATCACGCCGGAGGCGACGAGCAGCGCGGCCGACGCACCTCCGGACGGGACCCGGAGCATGTAAATCCCGGAGCCGATCAAGACCAGCCCGGCGATGACGGCAACGATTTCTGCGACCCAGCAGACCTGGCGGATCGCTCGATTGCGTATAGGAGCATCTGACACGACGTGCTCACTCCTGGTGTGGGGCCCCGCAGGCGGCTGAAGAGCAGGAGCGCTATCCGGAAGGTGCCGACCCGACACTGAACCGGCAGCCGCCTCCCATTGAAGTCCACTCTACCGCCGTGTTATCGGACAAGTCAACGCGGTGAATTGAAGTCAATGCACCGGAACAGCCGCGATCGGCTCCTCGGCCTGCGTCTGCTTTCCGGAGCCTTGCTCGAAAGCCCTGCGGGCAGCGGCCTGCTCCTGTTTCCGGGCCTGCTCCAGCAGTCTCCATTGCAGGTGCTTCTCGCGGCGATGCTTCTCCTTGGCCACGATCCTCACAAAAAGGCCGGCGCCGGCCAGCACGATCAGACCTGTCACGAGATACTGGAAATCCGGCATCAGAAACTCCGGGGATCCGGCGCGCCGCTCGGCACATCGCGACAATACACTCGTTCCAATCATCGGATACCGGCGGCGGCGAGTTGATCATGGGCCACCCCGGGCCCATCGTGCCCAGTAGCCGCCGTCATGCCAGGCGAGCGGATCGGACGTTGCGGCCGGGAAGGTCCGGCGGGAGCCCACCATATGCCAGCCAGGATGCGTGCGGCCGAACTTCTCGGAAACGCCCTCGTTCTCCTCCGGTTCCACGCTGCAGGTGCTGTACAGCAGGTGCGTCTCCTCACGGGCGAGGCGCGCGGCGACATCGAGCAGTTCGAGCTGGATCGCTACCAGCTCGCTGAGTCGGCGCTCATTGATGCGGTAGCGAGCCTCGGGGCGACGCGCCAGCACGCCGGTATTGCTGCACGGTACGTCCAGCAGGATCCAGTGGAGGGCAGGCAGACGGGCAACGCGCGCCCCGATCGCCTCCAGCGGGACGGCCTCGATGATGGCATGGCCGAGACGCGCCGCGTTGCGAACGGCCCGCTCAAGCTTCGGCTGGTCCTTGTCGGTGGCGAGCACGGCGCCTTCGCCGCGCATGATCTCCGCGACCTGGGTGGTCTTGGTGCCGAGACCGGCACAGAGATCGACGACCGTCTGGCCGGCCTGCAGGGCCTCCCCACAGCCGAAACGGATTACCTCCATGGACGTTCGGTCCTGCGGCTGACAGAGTCCCTGCTGGAACTCGAGACGCGGCAATTGCACGGGGCCGCGGACCACCACCATCTCCGAGCCGGGCATCGCGGATGCTTCGACGCCCTGCGACCGCAGCACCTCGAGGAGTTGTGCCGCATCGGTGCGGAGCCGATTGGGCCGAAGTACCAGCGGCGGGCGCTGCATGCCGGAGCGGCACAGCCCTTCCGTCCGGCTGCGGCCAAAAGAGTGTATCCAGCGGCTGACCAGCCACGGCGGGTGGGACGTCGTATCCGCCAGATATGGAACGGGCTCGTGGTCCGGATCGGCGAAGACCTCGATCCGCAGCTGGCAGGAGCTCCCGTCGTCAACGCGGACGCTCCGACGCGGGTCGGCCCGGTCAACGGGGAGACGCCGCTCTTCAATTTGGCGGAGGAGCTGGCGGAGTACGGCATTGGTGAACTGGCCAGCCCGACGCCCACCGATGGCTTTTGCCTGGTTGACGGCCTCGCTCACGGCCGCAAAGGCAGGAACGCCGTCGAGCCAGACGATCTGGTAGGCGCCGATCAGCAGGATGCTCTGAAGCTGCTGGCCGACGCGGCTCCAGCGGAGATTTGCCACACTCAAGAGCACCCTCTCGATCGTCAGGCGGTGGCGCACCACACCCATGACGATTTCAGAGGCCAGAGCGCGGTCCTGCGGCCGGATTGCCTGCTGGTCCAGGAGAGCGTCGATGGACTCCCGGGCGGTGCGGCGACCCTCGCGGAGATCGGCGAGGACACGGAGGGCGGCGGCTCGGGCGGAGAGCAGACGCGGCTCGGTGCCCGATCCAGCGGCATCGATCGGTTCGTTGGGGGCGGCACTCATCCCGTCGATCATACTGCACCCGTGGCTTCGCTTTGCGCCGGCGCGGTTGGCTTTGCCGCCGGGTCTGGCGGCATTCCGCCAGCTGGAGCGAGGCACCGCGGTGCTCTGCGGCGAATGGACAGCGAGAGTACAGGGTCCGTGGCTTCGTACTGTTTTTGTTGCACGTGCCGGGGCCGGGTACCCCCGGGACGGGTCGACAGGTGTGGGAGGAGGCTGCGCGAACTCACGAGGTGCGGACTCGTGGGTGGTCGAGGGCGCCGGGCGTGTTTTTTGTGACGGCAAGGCCATGTTCGGGGTCGCAGCCTCCCGCGGGGAGGGCCCTCGGCGCTCCCGACAGGAAGAGAACACCCCGTGCGCTCCGCGGAGCCGCTCTGTTGTGAGATCGGCTACGCGGGCCACGGCCTGGCTTCGCCCGCCAGACGGCGAAGCCAGACCGTGCCACACGGTGACGGGACCGTTCCACACCTCGGCAACACCGGCTCTGCACGCGGTGATCGGTGCTCCGGGTGAGTCGGAGAGACGGCGGGAGTTTGCCTTCAGGGCTGGTTTTGGGATAATGCGGATCTGGACCGTTTCGCTCCCGGAGGATGCGCAACCGTCCTGTTCTGTCGAGGTCGCGAGAAAACGTGGCACAGTCGGAGAGTATCCAGTTCGAAGCAAAGGTCATTAAGGCTCTGCCCAACGCCCAGTTCCTGGTCGAGGCAGAAGCGGGAGGCACCAAGCACGAGGTGCTCGCCCACATCGCGGGCAAGATGCGAAAGAACTTCATCCGAATTGTCCCCGGCGACACGGTGACGGTTGAGGTATCGCCGTACGACCTGAGCCGTGGCCGCATCGTCTACCGCCAGCGCTGAGCCCCCCGCTTGCCTTCCTCCTTCCTGCCTGTATGACCTGCGTGAAGCCGGCCTGGCGCGACCGTCGCGCCACGGAGGCTCGCGTGCTACCCTCTCGAATTCTCCTGAGCTCGGGCAAAGACCTGATTCCGCGATCGCGGATGATCCCCCGGCGCGCACCGGTGGCATCCCCACATCCCCGCGGATGGCCGGGGTTGTCCGGCGGCGATATAATGCACACCGTTCGAGGCCGATCCCGCCCTGCCATCGACCGGCACCGATGGCGCGAGTGAGTGTGTCCGAGAGTGGATGAGGTGAGAATGACCCTGCGCGAGCGCGTGAGCGAGGAACTGCTGCCCCGCGTGAGACAGCCCGGCCAGTACATCGGCGGGGAATGGAATCAGCTCGTCCATGAGGGAGACTGGCAGCGGGCGGAGATCCGCGTGGCGGTCGGATTCCCCGATGCGTACGCCATCGGGATGAGCCATCTCGGCTGCCAGATCATCTACTGGTTGTGCAACCACACGCCGGGGGTGTGCGCAGAACGTGTGTACGCCCCGTGGGGAGACGCTGAGCGCGTGATGCGCGAACGCGGAATTCCGCTGTTCACGTGGGACACGCGGCAACACGTCGGGAAGGCCGATATCTTTGCGGTCTCCCTTCAGTACGAGATGGGTTTTACCAACCTGCTCATGATGCTCGACCTGGCGGGCATTCCGCTGCGAAGCGAGGAACGCGACGACCGCCACCCGCTGGTGATCGTGGGCGGGCCGCAGGCGGACAATCCCGAACCGGTGGCTGACTTCGTAGACCTGGTGGTCATCGGCGATGGTGAGCACAGTATGGCCGCCATCCTCGAATGCTACCGGGAACTGAAACGCCGGGGCGCCTCGCGCCGTGACATGATCCTGGAGATGGCGCGACGCTTCGAGTGGCTGTACGCACCGTCGCTCTACGCGTTTGACTACGGCGACGATGGCACCATCGCGCGGATCGGCCGCAGCAACGCGTGCCCGGTGGACTTCCCGCTCCGGGAGCGGATCACGCGATGCCAGACGCCCGATTTCGAGGCGGTGCCCTTCCCGTCACGCCCCCTGATGCCGTACGTCGAGATCGTGCACGACCGCATCAGCATCGAGGTCATGCGCGGATGCCCGCAGCGATGCCGATTCTGCCACGCCGGCTACACGAAGCGCCCGCTCGGCCTGCGGAGCGTGGATTACATCGTCAACATCGCCGAGGAGGCGTGGCGCGCGACCGGTCACGATGAAATCGGGCTTCTCAGCCTGTCGACGGCCGATTACCCGCATCTGAAGGAACTGGCGGAGCGTCTCAACGAGCAGTTCCGCGGTCGGCACGTGAATTTGTCCATGCCGTCACTGCGGGTCGACAAGATGCTGGCGAATATCCCGTGGATGGTCAGCACCGTGCGGAAAGGCGGGCTGACGATTGCCGCCGAGGCGGCGCGGGACGACATGCGGGCTGCTATCCGCAAGAAGGTGTCGGACGGAAACCTGATTGACGGCGTGCAGCAGGCCTACGCAGCCGGCTGGAACACGGTCAAGCTGTATTTCATGTGCGGATTCCCGGGTGAGCGTGAGGAGGACATCACGGGCATTTTTGATCTGGCCCGGGAGGTCAGCGAAGCCAAGCGTCGGGTCCGCGGGGGGCCGGCCTCAGTCAACGCGAGTGTCGGCTGGCTCGTGCCGAAGCCCCACACGCCGTTCCAGTGGGCACGCCAGGAAACGCTGGAGTACTTCAATGAGGCCCGGCGGATTCTCTCCCACGTGTCGCGTTCGGTGCGGTCCAACGTGAAAGTGAAGACGCACAAGCCCGAGCGGTCGGTGCTGGAGGGCGTCTTCTCCCGGGGAGACCGCCGGCTCGGGCGGGCGATCGAGGCGGCCTACCGCATGGGCGCGCGGATGGATGGCTGGGACGAGGTGTTCGACTACAGCCTCTGGATCCGGGCCTTCGAAGAGACGGGCATTGATCCCGCGTTTTACGCACACCGCGAACGGGGATATGACGAGATTCTGCCGTGGGACCACATCGGCAGCGGACCCTCCCGGACGTATCTCGAGCACCAGTACGACGACGTATTCACGAAGATCAACGTCCCGCGACCGGCCGCGGTGTGATTCGGCGGCAGCCGGAGTCGGACGCGGCAGGTGAGCCGGCCAGGGGTCCGATATTGTTGCCGCTACGGTTGCTGCGGGGCATCACTTCCGCACGAGGGGACGCGGGCGTCGCGCTTCTGCTCCAAGAGAGCGCGTCAGTCGGTCGATTAAATCGTATATGACTTTCGATGGCTTCCGCGGCGCGTCCTGCCTGGGGCACCCGCCGGAGTCGGGGTGACACACCGGTGCGTTCAATTCAGTGGATCCTGGGTCTGGCGGTCGTCACCGTCTGTGGCGTCAGTACGGTCTGGTTTCTGGCACCCGGCGAGGCGGATCGCCTCCGGCGTGAGAAGGAGGAACTGGCCCAGCAGCGGGCGGAGCTGCAGCGGTCGATCCAGCGGCTCACGGGCGAAGACCGTGTGGCCGAAGTCAGAGTGATCGACCAGGTGCGAGCGGGGGACATGGTCGACGGGCGGCGTGTCGAGCAGACGCAAACGACGATCGAGTTCGTGGAGCTCGATCGGCAACAGCATCCGCTGCCCGCGCAGCGCTTCGTGGTGCCCGATACGGTCATTTTCTTTGATGCGCTGGTCATCAAGTTCGACCAGGAGCACGTGACCGCGGGCGACGCACTCCGGGGTAAGAGCCTCGCGCTGTTCCGGCGGATCTACGGCGAGCACCAGCGGCCGATTGACGGCTTCGCGGTCGACCCGGAGGGCAATGTCCCGCACGTGTTCCGCGTGAACCCGGAAGCGGGACGATTTGAGCGCAAACTGTGGGCACAGTTCTGGTCGTACGCAACCGATCCCGAACTGGCGGCACGTGATGGCGTCCGCGTCGCGCAGGGCGAGGCGGTCTACGTGCCGATGAACAAGGGCGAGGTCTGGACGCTGACCCTCCAGAACAACGGCGGACTGAACATCCGGCTGCATCGCAAGGGGGCGATCGAGACACCGGGGGCCGCCACCCTGGAGACCAGCCAGTCTTGACCAGGCACGGGCGATGGGCGGCCGCGGGAGAGCACGGGTGACACGGCCATCCGCATTGGGGTGTTTTTCACCAGGGGAGGCACGATGAACACTGACGAAATTGTTGCACTGAGCCGCGAACGCATCCTCGAACTGGTGCGCAACCGCAGCAACCTGCCGGAGCCGATCCCGGGCCACGAACGACGCCGGGCGCCGCGATGGCCATTCCCGGGGACGGTCGAAATCTATCCCGCCGGTGGCGACGGGACGGTCCGGTATTTCGGATCCTGCCGGAATCTGAGCGAGACCGGCCTGGGCATGAGCTGCGATCAATACCTGGAGCCGGAATCGCGCGTCGACATCGCGATCCATCTGCCGGAAGCGAGCCTCTGCGGAAGAGCGATCGTCCGCTACTGCATGGAGACGCCGCAGGGATACATGACGGGGCTCGAGTTCGACTATTCTCCGGCTACGACCCACAGCCCGTTCTGACGGACGTTTTCCCCGCCGGCGCATGCGATCGCGGCGTGCGCCGGCGCGGCCACCCCGCGTGTGTCATCACCCCCCTGCCTGCGTGGATGGAGCTGAGCGGCTCTCAGCGTACGCACGCAAATACTCGTGCAAGTCAGGGTTGGCGTCGTAATCAGCGGCCTCCAGGAAGGCCTGCTCGAGTGACCAGCCGGCGTGCCGCATGCGATATGCGGCGACAACGACCCCGGTGCGATTCGCCCCCGCGTGGCAGTGCACCAGGATCGGCTGGCTGGAGGGATCTGCCAGTAACGCGGCCGCCTCGTCAAGCTGCTCGAACGTCCCCCGCCCGTTGCCCGGCATGCTGATGCGGACGATCCGGACCCCCTCCTCACGTGCGATCTCCCGCTGCTGGAGCTGCTCCGGCGAGGGCTCGTCCGACAAGAGCGTCAGAATCGTACGGATGCCATGCTCACGGAGGACGTCGCGGAGCGGACCGGGAGCGGACATTCCCGAACGGTAGATCCTGCCCTGTTCGACGACACCGAAGTTCTTCGGGAACGTGTGATGGTGGACGTAACGGAACCCGTACACCAGCACGAGCACCGCAACGACCACGCCCAGGACGACAGCCGCCTGTCGCGCGAACCGAGGCCTCGAGGCTGAACCTGCTTCAGCTCTCACGTCCACATTCATACGACAGCGGCCTCAATGGTCATCAATCTCCCCCCGCGCCAGTCGCGCCTGGTAGTAGTCCTCGGGATCGAACAGAACGAGGCGGGCCAGTTTCTCCCAGCTCTCGATCTGGTTGAAGCTGACTTCCTGCCAGGCGGCCGGCAGCGCGGCGTAAATCTCCCTGGCGGACGTGTACAGCGTGAGATCGGCCAGCCCTTCGTCGAACGGACGGATATCCGGAGGGCCGGTCAGACCGAGTTCGTGCAGACGGTGGGCAAAAACGTGGTTGATCTCGACCAGGCCCTCAACGCGCGGGCGCCATTCGTGTGTGGCGTTCAGGCGGTCGAGGATCGGCAGGATTCGGGGCGCGCAGCCGCCCAGTGTACGGAAAAAGCGGTACTGCCACTTGGGGTACGGGGCGTAGCGACGCTCAATGGCGCAGCCGAGCTCCATCACACGCCGCAGCGCCTGTCCGAAGTAGATATGGGCCGCCACCAGGTCGCCGCGCCGGCCGACGCGATTCAGGTTATACGGGGCGTCGCGCCCGGTGACGTACATGCACCAGTCGGCGATCCGCTTCCGCCAGACGCGATCGGGGTAGTAGGCGAAGGCCTCACGAGCCGCCGTCCACCGCCCCGCCGGGTCGTGAAAGACTTCGCCCGAGGTGATATGGAGGAGGTCCATCTCGCACAGGCGAAACCAGTCTTCGTCGGCTTCCGGGAGCTTTGCGGTGCCGAGAAACCAGTTCAGGTACCCGCCGAGGCTGTCCACGCAGACGGAAGTGCGATTGCGGCGCTCCACGCGGACAGGATGGCCCTCGAAGGAGCGGGGCAACTGCGAGCGGAGCGTCTGCAGGACCGCGTCTCCGCAATCGTCGAAGTCCTCGTCGAGCAGCAGAATGGCGGCGCGAGGGCCCCAGTGGTGGTCGCGCGAGATGTCATCGTCCACGCCAAGGACGTCGCTGCCAGTCCCGGAGACGCCCACGGCCATGCGGTCGAGGAGCGCGCCGTGTCGGCTGGCCAGGAGCGGAAGTACCACCTCCCGGCAGAAATGGCGTGAAATCTCGAGCCCAATGCCCATGCGAACCTCAGGTATACAGGCGGCGCCAGCGCGGCGGGCAGAAGTCCGGCCGACCCACGATCCAACACGTCCCGACTGCTGCACATCCCGGCGACCCGAAATTGGGGCTATGTCCCGGCATCGTGAACAAGCCAGTCGGCGACGTTCGCGCTCACCGGGTCGAACTCGTAGTCCCTGAGTGAGCCGACAGGAATCCATCGCGTTTCGGAGGCGCCGGGGAGTCCGAGCTCCCCGGCCGCTGATGACGAACAGAAGAAGAACCGCCAGCTGTACACGTTGCCGTCCAGTTCCGCGTCGAACGGGGGCTGACCATAGCTGAGCTGCGCGTCGAGTCCCTCCATCTGCCCAAGGAGACGCCGCGCGGCTGCTTCGGGCGTCTCCGAGGGTTCGGCCAGCGTGTAAGGAAATGCCCAGCGCCCCGCATGCTGTCCCACGGCGAGGCGGGCAATCAGCACTTCGCGGATGCCTTCACGCGTGCGTTCGA
>CAZJTF010000005.1:0-5265 GCA_964548565.1 uncultured Planctomycetales bacterium | reverse complement strand
TCGATGACGGTTGCCGCGATCACCGGGGTCGAACGTTTTGCTGCCATAGGCCCGAAGATCCGTAACCCGCGGTGCAGACGTAGATTGGCCTGCCGACGGATCGCGGCTATCATACGCCCCATGTATCAGCCCGGCAAAGCCCTCACGCGGCGGGACGTCGCGACGTCTCACGCGTCTTCGTTCACCTGGTTCCGGCGACTGCTCAGCTACGTCTGGCCGCAGCGGCGTTACGTGTACCCGGCCATTGCCTGCATTCTCCTGGTCGCGTTTACCTATTCCGCCAGCATCGGCTCGATCCTGCCGGTGCTCTACATCATGCTGCAGCCGGAGGGGTTGCACGGGCGTGCGCACCAGTACATTGCCGAGCACCGTCTGGATGTCGAACTGGGTATCTACAGCATGCTGACCGACCGGGAGGTCCCGGGGGTCTCGGATGGGACGGCACGGATCCGGTCACTCAAGGAGAAGTCACCTCTCCACCAGGCGGGGCTCCGCACCCTTGACCTGATCACCGAGGTGAACGGGAAACGGGCGCTGGCGCCGGAGGTTTTCGACGCGCTGGCGGCGCCCGAGGCGGCGGTTTCGCTGACGGTGCTGCGGCCGGATTCCGGGAAGACGGAGACGGCCCATGTGCCGCTTCCGACGCTCGGGTTCAAGCAGGCGGCGCTCGGACGGGCCGTGTCGGTGCTGCCGGGCGGGTCGACTGCCCCCGACCGCATGAAGACGCTGGCGACCGTGTTCGCGGGGCTGATGGTGATCGTGATCGTCGGGAATGCGGCGCGCCTCTTCGCCGAGTACCTGGCTGCGGTGGCGATCGGACGGGCCGTCGTGGACCTGCGGCGGCAGATGTACACGCACATGTTCAACCTGCCGTTGAGCCGGTTCAGCCAGAACACCTCGGACACGATGTCCAAGTACATCCAGGACATGAACGATATCGTGCGGGGGCTGGAGAACTTTTTCCAGAAGGTCATCACCGAGCCCTTCAAGGCGATCGGAGTGACGATTCTCGCGCTGTACTTGAACTGGCGGCTGACGCTCGGCGTCATGCTGGTGGTACCGCTCGCCGTCTGGACCTTCCGGGTGCTCGGAAAGAAGGTGCGGCGGGCGAACCGGAAGCTGCTCTTCGGGTACGGCGAACTGCTGAGCGTGCTGGAGAGTACGCTGACAGGGCTGCGGGTGGTGAAGGGCTACATGCGCGAGAATTACGAGCGCCGTCGGCTCTTCCGGATCGATCGCCACCTCCTCAGACAGCAGCTGAAGATCGCGTTTATCGAGGCGTTGACGCCGCCTTTCGTGGAGACGCTCGGTTTCTTCGTCGGCGCGGCCGCCATGCTGTACGTGGCGTACAGCATGTTCTTCCATGGCATGAAGCCGCCCGAGTTCATGACGATGCTGGTGTGCCTGGCCGGTATCTTCGACCCGGTGCGCAAACTAAGCACGGTGTATCCGAAGCTGCAGCGGGCCAACGCGGCAGCCGAGCGCGTCTTCGAACTGATCGACAGCCCCAGCGAGTACGAGCAGGATGCGGGACGTCCGCGACTGGCCCCTCTGCGCGATTCCATCGTCTTCGACAATGTGACGTTCACCTATCCGCAAGCGAATCGGCAGGCGGTCCGGAATCTGTCGCTGACGGTGCGCCGGGGGGAGACGATCGCGCTCGTGGGCCCGAACGGCTCCGGCAAGACGACGCTGGTGAGCCTGCTGCCGCGGTTTTTCCCGATCACGAGCGGGCGGATCCTGATCGACGGGCAGGATACCGCACAAGTGTCGCTGCGGTCCCTGCGCGAGCAGTTCTGCCTGATCACGCAGGAGAGCGTCATCTTCCCGGACACGGTCCGGTCGAATATCGCGTACGGGCGGCGCGGCGCGACGCCGGAGGAGATCGAGGAGGCCGCACGGAAGGCTTTCGCGGACGAATTCATCCAGCAGATGCCGCAGGGATACGACACGCAGATCGGTGAGCACGGGGCGACGCTGTCAGGCGGGCAGCGGCAGCGGATCGCGATCGCCCGGGCGATCCTGAGGAATGCCCCGATCCTGATTTTCGACGAGGCGACGAGCCAGGTGGACCCGGAGTCGGAGTTGAAGATTCACCAGGCGCTCGAAGCCTTCCTGCGCGACCGCACGGCTTTCGTGATCGCGCACCGGTACGCGACGGTGAGCGACGCCGACCGCATCGTCGTCATGGAAGACGGCAGGCTGGCGGCAGTGGGGACGCATGAACATTTGCTGAAAACGTGCCCGCTCTACCGCCGGCTGTACGAAACACAATTCCGAAGCGAAAGTGCGGCACTGCAGGAGGCGGAGCCGGACGTCCCTTCTGAACCCGAGGGGTCCACAGTTCCCGCGTCGGGCTGACTCGGGCAGGCTGAGGTGTGCACCGCCTTTTTTGTGCGGATGAGCTTCATTCTTTGCGATGCAGCATGCTAACATTACCGGAGCAGGTGCTGACCTGCGCTCGAACAACACTCGGAGAAACGTGTGGGCACACTTCAGAAGTTCTGGGACGACCGCCGTGGGTGGCTCCGTGACGTCCTTCTCATCGTCGCCCTGATTTTCAGCCAGCCGAAACCGTCACTGCTGGTGGTTGGTTTGGTGCTGTTTTGTATCGGCTGCGGGCTGCATTTCTGGAGCAAGGGAACCCTGACGCGCAACTGGGCGGTGACGACGGCCGGTCCCTACAGCATTGTGCGGCACCCGTTCTACTTCGCCAACCTGCTGATCGACCTGGGGATCGGCTTCATCTCCGGCAACCTGTTCGTCATCGGTGCGTACATTCCGGCCTACCTGCTCACGTATATCCCGACGATTCGGAAAGAGGAACGCTTCCTGCGGGAGACGCACAAGGAGGCGTACGCGGCGTACGCGAGGCGCGTGCCCTGCCTGATTCCGAGGCGCGTGCCGCGCATCGGTCGCCCGCTCGAGTTCTCATGGGACAACCTCGATCGGGAGCACGAGATTCCGCGCCTGATGCGGATTCTCGCGATTCCGATGTACTTCGTGATGGTGCATCTCGTATTCCACACCTCGCCGCGGCATGCCTTCTGGGTGCCGACACTGGTGCTCTCGATCGCAGTGGCGGTCGCCCTGAACGTCGGCAGTTTTCTCGTGCGGCGGAACAGCGGGCGCGTGATCTGGAGCGAGCTTCCCTGAGCCTCCGATCCCGGGCGCGTTGACCCCTGCCCGGATTCCCGTAGCCTGTAGCGTGTGAACTTACGGCTCCCACGCACCGTTCGCAGTATCCGGCGCGTTCAGACGATCGCGCGGGTGCTCACGCGCCATGGCTTCGGCCATCTCGTTGACCGTTTGAACGTTGGACGGTTCGTTCCGATTCCGAAACGCTGGCGGCCGGCACCGCCAACGGCCCACGACGCGACGGAATACAGCCTCGGGCGGCGGCTGCGGCGGGTGTTCGAAGAGCTGGGGCCGACCTTCATCAAGCTCGGCCAGATGATTTCGACACGACCCGATTTGTTCCCCGCGGATATCGTGGCCGAGCTGTCGACGCTCCAGGACCAGGTGCCGCCGTTCCCGACGCCCATCGCCCGGCAGATCATCGAATCCGACCTGGGGGTATCCCTCGACAAGGCGTTCGACTGGATCGACGGGGAGCCGTTCGCGAGCGGCTCGATCGCCCAGGTTTACCGCGCGCGAGCCAGGCCCGCGGGGGAAACCGCGCCGCGACCGGTGGTCGTGAAGGTGCGGCGTCCGGATATCGAGGACGTCATCCGGCTGGACGTCACCATCCTGCGCTGGTTCGCGGACCTGGTGGAGCGATGGATCCCCGAGCTCGCGGTGCACCGGCCGCACGTCATCGTGGACGAATTCGAACGGTCTGTCCTGCATGAGATGGACTTCATCAGCGAAGGGGCCACGATCTCGCGGTTCGTCGAGTTGTTCGGACCGGATCCGTGCTTCCGGCTGCCGCACGTGTACTGGCACCTGTCGGGCCCTCGGGTCCTGACGCTGCAGGAGATCCCCGGCACGAGTATCCAGGTGCTGCTGGCCGACCCGGGCGCGCCGATCGATCGGCGTGGGCTGGCGGTGCGGCTGGTGAAGGCGTTCATGAAGCAGTTCTTCGAGATGGGGCTCTTTCATGCAGACCCCCACCCCGGAAACCTGCTGATCGAGCCGCCGGACTCCGTCGGCCTCGTCGATTTCGGACTGACGGGCCAACTGGACGACGAGCTCATGGGACACCTGGTGCTCGCATTGACCGGTGCGTTCAGCCGGCAGGCGGAAATCGTGGTCGAAGTGCTCGCGGACATGAATGCGCTCGGTGAGGAGACGGACCGTACCTCGCTGCGACGCGATTTCATGGAGCTGATCGACAAGTATTACGGGCTGCCGCTGCGGCGTTTCGATCTGCAGACGCTGTATTACGAAGTCACGACGCTCATCCGGCGCAATTTCGTGACGCTCCCCCGGGAGTTCGTCCTCTTCGGCAAGGCGATCGTGACGGTCGGCGGCATCTGCATGCAACTGGACCCGTCGCTCGATTTGGTGGCACTGACGCGGCCGAAGCTGCGCCGTCTGGTGCTGGAACGGCTGTCGCCGCGACGGCTGGCGCGGTCTGGCACCATTTCTGCATGGCACCTCTTCAATATCCTGAAAAATGCTCCCAGCCAGCTGCGGGATATCTCGCGCCGGCTCGCGGCGGGCAAGTGGCAGGTCACGATCCGGCATCGCAACCTGGACGACCTGGTGCATGAGATTGACCGGGCGAGCAACCGGCTCGGATTCGCGGTGATTATCGGATGCGTCATTGTTGGCAGTTCCCTGGTGGTCAGCACGAGCAGCTCGATCACGTTCATGGATGTGCCGCTGCAGTTCTTCGGGGTGTTCGGATACCTCGTGGCAGGGGTTATGGGGCTCTGGCTGGTGATCTCGATTCTGCGGAGCGGTAAACTCTCGTGAAGAACGGACCAGCTTCGCTCGGGCGAAGCTCATGCTTGCGGGATTTTTTGCCGATGGCATTTGATTTGCGCGGCGGCGAATTCTAGAAATATGTCGGAAGCTGTCGTGTCCCCTTTCAACGGCCCCGCGTTCTCCTGGAGGAGGACGCGGGGTTTATTATCTGGACCGGACGTGCGCGAGCCGCAGGCCGGGCGCGTACGGCCGGGGTCTTGTCAAAACGGCGCACCTCGCGTAGTCTTTGTTCCTCGATTCGCGCCTGACGCGAACTGCCGCCGACTTAGCTCAGTGGTAGAGCGGTGCTTTCGTAAAGCACAGGTCGTGGGTTCAATCCCCACAGTCGGCTGT
>CAZJTF010000004.1:0-60115 GCA_964548565.1 uncultured Planctomycetales bacterium | reverse complement strand
ACGAGGGGGGACTGATCGACGCTGAAACCCAGGTCGATCAGTCCTCTACTCTACCCGGGGACGGAGCAGCGATGGTGTTCTCTTCCCCGGACAAACTGCGCATCCGCGCGCACGAGCCGATCTTTGAAAAGTGGAGACGCCTCGAGGGGGGCCGATCGAACTCTCGGGGGAGCAGGACCGGCGACAGAACGCAGTCAGCCAAGCGAAGCCAACACGAGCGCTCTGCCGGCGAGGATTCACGCGGAGCGCCCCGGGAGGCGGCCGAAAACGGCGATTTTGGCGATCCCTCAGAACCGATCCGGCGTCGCGGTATGATTCCGGGTCGTAGGCGAACCCAACAAAGGCGAGGTGGAGTGTATGCACCTGTCGGTCCGCCTGGTCGCGGTGATGACGCTTGCGGTGCTGGCCGGATGCGCCGCGCCGCCTGCAATGCCGCCCGCGCAAATGCGTGAATGTGCCGAATCCTCGTCGAATTCCGACGAACTGCCGCTGTCGTCGATCTTCGCGCGGGCGGGGGTCGAGGGCTGCTTCGTCCTGCTCGATGGCAACGGCATCATCCGGCGTTACAACGCCCCGCGGGCGGGCCGCCGATTCGTGCCCGCCTCCACGTTCAAGATCCCGAATGCCCTGATCGCCGTCGAGACCGGTATCGCCGGTGGCCCCGACTTTGCCCTCTCCTGTGCGGAGTACGGCCTCCCGCGCCAGGACTGGTGGCCGCCGGCGTGGTTGCGGGACCAGACGCTCCGCACCGCGATGCGAGACTCCGTCGTGTGGTACTACCGCGAGTTGGCCCGGCGGATCGGCCCGAGCCGCATGCAGGCATTCCTCGAGCGGTCCGACTACGGCAACCACAGAATCTCCGGAGGCGAGCCGTTCTGGCTCAACGGCGACCTGCGGATCTCGCCTGACGAGCAGGTGCGGTTCCTCGCACGTTTTTACCGCGGGCGTCTCGGCGTCTCCGCGCGGTCCACGGAGATCGTGAAAAGCCTGATCGTGCTGCAGGAGACGCCGGATTGGACGCTCAGCGGCAAGACCGGGACCATGGAGCTGACGCAAACGCGCGAACTCGGCTGGCTCGTCGGTTACATCGAACGCGGCGCGTCGGTTGACTTCTTCGCGCTCAATATGGAAGGCGAGCGGGTCTGGGAAGACTGGCCGCCGTCCCGGCGCGTGCCGCTGGTGCTGGAGATGCTCCACGCGACCGGCCTGCCGCCCGCATCCGCCACGCAACCCGAGGATCGCGGGTAAGCTGAGGAGTCCCTGTCAACCATCAGAGAGGAGCATCAGATGAAGAAGTTAATTGCTGGTTTATGCCTCATCGCCCTCGTGGCGCAATCGACGGGGTCCCAACTGCCGGCGCCGCCGGATCCATGGGACGGGGTCGTGGTCGACTTCGCTGCGACTCGTGACGTCGCCGGCAGCACCGCCTGGAAGGTGATGTACCCGGGGACCGCGCCGGTGTCGTCCGTCCGGATCGACAACCGCGATGTCCTGCGTTTCCCCTGCAACTTCCGCGGCACCCGATTCGAACGCGCCTCGTGGGATCGCGCGATGCGCCTCGATCTGACGACCGCCCGCGGCGTGCGGTTTCGGTTCTACTCACCGGATGTCGCACCGGTCTCGCAGTTCGCGATTTATTTCCAGAGCGGCGCCGGCTGGTACGGCAGCGACTTCAATCCGGAAGTCGCGGGGCGCTGGACGACGATCGAGATTGAGAAGGATCGGATGTGGGTGGAGGGCACGCCGGCCGGCTGGGGCCGGATCTCCGCGATTCGTGTGTCCGGCTGGCGCGGCGCGGATACGGATACGGAGTTCTCCATCACGGACTTCGCTCTCCTCGGGACCGACGCCCCGGTCGTCGTGCTGACGCCGCCGCCGGGTGGGTCGCGGGGGCGCCGCCCGCAGCCGGCGCATTCGGTTGCTGACATCGCGCGCTTTCTGGACACGCTCGGCCTCGAATGGCTGCCGGTCAGCGGTGAGGAACTGACACCCGCGCATCTCGACAAGCGGCGGCTCGTGATCCTGCCGCTCGGCGTGCAGCTCTCTCGTCCTTCGACGGATGCCCTTCAAACACTCGCGAACGAGGGGCGCGCGGTGGTGATCCTTGGGGGGACACGGCAGATGCCCGTTCACGGTAAGGCCGTGCGGGCCTTCCGCGAGATGCCGGACCCGCGGGCGTTCGTGAAACTGCTGGAGGAAGTCGCGCCGCCGCTCGCCACCGGGATCGCCGCCGAGCGTATCGCGGACATCGGCCGCGTCGGACCGTATCGAACCCTCGGAGAAGCGGAGCGCGCGATTGCCACGACGGACGCTTCCGACGAGGTGCGGGCGCAACTCCGCGCCGTCCAGGACATGGCTGACCACGCCGGGCAACTCGCAAGGGAAGGGAAGGCAGCCGACGTCGTCCCGCTCGCGCTGGCCGCGCGCGGGAGAATGATCGACGTCTACTGCGCCGCGCAACGCCCCCAGCCCGGCGAGTTCCGCGCGTTCTGGTGTCATGATGCGTTCGGCGTCCGGGGCATGAACTGGGACGAGGCGATTCGGAACCTGGCCGAGAACGGCTTCACCGCCATTCTGCCGAACATGCTCTGGGGCGGCGTTGCCTTCTATGAGAGCGCGGTGCTTCCGGTCGCGCCGGAGGTTGCGGCAAAGGGGGACCAGATCGCCGCGTGCCTGGCCGCCTGCCGCAGGTATGGCCTGCAGTGCCACGTCTGGAAGGTCAACTGGTACATGGGCGGACGCACGCCGAAGGAATTCGCCGGACGGGTGCAGAGCGAGGGCCGCACACAGGTCCGTTTCAGCGGCGAGCCCCGCGCCGACTGGCTTTGCCCCTCACATCCGGCCAATCGGCAGCTCGAAATCGACGCGATGGTGGAAGTCGCCACCAGGTACGACGTCGACGGCATTCATTTCGACTACATCCGGTATCCCGATGCGGACGGGTGCTTCTGCGCCGGCTGCCGCGAGCGTTTTGAGGTGGAAACAGGCGAGAAAGTCTCCGACTGGCCGCGCGCGATCCGCCGGGACAACGCACTTCTCGTGAAATGGAACGATTTCCGGCGCGCGAACATCACGCGCGTCGTGCAGGCGGTCGCAGAACGGGTGCACGCGTCGCGTCCGCGCGTAAAAATCTCGGCGGCCGTATTCCGGCACTGGCCGGCGGACCGTGACAACGTCGCGCAGGACTGGAAGGTGTGGTGCGACCGCGGCTACCTCGACTTCGTGTGCCCGATGGATTACACGCCGAGCCACGCGAAATTCGAGAGCCTCGTGAGCCGCCAACTCGAGTGGGCCGGCAAGGTCCCATGCTACCCCGGGATCGGCTTGAGCGTCTGGCCCGAGCGGACGGACGTCTGCGGGGTCATCGAGCAGGTCAGCATCACCCGTCGGCTGAAGACGGGCGGTTTTACCATCTTCAACTATGCGGATGTCGAGGCACGCGAGGTTGTGCCCCGCTGCGGGAAGGGCCTCACCCGCCTCGTCGCGACACGGCCGGCGGCAAAATGAGACGCGGTGCCGGACTGCCGGGAGAGCTTGCGCTAAAATCGCGTGGGGGAGACTGACTGGGGCGGCGGCCATGACGCATTCGGCAGAGACAGCGACATCCAGAGGGCCGGATCCTGCCCGGGCGGAGGGGCAGACGGTACGCGCGGCCGCTGGTGCAGGCTCCGGCAGCACGGGGGATGTACTGGAGACCCGAACGCGCGCGATCGGCGAAGAAATTCTGAAGCGCGCCCGCGAGGCCGAGCCGTCTCTCTTCCACGCCGAGTGGTGGATGAACCGGCTGACGGACTGGTCGACCGGTGATCCGCAGCGGAAGGTGCAGCTGTTCCGCTTCGTGGACGTGCTGCCGACGCTTCGCAGCGATGAGGACGTGCTGCGGCACCTGAAAGAATATCTCGTCCGGCCGGACGTGCCGCTGCCGAGCCTGTTCGCGCGGGTGATCGCCTCCTCGACAAATGGCGCGTTCTACCGCCGGCAGTTGGCTGCTCTCGCCCGCGGCAGCGCCGAACGCATGGCGCATCGCTTCATCGCCGGTGTCACGCCCGAGGAGGCGCTGGCGACCGTCGCTCGCCTGCGGGAACGCGGGATGGCGTTCTCCCTGGACCTCCTGGGGGAGGCGACCAGCAGTGACGAGCAGGCCGACCGGTACGCCCGGGCATACATCGACCTGATCCGCCGGCTGGGCCCCACGGTGGAGACATGGGCGCCGAGCGAGCAGGCGGACCAGGGCGCGGACCGCCCGATGCCGCGCCTCAATGTCTCACTCAAGCTGAGCTCCCTCGAACCGCACTTCGACGCCGTCGACCCGGAGGGCAGCATCCATCGCTGCCTGCAGCGTCTGCGACCGATTCTGCGGGTCGCCCGCGAGCACGGCGCGTTTGTCAATGTGGACATGGAGCAGTACGCGATCAAGGATCTGACTCTCGCGGCATTCCGGCAGGTGCTCAGCGAATCCGAGTTCCGCGAGGTCCGGGACGTCGGCATCGTGCTGCAGGCGTACCTGCGCGAGACCGCTGACGATCTCGAATCGCTCGCCGAGTGGGTGCGCGATCGCGGCACGCCCATCGCCGTGCGACTGGTGAAGGGGGCATACTGGGATTACGAGACGTTCCACGCGATCCAGCACGGCTGGCCCATCCCCGTCTGGACGCAGAAGTGGGAGTCCGACGCCAGCTACGAGCGACTCGCGCGACGACTGCTCGACCTGCGGGCGATTCTGCGCCCGGCGCTGGCGAGCCACAACGTGAGGAGCCTCGCCGCGGCCATGGCCTACGCCCAGGATCTCGGGGCGGGACGTCGCGAGTTCGAGATCCAGATGCTGTTCGGCATGGGCGACCCGCTCAAAGCCGCCGTCGCCGGCATGGGCTACACGCTTCGTATCTACACGCCGTTCGGCGAGATGATCCCCGGCATGGCGTACCTGATCCGCCGGTTGCTGGAAAACACGTCCAACGATTCGTTCCTGCGCCGGAGCTTCATCGAGCGTGACTCCATCGACCGCCTGCTGGCGGATCCCGCGAGAGCCAGGCCCGAGTCGCCGCCGTTGCCGGAGCCGGTGCGCGTCGATCCCGAGGAGGACCCCATGGAGCCGTTTGTTTCGGAGCCGCTGAGCGATTTTGCCCGCGCCGATGCCCGGCAGTCGATGCAGGACGCGCTCGCTGCCGTGCGGGCGCACTTCGGTGCAACGTATCCGCTTGTGATTGACGGCAAGCCGGTGGAGACGCCGGAGCGTGAGGACTCCGTCAATCCGTCGGCCGGCGCGGAGGTCGTCGGGCACGTCTGCCTCGGCGGGGCGGAGCATCTCGAAGCGGCCGTGCAGGCGGCTCATCGGGCGTTCGAGAGCTGGCGGTTGCGGAGTGTGGATGAGCGTGCGGGCCTCGTGCGCCGGCTCGGCGGTATCCTGCGGCAGCGCCGGTTCGAGCTGGCGGCATGGATCATTCTTGAAGTCGGCAAGACCTGGCGCGAAGCCGATGCCGATGTAGCGGAGGCGATTGATTTCTGCGAGTTCTACGCGCGGGAGATGCAGCGGCTCGCCGATCGCCCGCGCCGGCGGGATTTCCCGGGCGAAGAGAACGCCTACGTCTACCAGCCGCGCGGCGTTGCGGCCGTGATCGCGCCCTGGAACTTCCCGCTGGCGATCCTTGCCGGAATGACCACCGCGGCACTCGTCGCGGGCAACACGGTGGTGATGAAGCCCGCCGAACAGTCGTCTGTGGTCGGCGCGATGCTGATGCGGGCATGCGAAGCCGCGGGCTTCCCGCCCGGCGTTGTGAACTACCTCCCCGGGCGGGGCGAAACGGTGGGAGCCGGCCTGGTGTCGCACCCGCAGGTGCAGATCATCGCCTTCACCGGCTCGCGCGAGGTGGGGCTCAAGCTCTACCAGGAGGGATCCCGGTGGCGCCCGGGCCAGCCGGGGCTCAAACGCGTGATCGCCGAGATGGGCGGCAAGAACGCGATCATCATCGATTCCGACGCCGACCTTGACGAGGCGGTCGCGGGCGTGGCGGCTTCCGCTTTCGGCTACTGCGGGCAGAAGTGCTCCGCCTGTTCTCGGGTGATCGTGCTCGATGACGTCGCCGACACGTTCGTGCACCGGCTTATCGAGACGACGCGAAGCCTGCCCACCGGCCCGGCCGACCAGTCCGGTACGATTGTGGGTCCGGTCATCGATGCCGACAGCCGGGCAAAGTCCCTGCGATACATCGGGCGCGGAGAGCGCGAGGCGAAACTCGTGTACCACGCCGAACTTGGCGAACTCGAAGGCCGCGGCTTCTTCGTGCCGCCGACGCTCTTCGATCACGTCCCACCGGGCTCGAGCATCGCGCAGGAGGAGATCTTCGGGCCGGTGGTCGCGATCATCCGGGCCGCGACGTTCGAAGAGGCCCTCGCGATCGCCAACGGGACGGAATACGCGCTGACTGGCGGGCTGTATTCCCGAAGTCCGGTTCACATCGAGCAGGCCCGGCGGCACTTCAATGTCGGGAACCTCTACATCAACCGGAGCATCACCGGCGCGATTGTCGATCGCCAGCCCTTCGGGGGATTCAAGATGAGCGGCATCGGCAGCAAGGCCGGAGGTCCGGACTACCTGCTGCAGTTCCTCGAGCCGAAAACGATCACCGAGAATACCATGCGCCACGGCTTCGCGCCGGTCGAAGGCACGCCGGCCGGTTCCGGAGGAGGAAAGACGGTCGGCGGGATCTGATGATCCGCCGGCGGCATGCCCTCCGGGCACGAGCCAAAAAAAAGCACACGCGACAACGCGTCGCGTGTGCCCGGTCTCAAGCCTCTCCGCCAGCGGTTTTCAACCGCGGCAGAATAAACATCCTCGTGAGATCTACTTACCAGCCTGGGTCAGGAATGCCTCCGCCCCGGTCAGCATGATCCGCGTGTACTCGGGGTTATGCACGCCAAGACTGCCGTCCGAGAGGATGTAGTGATAGATGAAGCGAGCCTTCCGGACGCCCTCGGGAATCTTGCCCTGGTCCGCGGCCGCCGGGCCGCCCTCCGAGGTGAATTCCCAGGTGGCCGGATCGCCCATCCGTGCCGCGATCGCATCGAGTCGCGAACGCACCGACGCCTGGAGGTTCGCCATATCAGTGGCTGCGCTGTCGCCTGACGGGTGGCAGCCGCTTCCGCTGCAGCCCACGGTGCTGACCTGGAAGGTGTGCCCGACGTGGTGGGCGCCCTCGCCCATCACCGGATCGTTCACTTCCTGGTCATGCTGCATGTGGCAGGTCGAGCATTGCTTCGGCACGAACCGGTGCACGGTGCGGTTGTTCGGCACAATCGCCGCGGTGCCGTTCGGGACAGGCATCTCACCGGTGTAGACGTTTGCCTGCACGCTGTGGTGCGGTCCACGTGAGTTATCGGCCCACGTTCTGCCACGCGAGTGGTGGCACTGGCCGCACAGTTCGAATCGGGCAGGGTTCGTCGCATCAGCAATCAAGTTCGACGGCTCGGGCAGAGCAACCAGCGGGTAGCGGACCTGCCAGTCGGCGCCGGTCGCCGGGTTCGCGACGAAGCCCGTGTTCGCGTGCGGGTCATGGCAGACCTGGCAGGTGACCGCGGCCATTTCCTCGGGCGTTTTGCCGATGAGCAGAGCATCGCTCACGACCGCCTGGTTTTCGATGATCTTCAACTGGCGGAAGTCACCCGAGTGACAGGTTCCGCAGGAGTTCAGGTTGCGGCCGGCCGCGAACGCCTCGGCCTCGTCCTCTGTCACAACGGAGTGTCGCGAGGTTGCCCACTCGTCGCTTGTATTGTGGTGGAACCCGTTATGACACTTGCTGCATACCGTCGCCAGCATGCTCTTGGGCGGACGCTTGCTCTCGTCATTGACGTTCTGGGCGTGGTCCTTGGCCGGCCCGTGGCACGACTCGCAACCGACGTGGGACAGCGACTGGGTCGTGACTGAGTCGATGAACCCGCCGTCATCCTGGAACCCGGTCACGTGGCATTGAAGGCAGACGGCGTTGTTCTGCTGGCCGAGCTCGACCAGAGACTGGTAACTGCGCGCGTGTGCAGTTGCGGTCCAGTTCGTATGTGTGTCCGCGTGACAGAGGTAGCAGGACTGGGATCCGGCATACTTGCCGGTGAGATTGCTGTCCGGCACCGGCTCCGGCTCCGGTTGGGCCGGTGCGCAGCCGAAGGGCAGGGCTGCCACCAACAGCAACAAACAGATCAACTTGCCGACACCGACGTTCCGAGGTGTACACATGCTGCAGCTCCAGTTTGGCTGAACCAATGAATCTGAGACGCCTGAAACCGACCTCTCGTGAGAAGTGAGGTAACGGCCGCCGCACACAATGACGGCCAACTCCCCAGCCGCGAATATTGTGCCGTGGCGCAAGCGGGAAGTCCAGCGAAAACTGACCATTCAATGTCCCAGTTGTTCCTTGTTCGTGCCGGACTGGCACGTGCGACGAAAAAGCGTCAGCCACCAGCCGTACGACTGCGCTTGTGCTGGAGCAGCCACCGATAGACCTCATCATTTCGGTAGGTTTCGCTCCACGAATCGTGGCCGGCCTCGGGGTAGATGGTCAGCCGGGCGTCCCCGCCATTTCGCTTGACGGCCTCGACCATCCGTTGTGATTCACTCAGGGGAACAACTGGGTCCTTCGCCCCGTGGAACGCCCAGACGGGCACATGGCGTAAGCGGCTGGCGCGAATGAAATTGCCGCCGCCGCAGATCGGCACGATGGCGGCAAACCGCTCAGGATGGGCGATCGCCAGGTCCCATGTGCCGTATCCACCCATGCTCAGGCCCGTGCAGTAGACTTTGTCCTCATCCACCCTGTATTTGGCGATAACCTCATCGAGAAGTCGATTCAGCACGTCCGGGTCCCAGACGTCCCCCTGGGGGCACTGCGGCGAGACGAGGATGAACGGAAAGGAGCGTCCCTTTTCGACCAGGCCCGGCGGCCCATGGATTTTCACCTTGGCGAGGTCATCACCCCGCTCGCCGGCGCCGTGCAGGAACAGCACAAGAGGCCACTTGTCGTCGGCGCCGTCATAGCCTTCCGGCAGGTAAAGCCAGTAGCGGCAGCCCACCTCTTTGGTGACAGTTGCCTTGAATGCCTGCGGTTTCTGGCTCTCGTTCGACGGACGCGTGGATGGCATCGGTCCTGCTCCGAGTATGAGCGCCGGGATCGCCAGTGCGAGGATCCGGCCGATCTGGCGTGCAACTGCCGGCATGGTGCGCTCCGTTCAGTGGCAAGATGAAAGGGTAACCCGGTGAGAAGACACAAGCGACACGGGGGCAGTTTCTCACACCCCCGCGAAGATGACAAGGCGATGCCTGTTACCTTGCGAGGATCGTGTCTTCATTCAGCAGACCGACGGCGGCGACGAGGTTGACCTGGGACTGATTGTGCCGGACGACCGCTTCCACGTAACGGAGGCGGGCCTGTGTCACAGCGTCCTGGGCCTGCAGGACATCAAGTGTCGTCATCGTGCCGGCCTGCAGATTCGCCTGCGTGAGGCGTAATGCCTCGCGGGCGGCTTCGACCTGCCGGCCGGCGAGCCGCGTAACATCCTGGCTCGCGCGGATGGCCTCGCGGGCAAGGATCACCTGGGCGCGGACGCGGTCGACCTGCTGCTCCGCCTCAACGATGGCCTGTTCTCGCGCCGCACGGGCGGTGCGAAGGTCGCCGAATGCCGCGAGCGTGAAGCGCCACCCACCGGCGGCATTAAACCGTTGCTGGTCGTGCAGGCCCGTGGACTGGTCGCGCGTTCCCGCAAGGCGTGCAGAGCCGCGCGCGATGCCTTCACGAACAGCGCCGTTCACCAGCGGGTTCGTACTGAACGTGCCCGTGGGTGACGCCGGGTTGACGACGAGATTGCCCGGGATGCCCTGCCCGGGCACAACGTTGCTCGCGTGTCCGAGAATCCCCCCGTACTGGTAGGCGAGTTGGAACTGCGGTCCGAACGAGCCCCACCAGGTCGCTCCACGGGCGGCGGCCGCAGCCTTCACCAGTTCTCGCACGGCGGCCAGATCCGGCCGGTACACCACTGCGAATTCGAGCAGGTCATCCAGCGGAATGTCCGGCCGCACCAGCGTCGCGAGAGCCAGGTCCGGTGAACGCGGAACGAGCGTGACGGAGGAATCCAGGTGCAATGTGAGGGCGAGTTCCACGGATGCGCGGTAGAACGCTTCGACGGATGACACGAGCTCCTGCTGGCGCTCGGCCAGACGCGCTTCCGCCCGCAGGACATCCGCCTGCACGCCGGTACCGGTTCGCGCCCGCAGGCGGCTGACGCGCAGGAGTTCCTCGGCCTCGGCAACCGACTGCCGTGCGGTCGCGACGCGGGTCTGCGCGAGCATCAGGTCGTAGAACTGCACGGCGGACGTACGCGTGCTCTCGAGGATGACTGCCTCTTCCTGGTGTTCGACGGCGGAGAGACGCTTGCGCGCCGCGATGAGCTGGTAGATCACCTGTCCAGGATTCGTGATCCACTGCACGGCGATGGCGGGTTGGAATGTGTTGAATGCAGCGCCGACAAGATTGCCCTGCACCGCCCGGACAGTGCCCTCGACACGCTCGAACGCTATGTTCGGGGCGATCACGGGAAACGCACCGCCCAAAAGGCTCTGGTACTGCCCGATCGCCGCTTCGGACTGCTGACGCGCGCGCAGGATTTCCAGATTGTCGGCGCGAGCGGCCTGGACGACAGCGGAGAGATCGATCGCGAGGATATCCCGATGCAACGGCTGGATATCCGGTGCCTCGAGTTGCAGCGGGTCGGTACCGGCGGCGTACGCACGCTCCGCCGGCGAGGTGGCCGGCTGACTGGACGGAGCGATCGATGGGCGCGGGCGTGACGCTTCGCCTCCGGGCGGGGCGTAGCATCCCGCAATCCCGAATAGAGTGAGAATCGGCCCGATCATGCGGGTGGTCTGCATCTCAGGCTCCTGGGACGTTGACCTGCGAAGAGGCAGTCAGGGTGACACGTCCGAACATGCCGGGCATCAGGTGACCGTTGCGGTTGTCGAGATCGATCTCGGCCCGCAGCGTCCGTGTGTCGGTGCGAAGCGAGCCCGCTGTGCGGGTGACGGTGGCGACCAGTGGCTCGTCCTTCAGCGCGCGGAGCCGGACTGTTACCGGCGTGCCGGCGCGAACGAGTGATGCCTGCGTTTCAGGCACGTCGATCACCAGCCGGACGCGGTCGACCTTCTGGAGCGTGAGCAGCCCTGCGGAGGCGCCCTGCACCGCCGAGCGAACGAATGCGCCGTGGTCGACAGTGCGGGCCGTTACCACTCCGTCGAAGGGCGCACGGATGCGCGTGTACTCCAGCAGCGTCTTGAGACGCGCCAAATCGGCCTGCGCGACGGAGACCTCCGCCTGGGCAGCTGCGACGTTGGCATTGGCCGCGAGCTTTTCCCCCTTTGCGCTTTCGACCTGTGCCTGCGCGATGGCGAGCTTCGCCTCAGAGGTGCGGAGCTCGTTATCCGCCACGTCGAACTCCTGCTGGGGAATTGCGGTCTCCTTCAGGAGCTCCGCCTTGCGCTGATGCGTGAGCCGACTGAGATCGAGTTCCACCTGGGCGCGGCGATTTTCGGCCATTGCCGCTTCGATCTTGAGTGCCGACTGTGCCTCCTGGGCGCGGGCGGCGGCTGCCCTCGCCTGATACGCGGCCACTCGTGCCTCGGCGTGGTGGATGTCGTCACTCATCTCCGGTGCGTCAAGGCGGATCAGGAGATCTCCCTTGCGGACGCGGCTGCCGATGTCGACAGTGATTTCGGAGACGTAGCCGCTGGCCTTCGCGTGGAGTTCGACACTTTCATCCGGCCATAGGGTGGCGGGAAGTGTGAAAGCACTCTCTGCGGGCGCCGACTGAGGGACTGCAGGGGGTGCTTGCGGGATGGTTCGCAGCTCACCCGCCGGGACTCTGGCTTCCGTGACCAACAGGCACAGGAGCAGCAGGGAGCAGGTGAAGAGCGCAAGGATGCATTTCATGTGACGAGTTCCTTCTCCATCGCGGGCTCGTGCAGCGGGCTGGACGGATCGTCTGGATCGTAAGAAGCGGTGCGAGCGGGCCTCCTGCCCTGCACAAGAACAAAAACGGAAGGCAGAATCAGCAGCGTCGCGAGCGTTGCTGCGGCGAGACCACCGATCACGGCCCGGCCGAGCGGCGCGACCTGCTGCCCGCTTTCCCCAAGCCCGGCGGCCATGGGAATCATGCCCGAGATCATGGCGGCACTGGTCATCAGAATCGGGCGGAGTCGTCCCTTGGCGCCCTGCACCGCCGCTTCGGCGGATGTCTTGCCGGACACGCGGCTGCGTTCCGCGAACGTGACGAGCAGAATCGCGTTCGCCACCGCCACGCCGACCGACATGATGGTGCCCATGAACGACTGGACGTTGATCGTCGTGCCGGTCACGATCAGGGCAAGGGCGACGCCCGCGATCACGGCGGGGAGGGTCGAGATTACCACGAGCGCGAGTCGCAGCGACTGGTAGTACGCCGTCAGCAGGAGCAGGATGACGACGATCGCGAGCGCCAGTCCGCTGGATAAGCCGCTGAGCATCTGCTGAAGCGGCGGCAACTGGCCCCGAACGTTGACGGTGACACCGGCGGGAGGATCACCGGCATCACGCACGGCCTTCGATACGAGGGTGCCCGCGCGACCGAGGTCCGTGCCGGAGATGTTTGCGGTCAGCGTGATCATGCGCTGCATGTTGTATCGGTCATACTCGCCGGGCATCGTACCCCACTGGACGGAGGCAATGTCGCGGAGCAGCACCTGGTCGTCCGTCCCGCCCACCGGGATCGTGCGTATCGCGTCGATGGAGTCCATGCGGGCCTGCGGGATCTCGATCTGCACCTGGTAGCCGATGCCCGACTTCGGGTCGGCCCAGAAGTTCGGCACGACGAAGCGGCTCGATGAAGTGGCGGCCACCATCGATCGCGCGACCTGGGCGGCCGTCACGTGACTCATGCCCGCGGCTTCGCGATCGAGGTGCACTTCCACGGTGGGGTACTCGAGCGGCTGGGCGAACTGGATGTCCCGCAGAACAGAGACTTTGGCGAGTTCCGCCCGCAGCTTTTCCGCGTAGGCGCGACTGGCGGCCAGGTCTGGTCCCGTCACGGCGATCTCGATTGGGGTCGGGGAGCCGAAACTCATGACCTCGTTGATGATGTCGCCGGCCTCGAAGGAGAAAGCCACACCGGGCATCGCCTCCGGCAGGGCACGGCGCAGTCGCTCCTTCAGCTTTTCGGTGCTGAGGCCGCTCTCGGGCTTGACGCCAACCCGCAGCACGCCCTCGTGGGGGCCCCCCATCCACAAGAAGATGGTGTTGATCGGGAAAGCAGGGGGGATGAGGCCAACGTAGCCAACCGAGCGATCGACGGCGTCCGGGCCCGCCTCACGGCTGATGACATCCAGGGTTTTGAGCGCATATCGTTCGGTTTCCTCCAGCCGGGTCCCATCTGGCGCACGCAGGCGCACCTGGAACTGCCCGCTGTCGGTTCGGGGGAAGATCTCCATGCCGAGCTTGCGCCCGGCAAGCCAGATCACGGCTCCGGCGGCGAGCAGGTAGACGGTGACGGTGGCGAACCGATGATGGACGACGTGCGAGAGCAGTTGCCCGTAGCGCTCGCGGGTACGCGCGAACTCGCCGGCGGATGCATGAGCTGCCTGCGGTCTTCCGCGGAACAGCCTGATGGTCATGACCGGCACGAACGTACTGGAGAGAATGTACGAGGCGATCATCGAGAAGCCGACGGCGAGCGACAGCGGAACGAACATGGCGCGGGCGGTCCCGACCATGAAGAACGAGGGGATGAACACCGCGAGCACGCACATCATGGCGAGCAGGCGCGGCACGGTCGTCTCAACACTTCCGTCCAGCACCGCTCGTGCCAGGGAGCTGCCTCGGCCGAGCTGACTGTGGATGTTCTCGATCGCCACGGTTGCTTCGTCCACGAGGATTCCCACCGCCAGCGCGAGGCCGCCGAGCGTCATGATGTTGACGGTCTGTCCCGTGAGCCAGAGCGCGAACACGGCGGCGAACAACGCGAAGGGGATGTTGAGGACGACGATGAGGGCGCTCCGCCAGTCGCGCAGGAACAGGAGCACCATCAGACCCGTGAGCACCGCTCCAAGCGCGCCTTCAGTGGCCAGTCCGCGGATCGCCCGCGTGACGTACGGCGACTGGTCGAACTCGAAGCTGACGTGGATATCCTCCGGGAGCGCGGCCTGCATCTTCGGCAGGGCGGCCTTCACGCGATTGACAACGGCCAGCGTGGAGGCGTCGGATCGCTTGGTCACGGCGATGTACACAGTTTTACGGCCGTCGACGAGGGCCGAACCCATGTGGATATCGGCCGCGTCTTCGATCGTCGCGACATCGGTCAGCCGTACCGGCGGGCTGCCCTGGCGGACGGGGATCGTGCCGAGTTCGCGAATGTCGGAGACGACCGAGTTGAGCCGGACGACCGGCATCTGCGAGCCGATGCGCACATTGCCTGAGGGGCTGATCAGGTTACCGCGCGTGAGAGCGTCCACGACGTCGTCGGGCGAGAGGGCGAGGGCGTGCAGGCGATCCGGATCGACTCGCACGACGATTGATCGCGCGCTGCCTCCGAACGGCGGGGGGGCCGAAACGCCGGGCAGGCTCGCGAACATCGGGCGGACGCGGAAGAGGGCACGGTCCTGGATTTCCTTGATGCTGCGCGTCTCGCTCGAAAGGACCAGGAAGCCGACCGGTACGCTGCCGGCGTCGAATCGCATGACAAACGGTGGCACGGTGCCCGGCGGCATGAACGCGCGTGAGCGGTTGACGTAGCCGATCACTTCCGCCATCGCCTGCGACATGTTGGTGCCGGGGTGGAAGAACAGCTTCATCAGGGCAGTGCCCTGGATGTTTTTCGACTCGACGTGCTCGATGCCGGAAACGTAGAGGAAGTGGTACTCGTAGTAATTGGTGAGGAAGCCCTCCATCTGTGCGGGATCCATGCCGCCGTAGGGTTGGGCGACATAGATCACGGGCACGCCCATATCGGGGAAGATGTCGATGGCCATGCGGCGCAGCGACAGAACGGCCGCCAGGATGATGCCGACGATGACGACCAGGACCGTGACCGGTCGTCGCAGCGCGCTGCGAACAAGGCTCATGTCGCTACCCGGATGAGACGAACTGCCCGAACAACCGCCACGAAGGTAAGACAGGAAAGGATAAAAGGCAAAATTCGATAGTTGCTTGCGGTTGGCTTGGACGTCGCCTCGGCAGATCCAGGCTTGGAAGGCTTGTTATCACCTACTGCGCTGACTTGACCCTTAATGAAAGGTCGATTCCGTCGAGGTCCACGCTTTCCAGGCGGTCCTGCTTGCCGAGCAGGCCGATAATGGTAGGCATGACGTCCACGAGGCGTGCCGGACCCGTGGACGCTCCCCGCGGAATGTCCGGGCCTGCGAAAAAGAGCGGAATGAGAACGTCGCGACGACAGCACGAGCCGTGGCCGCCGCGCTGCGTCCCGTGCAGACTCCAGCCCTCGCCGGCCATGACGACAACGTCGCCGGTGTGGGGCGAATCGAACATTTCCACCACCTGGGCCACGAAATCGGGATAGACGGCGTCGACACTGGCTTCGAGCCATTCGCGTGAGGCGTGCCAGCCGGCATCAGCGAACGCGAGCAGCTTCGGCGTCTCGACGAGGCGGAGGGGATCGCCTTTTTCCGGGACGAACCGGTATTCCTTGCGGCCTTCGGTGAGCCGGCGCTCCACAAAACCGGTGCCGCCACAGGACAGAATCCGCGCGCGATCCACGCCGGCCCTGAGCAGCGCGAACTGGACCGCCGGGACGTCCAGCAGGCTCGGGGCTTGTGTGACCCACGCCTCCACTTCGCGGGTGTCCGGTCTTTCTCCCCAGCCGCGGGATCCGCGCAAATGAAGCATGGCCACGCGGTCTTCGTCGGCAGTTCCCACGACGTCATAACCGTCCAGGCGCTCCAGGCGGTCGTTGTACTCGCGACCGCGGAGCGGCTTACCGAGGACACGCAGATGGCGCGCGTCCTTCAACCAGCCGCCGAGGTCGAACTGTCGCCCGGGGGCGATCGGGACGTGCGAGTGGTCCGCGACGAGGACGAAGTACGTTGAATTGCCCAATCCGGCGTTGTGTATCGCCTCCGTAATCCGGTAAACGACCGCATCGATATTGAGCAGCGCTCGCTTGTATTCGGGCGAATCCGCGCCGTAGCGGTGGCCCATTTCATCGGTAGCCGGGTAGTAGGTCATGGTGACGGCCGGCCACCGGCCCGCCCGATTTGCGATACCTGACACTTCTCGAAACTGCATCCCGGCGTAGCGGTCCGCGTTGATGTAGTCGCCGATGAACCAGGAGTAGCCGAACATCATGCGGTTATCGATCGTGTGCTTTACGCCCCGGCGGGTGTGGTCCTGCACGTTGACGGTGAGCTCGTCGTGCAGCAGATCGTAGAGTGTCGGCGACGTGAAGTGTTCGTTGACGGTCAGGTAGGTCTCAAACTGCATGTAGTACCGGGTCGTGAGGGTGCTGCGGTCAAACCAAAAGTTCCCCACGATGCCGTGGTGGCCGGGATGGACGCCGGTGATGAGCGAGGTGCAGTTCGGGTACGTGACGGACGGCATGCTGACGACGGTGTTTTTGACCTGGGTGCCACCCTCCATGAACACACGTCGTATGTTGGGGAGCTGGCCGTCGGCCGCCATCTGCTCCATGCGGGTCAGGTCCATGCCATCCACGAAGAAGATCACGACTGAGCGGTCGGGACGCTCGATCCGGGGGTCGAGGCGGAGGGAGATCCTCTCGGAGCAGCCCGAGACTGCCAGGAAAACCGCTGCGAAAAGCAACGTTCCCCTGAGACGCGATGACCCGCGACGATCTCCGTCACGCGTACGGACGCTGAATTCCGAATGGCCACTGCCCGGGCGCGCGATACAGCCGTGTCCGTCGTTTGTCACTCGGTTTGCTCTTGTCATTCGTGTCCCGTGATCCCTCGTTGCCCGCCCCGCTTAGACGATCTTCCGCGCGTCGGCATCCCAGACGACCTTTGTTCCCTTCCGATAGGCGATGTTCGCCAAGTGAGACGGCAGCAGCGAAGAGACGCCGAGCCGCACCGGGGCGTTCGGCTCGCGGCCGCTGCGGATGCACTCGATCCAGTTGTGCTGGTGTGGTCCACCCTCAGGTCCGAACTCGATTTCGGGTTTGGCCCGGACGTGGGCCTTTGCCGGGTCGCCTTCCGGCCACACACGAACGTACGTGCCGCGGATGTCAATCGTGCCCTTCGTGCCGTAGAGCGTCACACCGTCCTGCTCAAACCCGTTGGTAAAGTTGCTGGTGAAGGCGAGCGCGTACCTGCCATAATCGAGCACGGCGTACACCACGTCAGGCGTTTCCCAGTACTTGAGGCCGTACACGCCGCCGTTGCAGACCGCGGACTTTGGCGGGGCATCGCCCATGAGCAGGTGAACCAGGTCGATGACGTGAACGCCGACGTCCGTGACGAGACCGTTGGCGTAGTCCCAGAACCACCGCCACGCGAAGTAGCGCCAGGGGTCGTACTTGACCTTGTGGGTGCACGGCTCCTGGAACTTGTCCCAGTCGATCTTGCCGGAGACTTCCTGCGGGGCAAAGGGGTCGGGGCCGGTCAGATAGTTGCGGCAGTCGAACGCCCGAATCAGATGGATGTCGCCGACCTTGCCCTCCTCGATCAGCTTCTTGACCTTCTGGTAGTGCGTGCCGCTGCGGCGCTGGGTCCCGATCTGGATGCAAAGATCCGGGTGCTTTTCGGCGGCCGCGAGCATCTCGTAGCCGAGGTCGATCGAGAAGCAGAAGGGCTTCTCCTGGTAAATATGTTTACCGGCCTCGCAGGCGGCGATGAATGGCCTGGCATGCCAGTGATCCGGCGTGGCGATGATGACGCCGTCGATATCTTTGCGGTCCAGCAGGCGCCGGTAGTCGTCGTATGTATCGATCTTCACGCCGGTCTGACCCTTCGACTCCATGGTCTTGGCGACTTGGGCCATCGCCCGCTGGATGCGGAACTCGGCAATGTCACAGAGGGCGACGCAGACCACGTTGCCGGCGCTGCAGCAGGCCGCGGTGTCGCCCGTCCCCTGGCCGCCGGCGCCGATACAGCCGATGGTGATGCGGTCATTGGCTCCCAGAGTCCGGCGGGCCGCGGCGGCTGTCCGGATGCCGACGAGCGAGCCGACGCCGAGAGCGGCGGCGGTGCTTGTGGATGTCGCGAGGAACCGACGTCGGGTGATTTCCTGGTTGCGAGGCATGCATCTCTCCTGTTCGGGGCCGCCGGCGCGCCGATGCGGCAACGCCGGCCTGCGAGGCACATTCTACAGGGGTGATACGGGTTGTCACGGGGTACGGTGCAGCACGGACGCGGGCCCTTCATCAGGGAGGCCAGGGCCCACCCGCAACGAACGTCGGGTGAAGTCAGACGGTGTCGCCCTCTCCGCCCCCGGCACTGCTGACCAGGCATCGCACAGCGCAGACGATTCGTACCGCGGGCAAGGCGGCGGTAAGATGTGAGAGCCCGCGGGCCGGGGCCGGCCTGCGGGTGAATCGAGGAGAACCATGGCGGAGGCTGCGGTGCTGTCGAAAGAGGAAATTCTGCGCTACAGCCGGCACCTGATCCTGCCGGAGGTGACGCTGGAGGGACAGAAGAAGTTGAAGGCCGCGCGTGTGCTGTTGATCGGCGCGGGCGGCCTCGGTTCGCCGGTGGCAATGTACCTGGCAGCCGCGGGCGTGGGGCGAATCGGGCTTGTCGACTTCGACACGGTCGATTTCACCAACCTGCAGCGGCAGATTCTGTTCACGACGCAGGACGTGGGGAGAGCGAAGCTCGAGGTCGCGCGGGAGCGACTCTCGGCGCTGAACCCCTACACGCGGATCGACACACACGAGGAGCGGCTCTCGTCAGCCAACGCGCTGCGGCTGTTTGCCGACTACGACATCATCGTCGACGGGACGGACAACTTCCCCACGCGCTACTGCGTCAACGACGCGTGCGTGCTGCTGAAGAAGACGAACGTCTACGGCAGTATCTTTCGGTTCGAGGGCCAGGCGACCGTGTTCAAGCCCGGCGAAGGGCCGTGTTATCGCTGCCTCTACCCGGAGCCGCCGCCGCCGGGGATGGTGCCGAGTTGCGCGGAGGGAGGCGTGCTGGGCATCCTGCCGGGGATGATCGGCATGATCCAGGCGACCGAGACGGTCAAACTGATTCTCGGCGCGGGCGAGACGCTGGTGGGGCGGCTGCTGATGTTCAACGCCCTCGAGATGAGCTTTCGGCAGGTGCGCCTGCGGCGGGACCCGTCCTGCCCGATCTGCGGCGATCACCCGACGATCCGGGAACTTGTGGACTACGAGCAGTTTTGCGGCATTCGCGGAGAGGAGTCAACGACTGTGATCCGAAAAGAGGAAGTCCCTGCCATCACGGTGCAGGAGCTCAAAACGCGGCTCGATCGCGGGGACGCTTTTGAACTGATCGACGTGCGGGAGCCGCACGAACACGCGATCTGCAACCTCCCGCAGGCGCGGCTGATCCCACTCGGCGACCTTCCGGGCCGGCTGCATCAGCTCGACCCGTCGAAGGAGTACGTGGTGCACTGCAAGATGGGTGGACGCAGTGCGCAGGCGGTCGATCTCATGCGCAAGAGCGGTTTCGAGAAGGTGCTCAACGTGACCGGCGGCATCACCGCCTGGGCGAAGGAGATCGACCGCTCGATGCCGACGTACTGACGTCCCGGCAGGGCGTGGCGGCGACGGCCTGCTATCCAGCCCGCGATGTGTCGACCCTGTCCAGTTTCGTCTCGCGACCGGTCTGCTGCACCTTCTGCGCCTTCTCGTAGCTTTCGACGAGGAGCCGGTAATTCGGGACGATGTGGTCGATCATCACCTGCGCGAACTCCATGGCGTCGGGTCGATTCCAGGTGCTCATGAGCTCACACAGCACGGCGTAGGTGTCGATCGGCATCGCACCTGCCTGCACGACACGGGCGAGCGTGATCTCTGTGGCCATCGGGTGCCAGTTCCCCGACGCATCGATGATGGTGAAGACCCGGTAACCCGCGGTGAGCGCGCTGAGTGTCGGGAAAGCCATGCAGATACTGGTGAGCGTGCCCGCCATCAGGAGCGTTTTTCGGCCGGTATTCTCAATCGCCTTGACCCACTCGGGGTTGTCCCACGCGTTGATCTGCCCGGTCCGCGGAATGTACACGGCGTCGGGGTTGTTCTGGTGAATTTCCGGAATCAGCGGTCCGTTGGGTCCGTCCGGGACCGAGGCGGTGGTAAAGGTCGGGACCTTTGCGAGCCGCGATACCTTTGCCAACGCGATGACATTATTCCGTAGCGTGAGCAGATCGATGTCCTTGACCAGTTGGAACAGCCCACTCTGGTGGTCGATGAGCAGCATCACGGCGTCGGCAGGGTCAATCAGCCACTTGTTCGTGGTCATTTGAATTCCTCCAGATTTCGCTCGAACTCTGACGCGGGGAACGGCCCGGCGTTCCACGCGCCCTGAGGGAGACTGGATCATAGGCGCAAACGGCAACGTCCGGTGTGTCGGGATGGGGCAGGAGCATTCCCGACATGCGGCAGGGACAATGAAGCACTGCAAAAAAGCTTCTCGGTCCGCCAGGATTGATCCGCGTCAGGCGACTCGTTCGGGAGTGCCTCGCTTGGCTCGGCTGGCCCGGCTTCTTGTGCGGTCCTAGCCTCCGTTGTTGCGAGTGCATTTCGCGCGCCATGGAGAGGAGACGGCAGCTCATGTCGACGACCGGAAGTCGTATCGTGGTCTGTTTCATCAACATCCTCGCGGCCAACGCCGCTGCTTCTGCATCGGTCATGGTGACGAGCGGCGTGGTGGACGCCACCGCGACGGCTCTGACCGGCCGGAAGGGGAGTACGTCAGGTACCCTCGTACACGATCCGCCGGGCATCAGCGGTGTCAGCGGTACCGTGACTCAGACGGCCAGCATCACGGCCGGGCCGGTTCTGCCGGTGGATGATGATCATCCTTCCCTCCCGGGGACGCGGGGCGTGGTGACGGGCGGGGGCGTGGCTGGCCTGAGGTTCACGCCGGGCCCGGGGACGCTCGCGATTGACGGCTCCGCATCGGCATCGAACGGGTTCACTGACATGGATGGTGGTACTTATCTGGGGGCCGCCGCGAGTGGGTTCAAGGTCGAGTTCACACTCACGCAGGCGACGCCCTGGACGCTGGTCGGCACCGCAGCGTTCAGCCCGCAGGATGTGACCGGACTGCTTCGCCTGATCGGCCCGCTGGATTCGATCTACGTGACGCGCGCGAACAACGGGCTGCTATCGCTGAGCGGCGTTTTTGCGCCGGGTGCGTACCTCTTTGAAGCGGGCACCGGTGTGTACGAAGTGCCGAATCCGCCGACCGGCGGTTTCTCCGAAAACAGTTCGGTGCAGGCGACGCTGACGCTCGTGCCGGAGCCGGCGTCTGCACTGCTGACCGGCGCCGGGGCGGCGGTGGCATGGCGGAGGCGAGCCGGGCGAAGAAGAGAGCGAAGGTGACAGCCCATCGGGTCGGGGTATGTCGACGGAGGAGGGATGCCTCCTGCTCGAAATGCTCTTTGCCGGCTGAGATCGCTGCTGCGTAGGTGACCGCACCGTCAGCGGCTGGACTGCACGGTGGCGGCACGTCGGGTGCGGTACCAGGCATCGAGCGTGGCGTTGTCCGTGACATTCCGGTCGATTGTCTCGAGGATGTCGGCCATCGTGGCGCGGGTGATCTTGGGGTGACGCTCGGTGCCGGGGGCGGCGACTTCCAGAGTGGCGATCGCGGGGAGAAGCGAGCCGAGGAGAAAGGTGCGAATGCCGGTCTCGCAGGTCGGAATGGCGAGGATATAGGGCATGGCCGCATCCAGATGGCTCAGGGCGTGCGCGATCACTTCGCGACGCCCGCCGGGCGTGAGGCGGTAGCCGCCATCGAGCAAGACGTACTGCGGGGGAATGAAGCTCACGCCGCGATCGGCATCGATGATGCAATCCTTGATGATGTTGGTCATCTGCAGGGCGAGCCCCATGCGGCGGCCTTCTTCGCGCCACCCACGCGTGGCAACGAACCCCGCAGGCGCGAGTCGCTGCTCGAAGAGGGCAGTGGACATGATTCCCACCGTCCCTGCGACGTAGTGGCAGTAGACGTCGAGCTCCGCGAGGTCGCGGCAGAGAAAGGCCACGCCCCCGATCATGTCAGCCGGTCGCGACTGCCGCATGCCGGCGATCATGTCGTGCACACATTTGCGAATCGGCGGGCGGACCTGCTCGGGCAGTCCCCGGAAGGCGGTCAGCACGTGCTCAGCGCCGCGGACCAGACGGCCGTAGCTGGCTTCGGGAATCGCCGGCCAGGCGGCAAGAAACGCATTCACATCACCAGAGTCGACCGAAGCGAGAAAGCTGTCGTAGAGACGCCCCTGCGCGTCCGGAGTCAGGGAGGGGTCATCCTCAATCGTGTCCGCAATCCGGCAGAGCAGGTACGCCACGCAGAGCGCGCGGTCGATCGGCGCCGGGCACATGGGAATGATGAGCGCGAAGCTGCGGGAGACGTCCGGCAGGATCGCCTCGCAGAAAGCCCATGCTGCATCGGTGGCTGGCGGACTCACGCGGAACTCCCCAGGGGGCTGACGAGACAGTATGGTAACCGGGACGTGGCGGGAGGCGAATTCCCACACGGCGCGAACCTGCACCTGATGGAGGATCCATGAGACAACCGGGCGACATCAAACTGGCGGCTGCTCTCGCAGTGTGTCTCGGGCTCGTGTCGGGTGTTGTGTCAGGAGCCGAGATCGCGCTGGTCTGCGCGCCCGGAAACGACCTCTATCGCGCGCTGGTTGATTCGGGCGTGGCGTGCACGCGGCGGGAGTCGATTGCGGAGGCCGTGGAGGGGGCGGCGCCCGACTCCGCGGTGCTGATTCTGGCTGAGGGGTACCCGGAGGTCCTGACGCGTGTCCCGCCGGAGCTGTTGGAGAAGGCCGCAGCGCGAAAGCTCAGGCTGTTCATCGAGTATCCAGAGGCGTTGCCCGGCCTGCAGGTGGAGAAGCCGCGGAGATCGAACTGGGAGCGCGTCGTCGTCGGGTCAGACGCGTTCGGCGCGTCCCTGCCGAGGCTGCGTATCCTGATGGTGCAGGATTGCCATTTCGTTCCGACGACGGCTGCCGACCCGCTGCTGGTGCTGGGGCGCGTGGCGGGATTCGATCGCGCCGTCTTCGGGCTGCCGAAGCAGAGTTTTCCGCTCTTGTTTGAAATCCCGGAGCAACGGCTCACGATCGCGACGACCCGCCTGAGCAGTTTCGTGACGGGGCGGTACGCACCGGTTCAGGACTGGCGGGAACTCTGGCAGAAGCTCCTGCAGCGGCTGGCCGGGCAGGCCGTCGTTCTGAAGTGCACGCCCACGGTGCACCCGGCGTACGGGCCCGATGATCCGCTGCCCCCGGACGCCGAACAGAAAGCGATCGCGGGCTACACGCAATGGGTGCACGATGCCCGGCTGCTCGTGGATGCCGGGCGTGAGCAGGAGATTCACACGCGTCTGCGGCGGAATGCCGAGGAATCGCCCATGCCCGCGGCAAACACGCCCAGCGGGGACGGTACACGCGGACTGCTCGAGGGTTTCAGCTCACGCATCCGGTGCGACGGGAGCCAGGAGCAGCGGCTGCCGCTGCGCACGGACTGCCATGCCGAAACCGCACTGTGCATGGCACTCGACTGGCGGATCAATGGAAACGCAACCAGCCGCCGGATCGCGGAGAACCTGCTGGATTTCGTATTCTTCACGTCCGGGGCCCAGCGGGGCGTACGGGGCGACCCCCGGCATCCGGCGTTCGGGCACGTGGCGTGGGGCGTGATCTCGCCGGCATGGGAGATCGCGAACTACGGAGACGACGATGCACGGGTCATCCGTGCGGCGATCATCGCGGCCGCTATCCTGCAGCAGGACCGGTGGGACGAGCCGATTTTGCGGGCACTGCTTGCGAACCTGAGGACGACCGGCCGGCATGGTTTCCGCGGGGGCCGCATCGACGTCGGGCCGCTCGAAAAACTGGGGTGGAAGCACTTTCACGAGGCGGAGACGATTCACTATTCGCCGCACTACGAGGCGGCATTGTGGACCACCTTCCTGTGGGCCTACCACCACACACGCTACGAGCCGTTCCTCGAGAAGCCCCGTGCCGCCATCCGCAAGACGATGCAGGTGTACCCGGACCGGTGGCTCTGGCAGAACAACCTCGAACGTGCCCGGATGCTGCTCTGCCTGGCCTGGCTGGTGCGAGTGGACGACACGCAAGAGCATCGCACCTGGCTGAAACGCATGTGCGACGACCTGCTGGCCTACCAGGACTCCTGCGGCGCGATTGCGGAGGTCGCCGGCGTTCGAGGCAACGCGCACTATCACGCGCCGACGAGCAACGAAGAGTACGGCACGCGCGAGATGCCAATCGTGCAGGAGGGCGGCGATGCGGCAAGCGACCAGTTGTACGTGTCCGGGTTCGTGCTGGACGCGCTTCACGAAACGGCCGCCGTGCTGCCGGATCCGCGGGTGAAGCAGGCGGAGGACCGGCTGAGCGCTTTTCTCTGCCGGATCCAGGTGCGATCACAGGCGGTGCCGTACGTAAACGGCGGCTGGTTCCGCGCGTTCGATTTCAAGCGGTGGGAGTACTGGGCGGCATCGGGCGATTCCGGCTGGGGGGCGTGGAGCCTCGAGGCCGGATGGGGGCAGGCGTGGGGCGCCGCCACGATGGGCATGCGCTGCCTTCGTACCAACACGTGGGATCTCACGGCTGGCAGCAGGATCGGGCTGCACATGAAGGCGGTGCAGCAGCTCATGGCAGTCAGCGACGGCGCGCCGTGGAAGGCTCCGGCGACGGCGCCGGCCAGCAGCAATCGCTGATCCGGCTCAATGCGACGCGGGAATCGTCGCCCGCAAGGCGGCGCGCAGGCTGCGGATGTTCTCCTGCAGCGGCTGAACCTGGAGGGACCGTTCGCACCAGCTGATGGCGGCATCGCGATGTTCGGCGGCATCCGTGTCGCGGTAATTGGCCGACATGAGCAGGGCCATCTGGTTCAAGGCGGGAACGAATCGGGGATCGAGGCGCAGCGCCTCCTTGAGGGCGTCGGCGGCCTCGTCGCGACGCCCGACGGATGTTCGGGCAATGCCGACGTTGCACCAGGCGCTCGGGTCGGCCGGATCCAGCCGGGTCACAGCGAGGAAGCAGTGCTCCGCTTCGTCTGCGGCGTAAAGACTCATGGCGACCTCGCCCCGGTGCGACCAGGCATCGATACGGGCGCGCGGAGGCAGGCGCTCCAGCAGGTCGCGCTTGCCGGTGAGCAGTCGCCAGGTGATGAGCGCATCGCGAAACTGGCCGGAGGCCTGCTGCGTGACCGCAAGGTTGAAAAGGCTCCGCACGTCGGCGGGATTCACGCCAATGCAGGACTGAAAGACGGCGACCGCCTCGGAGGCGTGGCCGGTGCGCATCAGGGCGACGCCGTAGTTGAAGCGGGCGTGCGAATCCGTCGAGTTCCGCCGGAGAACAGCCTCGTAGAGCGGAAGGGCGTCCTCATGCCGCTCGAGGCCGGTGAGGGCCATCGCCTTGCCGAGCAGGGCGGTTACATCGTCGGGGTGCCGGGCGAGGGTGCGGTCGAACGCGGCGAGAGCCTGTTCGTACTGCCCCTGTGACAGCTGTGCGCCGGGGGGCGCGGCTTCGGCCTGCGGCTCACGATCGAGGCTGTCGGTCCACTTCGCGAGCCACTCATCGATGCCGGCGATGAGATTGAGTGCAGTGAGCGCCGGCTTCGTCTCCGCTTCGACGCCCGACAGGACGACCGGCGCGGATGCGGGCCTCGATGAGACTGCCGCGGGTCCCGGTGGGAGGCTCGCTTCGAGGCGGCGCCCGGTTTCAACGGATGCGGCGGGAGTGGTGGGATGCGGCTTCAGCAGACTCCAGCCGGCCATCATCAGCAGGATCGGCAGGCCCACGCCGAGGACGCAGAGGAAGCTCTTCATGCGCGGCGATTCTGCTTGCAGTCGCGGCGGCTGTCAACGTTCAGCGGCATGCAACGCGGGATGCGACAGCACTGAGCGGGGATCGATGCCAGGGGATTGAGACGCATTCATCTCGTGCAGCATCGCGCGAAGATCCTGTGCGAGAAGCAGATCGACGAGAACGCGGTCGAACTGCGTGCCCGCGCAGCGGCGGATTTCAGCGGCGGCCGTATCGATGGACCGCGCGGAACGGTAGGTACGATTGGTGGTCATCGCGTCGAGGCTGTCGGCGAGGCCGATGACGCGGCCCAACTCGGGGATGTCGTCGCCCTTGAGTCCGCACGGATAACCGCGGCCGTCCATGCGCTCATGGTGGTGCAGAACGCCGGGGATGACGTCCGCCATCTGCGGAACGCTTTCGAGGATGCGGGCGCCGATCGCGGGATGGCGCTTCATTTCCTCGTACTCGGCTTCGGTGAGCCGGCCCTCCTTGCGGAGGACAGATTCGGAGATCCCGATCTTTCCGACATCGTGCAGGAGGCCGCTCAGGTAGACGCGCTGGCAGAGGGTCTCGTCCATCCCGGCGGTACGGGCGAGCCGGCGGCTCAGCCAGGCGACACGCTGCGAATGCCCGCAGGTGTAGGGGTCCTTCGCATCGATGCTGCTCACCAGGGCGTGCATCATGCCCATGAAGAGCTGCTCAAGATCTTCATAGAGCCGGACGTTCTCGAGGAAAGCGGCGCTGCGCTCCACGACAGCGTTGATGAGGCGCACCTCCTGAGAGCCGAATTCCTCGCGCCGCACGTGATTCATCGCGAGAAGGCACCCGTAGACGCGGCCGGCTCGGGCCAGGTCGAAGCAGAGAAAGCGTTCGAGCCAGCCCGCCGCCCAGGCGCAGGCGGGAGTCGCCGGGACGTGGTTCACCATCAGGCAGGTGCCGGCGTTACGCTCGGCTCCGCGGACCTGCTGGTACAGGCGGAGCAGGTCGTCGGCCGGGGCTTTCAGCGGGCCGGCGGTGGACACGGACGGTGCACCCCCGGTGCCGGAGGGTTCGAGCACGACGGCAACGCTTTCGATGGGCGTGGCGCCGACAATCTCATGACAGAGGGTCTGGAAGTGTTCGAGTGGCTTTCGGAGAACGCTGAGGTTCGTGCTGACGCGGTAGATGAGGTTGAGCTCTTCGTAGGCCTGGGCGAGATGGTGGGAGAGATCGCTGATCTCGCGCGTGCAGGAGGTGCTGCTGGAGACGGCCTGCAGCTCCTGGCGGAGAATGTCGGCGTAGGCCCGGACTGTCGTCAGGTCGTGGGTGGTCACACCGGCAGAGGCCTGCGCGACAACCTCGTGATCGAGCCCGAATCGCGCGCAGAATCGGTGCCGACCCTCCTGGTCGAGGAATTCCGGCGTGAGGCAGGCGGCAATGACCGCCCCGCGGCAGCGGCGGCGCTGATGCAGCGGGACGGCGATCAGGACCGCGCCGGCATGCGGCAGGACAAATGCCGACCCGGTGTCGCCGTGGGCCGCGCGCGCGGCGGCGTTGCGAAGCGCGCGGCGCCAACCCTCGGAGTACTTATCGAAGAGCGACCAGACCGGGTGCGTGGCCCGGGCCTGGACCGCCATGCAGTCACCATCCCACAGTGAGAGAAGAAGCCCGAGGCGTGACCATGGTTCCGCCCAGTGCGTGAAGACCGGGAGATTGAAAGCGACCGGGCTGGTGTCTAGCTCGAGGATGGCGCGACCCCTCCTGCGACGGCCTCGCGCGGCCCGAGCAGCGCCTGGACGGAGGCAAGCACCTCGCGCGGACTGAAGGGCTTCGGGATCACCTTTCGGATATTACCGGGCCAGCCGTCCTTCTCGGAGAGTGCGAACCCACGCGCGGTGAGCAGGATGATCGGGATGCCGGAGGTCCGGGAATCCATCTGGAGCTTGCTGCACAGTTCGAGGCCGCTGAGCAGGGGCATCTGATAGTCGGTGATGACGAGGTCGGGGCGGTGCTGGTGGGCCAGTTCGCAGGCCTCCGCGCCGTCTTCAGCGGCCAGCACCGAGAAACCGGCGTTGCGGAGCTTGATCGAGAGCACGTTGAGGATGTGCGTTTCGTCGTCGGCCACGAGGACCATCCGCGGATCACCGGTCACGTGCCACCTCGATTCCATTGAGCGGGAACCGGAGCACCACCGTGGTTCCGACGCCGTGCTCGCTGGCCACAGAGATCTCTCCATGATGGACCGTTTCGACAATCTGCTTGACCAGGTTGAGTCCGAGGCCGGTTCCCTTGGCGGCCCTGGCACCGTCGCGCGCGCGGAAGAACTTGTCGAAGATGCGGGGGAGGTCCTCCGCGCGAATTCCCATGCCGTTATCGGCTACGGCGACGGTGAGCCGGCGGTCATCGGCATCAACGGCCGTCCGCACCGTCACGCTCCCGCCGCGGCGCGAGTATTTGATCGCGTTGCCGATCACGTTCTGAACGGCCTGGTAGAGCAGGTCGCGGTCGGCCTCGATCGCCGGCAGCGGCTCCCCGAGTTCGCACGCGACCGTGACGTCCATCTCGGCTGCCTGCGGGAGCGACATGTCGAGGACTTCGCGCACGACGTCATTCACGGCAACGCGGGTGCGGTGGATCTCCATGACGCCGGATTCGATCCGCGAAATGTCGAGAATCTTGCTGATCAGGCGCTGCAGGCGGTCAGTTTCGGACTCGATGATGCGGTAAAAATCGGTCCTCGTCGCGGTATCGCGGGCCTCGTCGTCGAGGAGCATCTCGATGTAGGCGCGAATACTGGAGAGAGGAGTCCGGAGCTCGTGCGAGACAGCGGAGACGAAATCGGTCTTGATCTGGGCGATTTCCCGTTCCCGGGTGACGTCATGGAAGACGGCGACGAGGCCGCGGAGCTCGCTCTCGGCATCCACCACGGCGGAGAGCGTGATATTGAACGTCTGGGTGCGTCCGTTGCGGATCGCGCTGTACTCGACCTGACGCCGGGGATTTGACCCCGCGGCGGCACGGGCTTCCTGCATGAGCGCGATCAGCGAGCTGTCGGCGAGGACACGCTCGATGGGGCGGTGCCGGCACTCGGCGCTGCGAAATTCGAACAGGCGCTCGGCGGCGGTATTGGCCAGGACGAGCTCGCCGTAGATGTCGATGACGAGGACCGCCTCGGAGATGCTGAAGATGATCGCTTCCGTGTGACGGTGCTGAGCCTCGGCCCAGCGCATCTGGAGATCCACCTCTTTTTTCTGGAGGCGAAGGCGGTCGAGGCGGTCTCGGACACTGTCGACATACTCCGCGAGGGCGGTCATCACGCGACGCATCTCTTCCGGCGCGCCGACGGCCGGCGTATCGAGGCGTTCGCCGCGGGCGAGCATCCGGAGCTGCTTTTCAATGTGCAGAAGGGATCGCTCCGTGATGTGACGTCCGATCAGGAGCATTGCGATGGCCATGCAGACGAGCATGCCGCAGGTTGACCAGATGATGACCTGCTGATGCGAGGGGTTTTCGCCTGGAACGCGAAGAATCCCGTAGACCGCTGCCGCCGCTACCGCGCACAGGAGCACGATCGTCAGCGAGGTGGTGCGCCGCAGCGACACGGCGGAGCCGCTGCGCGGCGCGTCCTGGCCGACGACCCGGGGACCTGCGATCGAGGAGGGCAGTCTCATGGCGATGCGGTTTTCCCCCGCCCGCCGCCCGCGACGGAGACGGCGGTACCGCGGCAGCGCTCGAGGAGACGTCGCGCGACCGGGTCGTCCGGGGAGCGGGTGACGAGTTCTTCGAGCAGCGGCACGGCGGCCGCCGGATCACGCTGGAGCAGGCAGACGTAGCCGAACAGGAGCGTCGTCTCCGCCGACTCGGGCGTGAGCTGCGACGCGCGGCTGGCGGCGCGGCGGGCCAGGAGGAGGTCATTTCCGGCGATCCCGCACCGCGTGAGGAGCGCCCAGGCGGTGGCGTTCCCGGGTTCCGCGTCGGTGGCTCTCAACAGCGACTTTCTGGCCTGTTCGTGCCGACCACGGGCGAGCTGGGATCGTCCGAGTGCCAGCAGGACTGACGCGGGCACCTCGGACTGGTCCTGCGCGACTGCTTCGAGGACGGTGACAGCCTCACCGTGCGCGCCGGCGAGTGACAGCGCGGTTCCCAGGCTGTACTGGACGAGAACGTCATCCGGTGCAACGCGGGCAGCGTCCCGGTAAGCGTCTGCAGCCTCCTTGTACTGGTTGAGCATCATGTGGATGCCGCCGGCGAGGGAGCGCAGCGTGGCGTTCTGCTCGAAATCCGTCCACCGGCTGCGGACAAGCTGAAGAGCCTCGGCGTTGCGGCCAAGCGCGACAAGCGTTTCGGCGACGGCGGCAACGTAGTGCGCGTTCTGCGGCTCGCGCTTGGCGGCGCGCTGGTACCAGCCGAGGGCGGTGTCAAAATCACCGTATCTCTGGGCGATGACGCCGCTGAGGTAATCGGTCTCCGGAGTGTCGCCCCCGCGCTGCATCGCCTCTTCAAGGGATTCCGAGGCGGCGCCGGTCTCGCCGCGCTCGAGCAGAATCTTGGCGCGGAGGATGTAGGGTTCACCGTTCTGCGGACCGAGGGCGATGGACTCGGCCAGGTGCGTCCACGATTCGTCGAGGCGACCGGCGTTGTACGCTTCGGTGGCGAGCTGGCATTTCACACGCGCCCGCACCTCGCTCCAGCGTTCCTGCGCTTCTTTTCTGGAGTCGGGCGTCAGGTTCTGCGAGCAGGACGTGCAGAAGAGGAACGCGACTCCGGCGATCCAGCGACAGAGGCGCATCAGGAGCCTCCCTTCTCGATGATGATGGCGCCGACGGCGGCCGGCTGAGAGGTCGCGCCGGGTGCGGTGCAGTCCTCTTCGAAGATGCCGGGCGTTTCGAGCATCGGCAGCTGGAATGGCGGGCCAGGCCGGCCATACGACGGCGTGACGCCACCCTGCTGTTCTTTCATAATCTGCTCGGCCAGGAAGGTGCGGATGGTGCTCGCGTCGTCGTCCCACGTGCGCTTCTGCAGCAGCTCTTCCTTCAGCTTGATCGCCGCCATGAATTTCGGATTGTTATTGATCGCCAGGTCCAGGTCCCACAGGGCACGGCTCGTGTCCCCCCTGGCGAGGTGCTCGGTCGCCCAGTGGTAGTGTGCCTGAGCGAGGCGCTCACGTCCGAACCACTGAACGCCCTTGCGCATGCCGACGCGGTAACGCTCGACGTCGTCCGCGAGGCGCTGCCCTTCCTGGGCGTGGAGCTCCTCGTCTTTCACGATGTGGACGGTCAGGAGGATAATCACTTCCTCGCGCTGGGTATTATCACGCGTCGTGCGGAACAGCGCCCCGGCCACGGGGATGTTGCCGACGATGGGAACCTGGCCGCGCGTGGAGGAAGTCACCTCGCGGAAAAGTCCACCGATGAGGATGGTGTGGCCGTCGCGGACGATGATGTTCGTCGTGACTTCGGTGGTCTGCTCGAACGGGAGGTTAGCCGCGGTGAGACCGCCGGTGCTGTCCTTGGGGTGGACTTCCATGCGGACGTAGCCATCGTCGCCGATGAAGGGTCGAAAGACGAGCTGCGTTCCTGTTTCGAGGAACTCGACGCTCTGGACGGCGGCCGTCTGCGTCACGGTCGTGGTGAGATAGCCGTCGCGGCGTCCGACGATCATCTCGCCGTGCTGCTTGTTCAGGGCGAGAATCTTCGGGTTGGCGAGCACGGTTGTGTCGGTGACCTGCTCGAGGGCCCGGATGAACGCGGCCACGTTGTCCTTGATGATGCCGAAGGTGAAGCCGCCATCGGGAACAGCGCCGCGGAAATCCGTGTTGGCGGTCCAGTTCGTGTCATCCAGTCGGTTCTGGGGCAGCTGGCCCGTGTTGATGTCGGTCATGGCGTTCGACGTGGAGTCGAGGTTGCGGAAGTCGACGCCACCAACCAGGTTGAAGTCGATTCCGAGGGCGTTATCTTCGTTGAGTTGGGCACGCAGGAGCGTGGCCTCGATGAGCACCTGCCGGGGCCGCACGTCAAACTCGGTGATCAGGCGGGCGACGTCCTCGATGCGGTCAGCGTAGTCCACGATGAAGATGCAATCGTCCCCCGCAGGCGAGTTACTGCCGGCCTGTCCGTTGCCGGTCGCGACGCCGGTGTCGGTCGGGGTCGTGACCGTGATCTTGCCGTCCGGGCTCAGGAGAGGCTGCACCATGGTCTGCACGTCCGCGGCCCTGACGTATTTCAGGCGGAACAGGCGGCTGACCTTCTTGCGCTGGGCGGCCTGTTGCTCCTTCTCCATTTCGCGGAGCTGCTCGCGGGTATAGACGTAGATGAAGTTGCCCTGCTCGCGCCAGCCGCAGTTGCAGCCATCGAGAATAGCGGTGAGCGCCTCTTCGAAGGTGACGTTGTACAGGTTGGCGGTGACCCTGCCGCTGACCCCCTTCGTTGCGACGATGTTCCGCTGGCTCTGGAGTGAGAGAATCTGCAGCACGCTGCCGAGATCGACGTCGCGCACATGCATTTCCACGCGGCCCTGCGGGCTGACGTGGATGTCGTCGGGGTTGGCGGCGGCGGGCGGGGGCTCGGCGACGCTTTCAACGGGCTCGCGTTCCTCGGCGGCTTCGGCCGCAGGTGGTTGCTCCGGCGGCGGGGGCGACTGCGGAGTCGAAACCGCCCGCAGCGCCTCGGACAGCCTGTCGAGCAGACCGTTCACCTCCTGATCCGGGTCAGATGCTCCGGAAACGGGGGCAACCGTCGCCGCGAGCATCCCCAGCGCCACGAGCAGGCGTCGGGTCGGATATCTATGTGAGCGGCTCCTCATGCGCACTCCTGTGTTGCTTCGTCTCGTCGCTGCGGCCGCATGTCCCTGTCATGGGCGGCCCACCGGCTTCCTCCCCGATCACGGCGTCCCGCGCACCTTTGTTTGCACGCGAACACGTCCGACGGCGGTCTGACCGCTCGTAAACTGCAGTGTTGCGGCAACCTGCTCCAACTGGAGTGCCGCCTTTGCCTGGTCCAGGTCCTGCACAAAACCGGCCACCGCCGAGCAACCGCCCCGCGCCTCGATCGAAAGTCCGGCGCTGCCGCCCGTGCGGATGCTGTCGATTTGGACCGAACGTGCGGAGGCCAGGCGATGCAGTTCGGTTCGCAGATGCTCCATATCGCCGGGGGAAACGGCGGCGAATCCCGTCAGCTGCGCGTCATTCCCGGGGGCGGGCCGAACCGATGATCCCACATGTACCGCACCAACGGCGGCGGCCAGAGTGCCCACGTAGAGCAGCCGGCGCCGGTTACGCCAGCGGCGCCAGCGCGCCTGGTGGAAGTCCGCGGGTAGAAAATCGAATTCCTTCACGCCGCGACCTCCGCGCAGGATTTGACTGGTTTCAAGGCCAGGCCGATTGCGGTGGTCCACTCGGGCTGACCCGTGCGCCGGTCGCTCCCCTCGAATTCAGAGCGGCAGGCGACCTCGCGCATCGGGCGGCCGATCCGGAATGGTACGTTCAGCTGGTCCGACAGCATGCGAAGGATGTCGCCGTTGCAGGCCTCACCCCCGACGGTGGTCACCTGCGCGCAACGCAGGATCCGGAATGTCTCGCAGCAGTAACGCACACTGGCGGCGATCTCGCGGGCGAGTTGCTCGATCGGGCCGCGGATCGCGTCGATCACGGCGCGGCGGGTGCTCTCGCCGACGCTCTCGTCGCTCTCCGGCGTCGCGCCGGTGAGCACCGCGACCTGGTTGCGGTGCAGGCGCATCCGCAGGTCGCAGGCTTCGGCCTCCAGCAACTCGAGGGCATCGCTGACACTCGTATCGAATGTGCGGCCACCGACCGGGACCGACCGAAAGTGGATCGGGTCGGCTCCGCGCGTCACGAGAATGCGCGTCGAGAGATAACCGAAGTCCACGAACGTATGGACGGTGCTGCGATCCTCATCGCGGCGGAGAAAGCGTTCAAAGGGTCGGAAGATCGCGCAGGGCCCCGCGTCGAGCGCCGCAGGCTGCAGTCCCATGGCAACGAGGCGGTCAACCTGCCGACGCAGGGCGTCGCGCGAGACCGCATAGACGAGCAGTTCCTGGACGATCTCCGTACCATCACGCACGTCCCCTGCGACCGCACAGCGGATTTCCGTGCGTACGGGGTCCATGCCGAACCGCCCGCATGCCTCCTTGGATGCCCGGGCGGTGGTCTCCTCGGCGGGTCCCTGCGGAACACGGATGGTGCGAATCTGCAGATCGGACCACGGGACGATCGTCACGGCGGAGCGACCGATAAAGGAGCCTTCCGCCAGCATTTCGGCGATTGCCTGGAAGCAGAGCTGCTCGTGTTCGGCAGGGGTGTGCGGTCCCGGGGGCAGCAGCCGTTCGGCGCACGCAATCACGGTCGGGCGGCCCTCGGAGCGGGCGAGCTGCACCATGCGAACAAGCCGCGCGCCCAGATCGATGCCGATCGGCTCCACGCGGCTGGGAATCCAGGTGTAGGAGCGGTTCACCGCACGACCTCTCAGGGCGTCCGCACTGATGCGCCGGGCAGCCCGTGGTGCGTCCGAATCGTCACTGTCTCGGCCGTCCACTCGGACGGACCGCTTCTCTCGACTCCGGCTTAGTCTCTTTATCGGTACCGACCAGGCGCACCTTGACGGGCTGGGTCCGCAGATGCTGGAGGATATCGTCCAGCAGCGCGTTGGCGCGATTCTGGGCGTCGAGCTGCCGCATCCGCTGTTCGCCGCTGTCGGGGATCTGTGCCTCTGCACGCGGCTGAATCGGCCCGATCAGGACCGATAATTCCACCGCGATGACCGCCAGCAGGAAGACGATTGTGATGAGGCAGCGATGGAGCCACTGAGAATTCGGGTCGGTCGCCATTCGATTTCTCCCTGTCCCTGCGCGTCCGCGGAATGAAACGAGCTCGCCAGGCCGCCCCCCCGGCGGTCTGACGAGCCCGTTGATCGCGACAGCACTCCGGCGGCCGCGCAGGATGCTCACCTCGAAGCCGGATCCGCGTCGGCGCACGGAACGGTCCCGAGTGCGCCGGCCGGGGACCAGGCTGCCATGCAAGGCTATCGGACAGGGGAACGCACGACTTGACGTTGAACAGCGTCCGCGGTGGCAATTGGGGCCGAGCAGGCCTCCAGGAAACGGAGTGCTATCGCGGTGTCCTCCGGCCTGGCGTGCCCGGCCAGCCGGCTGCGGCGGAGGGAATGCTCGCCCGGATCGGCGCCGTCGAGCAAGGCATCCACGGATTGCCAGCCGGCGGACAGGTCGCTTGCGTGCGAACCCGGCATGCAGAGGAGGCGGAGGATGGCTTCCCGGCGGTCAGACGTTTCGATCCGCCACAGGGCGGAGGGGTTCATCGCGTTGCGGAAGGTGCCGGCAATCACGCGGATGGCTTCGACGTCACACGTGGCGAGATCCACGTCGACGACGACGTGCCCGCCGGAGGAAGTGTGGCTGCGCAAGATTTCGAGCCACTCGCGGGAGTACTGGGCATCGTCGAGCATGCCGACCGCGAGAGGAACCCGCTGATAGATGAGGGCGTACCGGCGGTGGCCGAGGCGGAGCCTGCGCATGGCACTATGAGCCGAGAACCGCGACGGCACGGCCAGCGAGGTGCGGCAAAATGGTCCGAAGGGGATGCGTTCCGCGCTGGCGGAGCGCGTGTCCACCTGGACGCGCGTGAGTTGCGTGTCGATAACGCAGACCGGACCGACGACGCCGGGGAGCAGGCCGTTCAGGCCCACCCGTCGCACCGAGGAACGCGGTGCCGTGAGCTGCTCCCATTGCGTCCACCGCTGGACGTCGGACGGCAGCACCAGGATCGCGCCGGCGAGCGAGGCGAAGATGACCGCCAGTCGGCGGTGACGGACGGTCACGGGACAGTTCTTCTCGTAGATCTGCACCAGCCCGCCGAAGCCCATCATCAGCAGCGCGCCGGCGACCGCCGCTCCCATGGCTCCCAGTCGCGGAACCGCGATCCATGCCCCGGTGATCAACCCGATGGCGGCGCCGGTCAGAAGCGCGCTGGCGAGCTGGGCGAAGCCGGCGGCCTCGCTGCCGACCCGCTGGAGCCAGGCGGTCTCGGCCTGGTGGAGGGCATACCCGAGCGCGGCGCCAATCAGGATACCGCTCGGCAGGTGCGAGTTTTCGGGCCGCAGCGAGGTGACCGTGATTGCGAGCGCCGAGATGATCCCCGCCGCCCAGGTGGCCATGCCGCAGCCGTTCACGCCCGGTGTTCGCGGGGACAGGCTCGTTGCGACGTAGCCCGCGGCGACGGCGAGGCAGAAGAGGCTCACCGTACCGGCGCTCTGTGCGTGCTCTGCCCGGCAGAAGGAGGAACTCCAACCAATCGTCAGGAGCGAGGCGGCCGCCCCCCAGAGCACGATGGACATCCAGATGACGCTTTCCCCTTCGGGCGCAACCTCTGGGAGGTCATCGCCAGCGGGAGGCGCAGGCCTGGTGGAGGATTGCACGCGATACGCGGCGACCCCGGCCATGAGGAACATGCCCAGCACGCCGAGGAGGAAGACCTGTTCACAGGAGACTGCGCCCTGTCGGGCCTGTTCGCCCGCCCAGAGGGCGAAGCCGACCCCGACGAGGAAGCCGGGTGCCACTTCTGAAATGTGCCGCCCGGCAGTCGGGCGGGGATGCGGGACGAGACAGAGCATCGCATACAACAGGCCGAGCATGATCCAGGAGGGGCCGGCCGATACGGCGACCCAGCCCCAATCCAGCGCGGTCAGCGTCAGGTTCGTCCAGAAGAAGCGGGCCAGCAGGAACTCGTGTGCCCGGTGCCAGGGGTCGGCCAGCGCGAGCGTCGCCAGCGCGACCACACCCGCGGTGCAGCACACCAGCGCGATGGAGAGATAGAAGAGCGCGCCCTCGTGATCACCGGCGGGAGACGATGGATCGGCAGGCGGACGATCGGCGATCCTCCCCGCTGACCGTCGGCGTTCGAGAAAACGCGCGAGGGTCCCGAGCACACGCTCCGGAAGCCAGGGCCCGATCGCCGCTGCCAGGAGTGCGACCGCCGTGAGCATTGCGGCCGTGCCGGGCGTCGGCTCAATGGCGGCGCTGGTCATACCGCGGAGACCGATCCACTGCCATCCGGCGACAACGCCGGCCAGCAACGGGAGAAGGTGCAGCGGTACACGACGGACACCTTGGACACAGCCGGCGAGTGTCGTCGCGAGATTTCGTCGAGAGGCTTGCGGCTCCAGTGGCGGCGATACGACTGGGGCAGGAGAAGGCAGAGGGGCCGACAGCGCGGCCGGCGTGGCACGGGACTTCTTGGCCGCACCGGTGGAGCGTCGACGAGGTTTGCCGGGCGGCGCGGCTTTGCGCCGGGGCGGTGTCGGGGATGATTTGCGTCGCGTCATGCGAGCAACTGCATTCCTACAGGATGGTGGTCAACATCGGGTCGAACCACTCCCGTCGTCCATCATCGCACTGCACGATCAGGCCGCCGTACGGATCGATGTCGAGCAGGTGGCCGTGAAACTCGATTCCTTCGCGACGCAGCCGCACGGACTGGCCGATCGGCTCCGCGAACGACTGCCACGCGTGTCGGATTGTTTCCGCAACGCATCGCGACGAGTCCGACAGCCAGCGATCCAATGCCTGGATCAGTTCCCGCCCGAGCGACGCACGGTCAATCGGGTGCGATGCTGCAATTTCGAGCGATGTTGCGGTGTCGCGGAGTTCCGCCGGAAAGTGGCCGGCATGCTGGAGGCAATTGATGCCGATACCGATCACCCAGGCTCGACCGCCCTCGGGAGCCTGTCGAGACTCCACAAGGATGCCGCCCAACTTGCGCCCGCCGATCCGCAGGTCATTCGGCCAGCGGATCGCGGGTGTGATTTCGGTCGCCGCACGGATCGCCTCGCACGCGGCCACCGCGGCGAGCAGTGTGAGACGCCCCGCTGGAGAAACGTGCCCGCCGGGATCCTCCGGTTCGGGCAGCTCCTGCGTCAACAGCGCGCTGAGCAGGAGACTCGCTCCACGCGGCGCGTGCCAGGATCGCCCCAGCCGTCCGCGACCGCCGGTCTGGTAGTCGGCGACAATGACGAGGCCATCGGCATCCGCCTCAGAGGCATGCTCCAGCGCGACACTGTTCGTGCTGGTGGTCTCCGAGAGGACGCTGACGCGGCGCCCGATGCGACGTGGGGACCATCGGCGGAGGAGTTCCTCGACTGAGAGGGATGGCGGTGGAACCGATGCCATCGTGCGACCCCGATAAAACTGCCTGCGACCGCGGGTCATTGTAAATAGGTTGCCGCGACTTACCATAGCACTGGGACGTTTTTTATGGGCAGGGGTTCCGGTGCGGTCGGCGGCAACGCATCGCGCACGGAGCCTGCACGAGCGATGAAATGAGAATTAGCATCTTCAGCGTCAACGTCACGCCACCACTGGGTCATCCCCTGTGCGGCGGCTGGATCAGCCCCGCGACTGAAATCGTCGACCCGCAGTTCGCCCACGGCATCGTGCTTCAGCAGGAGGGAGACGAGCCGGTGGTGATCGTCGCGGTGGACTGGTGCTGGATCCGCAGCGAGTCCCACGAGATCTTCCGGACGGCGGTGGCTGAACAGGTGGACACGGCTCCGCACCGGGTGGCGATCCAATGCGTACACCCGCATGACGCGATCATCGCCGACACGGCCGCCGACCGCATCCTGGCGTCGGCGGGGATCGACCTGGCGACGCTGAAGGGCGGCTTTTTCGAGGATGCGGTCCGTCGGACGGCGGGCGCGGCCAAAGAGGCGCTGGGCAAGCTGCGGGGCGTGACGGGTCTGGGAATCGGGCAGGCCCGGGTCGAGCAGGTGGCGTCGAACCGCCGGATTCTGGGCCCGAACGGGAAGGTCGCCCTCTGGCGCGGGAGCGCCTGCACAAACGCACAGGCCCGGGAGGCGCCTGAGGGCCTGATCGACCCATGGCTACGATGCATCAGTTTCTGGGACGGGGAACAGGCGATCGCCGCGCTGCACTATTACGCGACCCATCCCATGAGCTATTACGGCAAGGGCGGGGTTTCCGCCGATTTCTGCGGCCTGGCCCGGGAACGGCTGCGGCGCGAACAGCCGGGCGTGCATCACGTGTATTTCACGGGGTGTGCGGGTGACGTGTCGGCGGGCAAATACAACGACGGCTCGCCTGAAAACCGACCGGTGCTGATGGAGCGGATGTACCGGGCGATGCAGGCGGCCTTTGCATCCACGCGCCGGCAGCCGGTGCGGTCGGTCCGGTGGAAGGCCGAGCCGGTGCATCTGCCGATGCGGGAGGAGTTCACGCGGGAATCGTTCCACAAGCAGATGACCGACTATAAGGGCGGCGCATCTCAGAATAAGGGAACCGCCATCAAGGGTGCGATGGGCGTGGCGTGGTGGGATCGGTACGAGGCGGGCAGGAAAATCGACATCACCTGCCTGCGGGTGAACGAGACGTCCATTCTGCATCTGCCCGGGGAGCCATTCGTGGCATACCAGCTCTTCGCCCGCGAGGCGGCGGGCGCGCCCGAGGTGCCCGCAAGCGCCCCGGCGGGGGCAGAAGCGCCGGTGCAGCCCTTCGTCGCGGTTGCGGGATACGGCGACTGCGGTCCCGCATACATCCCCACGGCAGAGGCATTCGACCAGGGCGGATACGAAGTGACGATGGCGTGGACCGGCCCCGGTTCGGAAGCCGTGCTCAAGACTGCCATCCGGCGCCTTGTCAGCAGTCAGTAGCCAGCCGGGACGCTCCGGCTTCTCACTGGCAGGTGATCTGGTTCATGTTCTCGGCGTACCAGGTGAGCCATGACGCGCTCGGCTGGTACAGCTCGGCCAGGGTGTCCATGCACGGCGCGTAAAAGCGGAAGTGCAGGTAGACGGGCGAGAGTTCGGTGAGCGCTCCGGCGCGGTCCCAGCCCTGGATCAGCATGCGGTAGATCGCCGATACGGCGCCGGATCGGTCCGAGCCGCCGTCGCAGTGGATCAGGATCGGGTACTCGGCTGTCTGCAGGGTATCAATCACGCCCGCGAGCACTTCCGGCGTCGGGAGGCTCTTGGCGCTCATGCGGTGATTGGAGAGCGTCACGTTCATGGCGGCGCAAATGGCCGCCTCATTGTCGTACCAGTCCTTGCCCTCGTTCTCTCCCCGCAGGTTCATGACGGTCCGGATGCCGTAGCTTTCGATCGCCACGGCCAGTTCATTGTCCTCCGGCTGGGAGGACCGGTAGGCCCTGCCCTCGTCGAGCACGTGGAAGTTGTACGGCAGACCGTCCGGAAGCTGCGTGGCTCCACCCGTGCAGGAGACTCCGCTGACGAGCAGGAACGTGCTGAACAGACCCGATACTGCGGCAGGCGTATATCTCATCCGCCGGATTGTATGACACCCGCCTTCAGAAGAAAGCGCCGGATCTCGTCCCAGTACGCCGCTTCGTTTCGATCGCCCGGGAATTCGACGTGATCGCTGTCGTACTCGACGTACGTCGCATCCGGCCTGAGAGCGTGCAGACGGCGCGCGTGCTCGACGGGAATGACGGAGTCGCGCGTGCCGTGGAAGAGCAGGATGGGCGCTTCGAGCTTTCGCAGGACGAGATCGGTGCGGAACGGGTGTTTCGCCAGAAACGAGGGCGCATAGTATTCGGCGGACATCGCGGCGAGGCTGTAGAAGGTTTCTTCCAGGATGAGGGCAGCGGGCTTGCGTTGTGCCGCCAACTGCGCCGCAACCCCGCCTCCCAGGGAGCGCCCATGGAAAACGACTCGGCTTCGGTCGATCCCCGGGCGGGCGAGGGCGATGTCGACGAAGCGGATGCAGTCGGCGACGATGCCGGCCTCGGATGGTTTGCCCCCGGAACGCCCGTATCCGCGGTATTCAGGCAGGAGAAGCGCGACGCCGAGGCGGCGATAGCCTTGCACGACAGGATCCTGGTAGTCGATCAGCTCCGCGTTGCCATGGCAGTAGACCACGAGAGGTGCCGGCCCGTCGCCGGCAGCCGGATACAGCCAGGACTCGACCTGCCCGCCCCCCGGGATGGGGAGCGAAGTGACGATGACCTCGCGCGGCGGCCTCGGCAGCGGGCGGGGAGCCATGCTCGCGGGAAAAATCATCGCGTCCTGCTGGAAGAAGAGAAGACCGCACCACACGAGGTATGACAACACGCCGGCGATGAGAACGGACCGCAGCATCCGTCGCATCCGGCAGGGGGACGTTCGGAAGCAGGGCGGCTGTTCCTCGGACGAAGGCGTCCCCGATGCCTGTGAAGCTTGATTCGACTCCGGATTCATACCCGCTCCTCTGCCTGCCGCCACCAGACACCACTGTCGGGACGCGGTTCGGCTTGGCAAGGCTCACTGCCGCTCATAATCTAAGGAGATATGGTTTCAGCCAACAGCAGCGGCAGCGAGGCGGTCCGGTCGGGCGACGGGGATGCTCTGCTCGAAGTACGGGACCTCCGGACTCATTTCCCGATCCGGCAGGGCGTCTTTTCCACCGTCCACGAGTGGGTCAAAGCGGTGGACGGGGTGAGTTTTGAGGTCCACCGGGGGCGGACGCTGGGTCTGGTCGGCGAGAGCGGATGCGGAAAGACGACCGTAGGTCGGACGGTTCTCCGTCTCATTGCGGCGACGTCGGGCAGCGTGACATTCGATGGGCTCGACGTGTTTTCGCTGGATCGCAACCGGCTGCGGCAGGTCCGGCGACGGATGCAGATCATATTTCAGGATCCCGTGGGGAGCCTGAACCCCAGGATGACCGTCGGAACGATCGTTGGCGAGGCCCTCACGGTCCATGGGATCGCGCGAGGGCGCGAGCGGGATCGCCGGGTGGCCGACCTGCTCGTGCGGTGCGGCCTCAGCCCGTCGCATATGAACCGCTACCCGCACGAGTTTTCCGGCGGTCAGCGGCAGCGGATCGGGATCGCCCGAGCCCTGGCGCTGCACCCCGACCTGATCGTCTGCGACGAGCCGGTCAGCGCGCTGGACGTGTCTATCCAGTCGCAGATTCTGAACTTACTGCAGGATCTGCAGCGCGAACTGGGCCTGAGCTACCTCTTCATCGCGCATAATCTCGCGGTCGTCGAGCATTTCAGCGACGACGTCGCGGTGATGTATCTCGGTCGAATTGTCGAAATAGCGGAGGCGCGGGCGATCTATCGTAATCCGAAGCATCCGTACACGCAGGCGCTTTTGTCGGCGATACCGGATCCGGATCCCACCCGGCGGAGCGCGCGGATCGTCCTGGGAGGGGAGGTGCCCAGCCCGATCCATCCGCCGCCAGGGTGCCCGTTTCATCCGCGGTGCCCGCTGGCAATCGACGTGTGCCGACAGGAGGTCCCGCCTCTGGCACCGCACGCGGGCTGCGAGCCTGGCCATCGCGTCGCCTGTCACCGTGCGGACGAGGTGGCGCCGACCACGCTGGTGGACGCCATGCGGGAAAACACGACCGTGCCTGTGAATTGATGGGCCGGGAGCTGTCTGTAAAAACTTTTGTCGTCTATGATCGTCCAATCGGGAAGGGGGTTCCCGGCTCGGTGCCGGGTCGCCTTCCCGCTGACTTGACGCGTGTTCCTGGCGCGGATTACGCTCCGACGGCGTAAAACTTCCTGCTTCAAAGGAATCAAACATGAACACAAGGTACCGATGGCTGTGTGCAAGTCTGGTGTCCGTGCTGCTGCTGCCGGCCGCTCTCACGGCCCAGGAAGCGGCCGCGCCGTCGGCGGCGGCTCCGACCGCGCCGGCCGATCCAACTGCGCTGTTGAAGGCGATCCCCGCCGACGCGACGGCATTCGTGGCCGTCCGCAACCTGCGCGAGCTCGATGCGGACCTGAATGCGGTGGTACAGCAGCTGGGACTTCCGCAGGGCGTACTCCCGAACCTGGGCGAACTCGTCCGGCAGAAACTCGGGATCACCGAGGGGTTCGATGACAACGCGAGCCTCGCGATCGCGGTGCTGAACACCGGCGATGTCAAAACGGCCGAGGCAATCGTCGAGAAGGTCGTTGTGCTGATTCCGGCCACGGATCCGGATAAGGTGCTGGCTGGTTTCGGTGGGCAAAAAGAAGGAGATGTCGCCAAGATCACGTTGATGGGCGAGGAGTCCGTCGCGGCGACAAAGGGCCGTTTTGTTGTGGTGGCAAAGAGCCCGGCAGCGGTGACTGCGGCCATCCAGGCGAAGGGCGAGGGCATCCTCTCGACCATGTCTCCCGACCGCGTGAAGGCGTTCGCCGGTCAGGACATCTTCGCGTGGGCGAACCCCCGCGGCATCTCGAAGGAGCTGCTGCAGGAGCTGTCGGACGGTATCAAGAAGGCTTTGGCTTCGGGCCCGATGGGGGCGGCCGGTGCGCAGCCCGCGACGGGCATGGAGCAGCTCGACAAGATCATCACGCAAGCGCAGGAATTCGCCCTGGCCGCCTCGCTCGACCAGAAGAAGGGCCTGATCTTCAGCTGGTATGCCCGGATGAAGGAGGGCACCGAACTGGCCCGGCAGATGGCGGCCATCAAGGGGACGGAGCGCTCGCTGCTCGTGGGGCTCCCCAACGAGTCGTATATCCTGGCGATGGGCGCCATGAGCAGCACCGACCCCGCCACGCAGGAGCAGATGCGGCAGGGGATCGACAACATGTTCAGCACCATCACGCAGCTGGCGGGCACGTCGGTTGACGCGGCGAAGCTGAACGCGCTGAAGGATCCGCTCGTCAACCTGTTCGGCAACGTGGAGCGTCTGAGCGTCGGTGTCAGCAGCCTGCCCGCCGAGGGCGGCGAAGGCCTGGTGGGGCTGCAGATGTCGGCGCAGGTCAAAGACGCCGCGGCCTGGCGGGGCGAGGCCCGCAAGCTGTTCGGACAGCTCAAGGAGATCATCGCGGATGCGGCAGCCAAGGAAGGGGCTGCTCCTGAGAAGGTAAAAGCCGTGTCCGACGCGGTTCAGTGGAAGGAAGACGCCGAGGAAGTGGGTGGAATGAAGGTTGACCACTTCATGGTCGACCTGCAGAAGCTGCCCGCCGACGAGGGGCAGTCGAACGAGCAGACGATCGAGGAAGTCAAGTCGGTGATCGGAAAAGAGGGCATCCTCGTGCGGGTGGCCGCCATCGGTAACAACCAGGTGGCCATGACGTTCGGGGGCGGGGCCAAGCGGTTCGCCGCCATCGCCGAAAGCGTGAAGAAGAACGAAGCGCCTCTCGCCGAGAACCAGGACATCAAGAAGATGGTGGACCGGCAGCCGGCCGGCCCGCGCGTGGCAGAGGCTTACCTGAGCGTGGCGAATCTGCTTGCCCTGGTGTCGAACATCGCGATGGAGGTCGGGCAGCCGCTGCCGATCCCCGCGCTGCGGGAGAACGTGCCGGTGGTCGTCACTTCGGTGAAAATGGGCGATGCCGCTCAGTACAGCGAGATTCTCATCCCGATGGAACTGGTGACCTCTGTCAAGGAAGCGATGGCCCCGCTGTTCATGATGATGATGGGAGGCGGCGGCGCACCGATGGAGGAGCCGCCCCAGCAGCCGGCGCCCGGCGGCGAGCTGAACTGACACGACAAAGCAGTCATTGAAGACCCTCCGCGGCGGACGAAGCCTCGGGGGGTCTTTCTATTTACTCGAGGCTCTGGCGTGCTCCGATGATGGCATCGTGCAGAGCACCGTTGCCCGTCCCCTGGGTAAGGATCCGCATCGCCGCCTCGTAACGTTCGCGGATGGCCTGGCGGTCGAGATCCTCGGGGACGCAGTCGCCGCCCCGGTAAACCATCCCGGTGTGTCGGAGCAGGGCGGCGCGCATTTCGGGGCTGGCGCCCTGGGCAACCGCGGCGATCACTTCAAGCAGGCGCAGGGTCACTGCCACGTTTCCCCGCGACTGCTGCCGGATCTGGTTGAGGGCGGCATCGGTGACCCCGTTGAGCGTGGCGGTGGCCGCGAGCACCCGCAGGTGCCCGCCGCGATCATAGCGATCGGGACTCGGCATGCCTGTTTCGTCGAGGCGCGCCAGGGCCTGGCCCAGGCGGTCGACGCAGTTCATGGCGGTGAAAGGATCGTTGATACCCGGCGAGAGGGCACGCATCGCGATCTCGACCATCTGGTCGATTGCGAACTCGATGTCCTGCTCGAGCGTGCGATACCGGCCGACGGTGATCGCGTCGTTGACCGCGCGGGCAAGCCGCTCATTCAGGCGATCAGCAGGCCGGACCGTTGCGAGTTCCTCACCACGGATCAGGAACTGGCCCGGACGGTACAGCAGTTGCAGCACGACATCGTGCCGGATCGCCAGGTCGAGCAGGCCTTCCCCGTCCATCGTGCGGATGTAGCCATTCTGCGCGGAGACGATGGGAGCGACGTCTTCGCCGTTCAGATCGGGGTGTTCCGCCGAGTTTCCTACCTCGCGGCGGTCGTGCCCGATGTTGCCGGGGAACATCCGCTGAATCGCGCTGTCAAGGTCGGAATTGACGACGGCAATGATGTTGGGTGCCTGGATGGACTCCGACACGTGGTGAATGAAGTAGATCAGCACGCCGAGACTCGCGACAGCGAGCACGAACGCGAGGGCGACGGACACGGAGGGCACAAACTCCTGTCCCTGCTCGCTGCGAACGCCCCGGAGTACCAGGATGCAATAGATGAACGTCGCCAGAAAGGTGCCGAGAACGAACTGGTTGCCGGTGTCGCGCATAAATGTTTTGAGCAGGCGCGGCCCGAACTGCGTGGACGTCTGGGCGAGCACGACCATGGTGATGGAGAAGACCACGCCCGCGACGGTGATCATGGAGCCGGCGACGATCGACAGGACCTCGCGGGCTCCCTCGGCCGAGCCGGTGTAGAGGACGTAGTTGGAGATGGCGCTGCCGGAGGCCACCCTCCGATCGACCCACATCGTGAAAAACGCCGCGCCGCCCGCCAGGAAGACCATGATGGCGGGAACGAACCACAGGCTCGAGTTGAGCGAGTACCAGATGTTGAACAGCCGTGTGCGCACAAGCCACCCTGAAGGTCCGGTGAATTGTTCCCCTCTTGGTGCGCGATGGCTATCCGGCCGGGCAGCCGGCGGGATGGAAATGCGGCACAAGGAACGCAGACGCTACAGCTGGCCGCGTAACCTCTTGAGGAAGCCCTGGTAGACTGCGGGCGGAACTCCCGTCATCGCCTGCGGCGGGATCTGGTCGGCCGCCAGGCGCTCGACGATCTTGCGGACCTCGTTCCGGTGGCGCTGCAGTGTGGGCAGCAGACTCTCCGCGCGATCGAGGTTGGACTTCGAAATGGCGACCAGGTAAGCGATAACGGTTTCCTCGAGGTCGTCCTCGGGGGCGCCGCTGCCCGGCGCGTGCGGCGTGGACGCGCCCTGCGGTGTTCGCGGCTCATCCTCCTCGTCGTCGGCTTTCTCCTGTTCGAGAATGCGGTCGAGCCGACGACGCTCGGCCAGGAGTTCAGCCTGACGCTGTTCGTCCTGCGTATCTTCCGGGGCGAGCGGCAGTTCTGACAGTTCCTCCTGGGGCGGCGGAATGTAGACGCTCTTGCCACAATAAGGGCATTGGCCACGCTTGCCGGCGGCCGATGGGGGTGCCTGCACAAGCTTCCCGCAGCTGTCGCAATGGAACTGGATGTTCACGATGCACCTGCGTTGCCGGTTCGACACACTGCCTGACGCAGACGCCAGTGTAGCACGACCGGCGTTCCATACCAACGAACAGGCCCGGTCAAATGCGGGCGCGGCTACCAGGCCGGACGCGTCGGGCGATGCTGGTTTTGTTTCTCCGTCGCGCGGACGAGATAGCGGTCGAGCGGCACCAGGTCGAACTCGCGGATGAGGTCGCCCACGCTCAGACCGTCGCGGAGGGACTGCAGGGCGAACCACCCGTCTTCGTGGTAGATGTCGATCCGGACGTCAGGGCCGTAGCGGTCGCGAATGCGCGCGAGCCTGTCGCCCTGGAAGTCCCAGTGGAAGAGCCGGCGCTCCAGGTCGACCGTGCCGACGATCCATTCGGTGAGTCGCCCGCCTTCGACGAGGACATCGCCGGTGATGTCGTAAAGCCGGCAGAGGCGGGGCCACGTCGCGCTCAAGACGTAACACTGGTTTTCAGACGCACGGGCGGCCAGAAATCGTCCTCCGCCATACGCGCTCGGCCAGACGATCAATTCCGCACCGCCACGGGTGAGTTGCCGCCACGGCTCCGGCCAGTTCACGTCAAAACAGGTCTGGACACCCACTTTTCCGAAGTCCATCTGCAGGACGGTCGGTTTGGACAGTCCGCAGGTCACGCCGGAGTCGATTTCGCTCTCCGTAGGGTGGATCTTGTCGTAACGGTCGGCGATTTCGCCTGCACGGTTAATCCAGAGCGTGCAGTTGAACGTCAGGTCTCCTCGGCGCTCCATGATCGGGCAGAGCACGTGCGATTTCAGCGTGCGCGCTGCCTCTGAGATCTTCCGGACGGTTTCGCTGCCCGCCTCGAGCGCGAGTTCGTCGAAACGGCCCGGGACGCCGGCGCAGTGGAAGCATTCGGTCAGGGCGATCAGGTCCGGACGGCAGGGGGCCAGCTGCCGGATCGCCGCCAGGGTGCGGGAGAGATTCTCGGGCGCGGTTCGAGCCGCGGACCCCGCCTCGAGTCCGGCAGAGATGGCGGCCAGCGTGACTTTTCGCGGCATGTCTAGCTTCCAGGAATGGCTGGCTGGAAGGGTATCGGCCCGGACGCCCGCGGGCAACCCCGCACCGGCGGTTCGCACCCTGAGTGTCCAAAAAAATCAGGACGTCCAAGTTGCGGGTCTGCCGCCGGTTGGGACAAAGACGGGAATCCGTGTGCAGATTGCCTCCGAGGGTATCCGATACAGCCAAGTCATTGTGGCGGATGAACGAGGACATACAACCTGTGGCCATCCGGTCCGATAACGGAAGTGCAGTGTTGACAGGGGGAAAACCGTAGCGATTCCACTTGACGTTCGGAACAAGTTAGGGTATACTCATGTCCGTACAAAAACTGAACTCGTCATGTGCCGCGGCGCGGGCGGGGCCCCGGAGTTCCCCCTGCTGGCAGCGGCGTCAGGAAACGCGAAGAGCCGCAGGGAGGCGGGCGCGATGAGCGGAGCCGAGAGCTTGCCCTTGTGCGTTGTCGGAAGTGGGGGGGAGTTCCGCCACGCTGTTCCGGCTGAGCCGGTGCCGCAGTCGCGCCCGCGGGACTTGCCGGGCTGGTGGGAGTCGTTCACGGGGCTCTGGGCCGGTATCCGGGCGGAGTGTGCCGCCCTCGCCGCGATGTGGTCCGGTGTGTGGACCGCTCTCGTGCAACCGCCGGCGCCGGGCCTGGCGGTCGAGGGCATGGAATGCGGACGGTCGGGGCTGTTCGTGGCGAGCCCCCTCACGGCGTTCCCCAGATCCATGCATCTCACGTCCGGAGCGGACGAAGTGCCGGTCGGGACTGGTCTGAGCGGCTTCGATGCGGCCGTGAGAGCGGTTACTCCGCCCGCGGTCCTGCCCAGGCAAACAGTCGTCGGTCCTGAGGCCTGGCCGGTCGTTGCGATCGGCCCCGGCGGACTGGCGATCATGGAGAGCACCAATGGCCGCGACAACCACGTACCGGTTGACCCCCAAGCAGTTGCGCATCCTCACCCTGATCCGGGACTACCAGCGCAAGCATGGCTATTCGCCGACGATGCAGGAGATCGCCGAAGTGCTCGGCGTGACAAAGGTCACCGTGTTCGAGCACGTCACCGGCCTCGAAAAGAAAGGACTTCTGCGCCGTTCGCGGCACAGGGCACGTTCTTTGGAACTCACCTCCCGTGTGGCGTTTCCGGATGAATCCCGCACGGCGCTGCCGCTGGTCGGCCATATCGCGGCCGGCAACCCGATCGAGGCGATCCAATCCCGGGAAGAGATTGATCTGCAGGACATGTTTACGGCGCGGAGCGGCGCTTACGTGCTCAAGGTCCGCGGCGACAGCATGATCGACGAGCACATCCGCGACGGGGATTACGTGGTGGTTGAACGCCGCGAGGATCCACGAAACGGCGAGACAGTCGTCGCGCTCTTGGAAGACGGCGAGGCTACGCTCAAGAAGTTCTACAAGGAGGGAAGCCGAATTCGCCTCCAGCCGGCCAATCCCGCCTTCAAGCCCATCTACGTGGACAATGTGAAGGTGCAGGGCGTCGTCATCGGCGTTCTTCGCACCTACCGCTGAGGTGTGCCCCGGCGCTATCCGCGTCGCGCCGGGCCGCCGGCGGGTCCTCGCGCCGCGTCGGGCGACAAGCGTGCGGTTCCACGCCAAATCACCGGGCATCGAGGCCGAGAGGCAGCCAGTGACAGCGGACGCACCTGATATCGCCGGGTAGCTCGTGGCCAATCGACATCGCCGCTCTTTCCGGGGTTGCGCACTCTGGCGGATGGGCACAGTGCCCCGGGAAGACATCGACGCCCTGTCTGCAGGCGACCGGCCGCCGGGTTTGCTGCTTTGCCCAAGTTGATTCTGGGCCGTAAACTGATACTCTGGTGGCGCGAGACAGCCACAGGCGGTTTGGCAGGCTCCGGTTGGAGAGGTGGCAGAGTGGCTGAATGCACCGGTTTGCTAAACCGGCGTACGGGTGAACGCCCGTACCGCGGGTTCGAATCCCGCCCTCTCCGTTCTTTTTGGATCTACGTACGTAAGCTCCGAAGCCTCAGGTAGAAAGACCCTGGGGCTTCATCCATTCTGGGTCCGTCTGTCCCCAAACTGTCACCAGCCAGCCGTGGTCACGTCGGCTCGGATGATTGCGATTTGGCCGCCCTGACGCCACGCCTCATCGGTTGATCCGGGGCTCGCCAGGTCGCCAAGCCCGCCAATTCCGCCACTTTTCGTTTGAAACCGTCTGGCTCGGCCGTACAACCCTGATGTCTGCAGCGAATCGTGCGAGACGCTGCAATGGGCACCTGCTCGGATTCTTCGGAGCCGAATAGCCCAACTTCACAACCCCCCTTTGGGCCGCTTGTCGGCAGGTGGACCGTTCGTCCTCACGGCGAGCGGGCGGTCGGCGACCGTCTTCACCTGGCGAGGAGCTCGGCGAAAGGAGACCGAGCAATGCTGTACCGCCCCAGAGATCCGCAGGACCGCAGCTCAGAAGCCACGGCTTGGCTCGACCACCTTTTGGGCCATGAGCGGGCTCGGACTCGATGCGTGAGTGCGGTAACGCTGCCGGAGCCAGCCCTGGTACAGCACCCCTCCTGGCCCCAGGGCGAGAAAGCGGAACAAACATCAGGTTCAGACACGATTCTGCTGCATAATGAAAGGCTGGTGAATGATGAAAGGAATGTGCGCGAAAACCCGCGTGGACTGGGTCCGCAATCACTTCAGCAGTTCCTGAATGAAGAGATCACGCCAGAGCAGCAGAGGCTTCCGTTTGACGCTCTTCTTGGAGGAGTCCTCACTCACCTTGCGCTTGAGCGTTCCTGTCGCGAGATGGGCGATCTCGTCGGCCTGCCTCAGATTGCGGCGGTGAACTCGTGGGTAAGCGGCAGCTGCATCATGCCCGGCGGTGAAAGGCGGCAAGCCTGCTTTGATCCCGAGCGGCCACAGCCATCCAACTCTCAACCGCCGCCATTGGCACACGCCTCCGGCCGGAGCCACTTGGAATTGCCGCTGTCGGGGTGGCAGGGGAGGTGGCGTTGTGCCCTGGCACTGGGTACTGGTGCCTGCGTGGCGGGTAGTGTACAATGCCGCCGCTGGCAGATTCGGCATATCAGCATCTGTCCGATCCGAGCAGCTCCTGACCACTCTGGAGGTGCGTTTTTGATGAAGTATTCCCGCGTGCATCGCCTGCTCAAGATTATCACGCTGATCCAGTCGGGTGGGCGGTGGGACGCGCGGGCGCTGGCGCGGGAATGCGGCACCACCGAGCGGACGGTCTACCGCGATCTCAACATGCTGGAAGGGGCAGGGGTCCCGTACTACCTGGACGAGGAGACGGGCGGCTACCGCATTCGGCGGGAATTCTTCATGCCGCCGGTGGAACTCACGCTGGAGGAGGCTTTGGCTCTCGTGTGCCTGGGTGAGCACGTCGGGGAGGGCGAGCAGATCCCGCTGCTCGAGCCGGCCGCCCGGGCGGTCGCCAAGGTGCGGGGGCAGCTCCCGGCCGGCATCACCGGCCCGCTGGAGCAGGTCGCCCCGCACGTCGAGATCAAGCTGGCCGCCTCGATGCCGCGGGACGGGGTGACGGACGTCTACCAGCTTGTCCGCTGGGCAATCGGCAACCGCCGGGCCCTGCGATGTGCGTATGAGCGGCCGCGGGGGCGCTCCGGACGCGAAGGGCAGTCTCCCGCCAGGACCGCGCGGGGCAGGGCGGCCGAGGGGGACGGGGAGTTATCCATCCGGCCTGGCGACGGCGGCAACGGTGCCGAGGAGGACTTCCTCTTCCGGCCGTACTGCCTGTTCTTCAGCCAGCGGGCCTGGTACGCGATCGGGCGGCACAGCGGCCGGTCGGGCCTGCGGTGCCTCAAGCTCAATCGCTTCACGCGGATGACGCAGACTGACACGCCGTATGCGATTCCGGAGGACTTCTCGCTCAAGACGTACCTGGGCAAGGCCTGGCGGATGATCCCGGGCGACCGGGTCTACCGGGTGGAACTGCACGTCGACGCCGAGTTCGCGGAGACGGTGGCCGACACGCACTGGCACGATACACAGGAGGTGGAGTGGCTCGACGACGGGTCGATTCTCCTGCGCTGCGAGGTGGCCGGCCTGGACGAGATCGTCTGGTGGATCCTGGGCATGGGCCCGCACTGCACCGTCCGGCGGCCGAAGATGCTGGGGGACAGGGTGCGCAGGCTGAGTCGTGCGACGTCGGACAACTACGCCGGCAGCCGGCACCCCGACGAGGGCACCGGCTGCAGACGTGCAATGGGGCCGTGCTCTCGCGAGCACGGAGAAGGCCGACAGCGACGCAACTTGACCACCCCAGATCATGCTTCAATGGGGCCGCGCGTGCGCGGCGCGGAATGGAGTGGGCTCATTCGTCGCCCTCGTCGGCGAAAGTAATGTTGCCAGGGTTCACGTCGAGCAGGTGGATGCCATAATGGCCCTGCAGGAACGCCAGTACGAGTTGCACCGCGTCCCAGCGGTCGCCGAACTGCTCCTGCTTACGTTCATGCCATTCCTGGATCACCTCGTCGGGGAAATCGGGCGCCACATCCAGGTGCGCATCCGCGAAATCGAGGAGGTAAGGTGAGGCCACGATTTCCATCTCGATCACCAGAAGTTCATCATCCGAGCTCAACAGACGCGGCACGGCGTGACCCAGCACTTCTTCCACGTCATGCTCGGCCAGACGCCGGTAGCAGGCCGATTCCCTGGTGTACGCGTCCCGTCGGAAGAAGACTTTCATGGCCGTTGACATGTGGGTTTGCAGGACCTTACCATCCTTGCCGTAGCCGAGCGGCCGCTCGATTCGCAGCCCGCGGCGGTCAGCATACAGCGAGGCACGCGCGTCAATGTCTTCACCAGGCGGCGTCATTCAGAGTTCCCGCGGCCATTCGGCATCCGTGCGGATGGTGCTCCACGTTAACGGCACGCGATTCCCCGTGTCCAAGGTGGGACCGGGTCGGCTGTTCCTCGCTGCCCCTGCGGCAATGCCTTCCTGCGACGGCCTGCTCGTCATGCACATCGACGGGCAGGAACGCCGCTGGCGTGTCACTCTGCAGCCCGCAGCTCAACCCTCGCGCGTCATCAAAGCCGAATTCAGTTCCTGAAGTCCCTGTCTTGCGTTCGGACGCACAATACTGTATTGTCTCGCGCGAAGCAAGTCACTCGCTTTATGATCTGGGGAGGTAAGGAGGGGATGTTGAAATGATGAGTCTTTCCTGCTCTCTCACTCCCTCAGCTGCCGATGTGTTGCGGGCGCCGGAGCCTCCCGCGGCGGTGACATAACGGTGTCAGAGGCCCCTGCTATCGTGGGTGCGGGGGTGCGATCGTGGGAGGGAGGGGTCGGGGCTGCGTCGGGAGTGGCGGCATGGATGCGGAGTGGCCGACGGACGCGGCCCGGGTGCCGGAGGGGCTCTCGCCCGAGCGGGCGTGGCGGTGGTGCCTGCTCAGGGCGCTGCGGGACATGCGTTTGGCCGCGCGGTGCGGGCGGTCGATATCAGCGCCGAATGCGCAGCGGCTGATGACGCGAAGGTGGCGTCGGATCGACCCGTGCGGAACTGGACGACCTCGAGCGTGATCGAGACGGCAGCAACAACCAGGAGTGGAACACGAGATTCGATCCCGAGCGAGCACAGCGATCGCCCGGCATGTCAACTCACCAACTCAGCACCCGCTCCAGAGCGGGAGGAGGCACATCAACATGGCGACTGCCACGACCGAGAAGTCGATCCCGCTGGACTTTGACACGCTGCGGAAGGCGGTGTCCGGGAACACCGTTGCGATCCGATGCAGGACCATTCTGCAACCGGCTGCCGGAGAAGGCACGAAGGTCTTTCCCCCAACGCACTCGGGAGGAGTCTACGCGATCGAGACGAGGCGCATCCCTGTGAAGGATGAACACGGCAGGGTCACGTCCACGCGCGAGTGCACGTGCGTGCTGCTCGATTCGGTGCAGAGCCAGGCTAATCGGATCGAAGATGCACTGCAGCAGGCAATTGATGAGGGAAAACTGTCGATGCCGTTGATCGTCGTCGACTTCGGCAAGGCCAACGAGCAACTCCTCAAGTCCATCACTGAGCCGATCACATCGCTCACGGTCCCGCATCGACTCCCGGATGCCATTCTTCGAGATTGCCAGCTCGCGGATGGGGTGCGCTTCAAGGATTCTGTTTTCGCGCGCCGCTGGGGATCAGCAGGTCTTGGCAACGCGACTGAGATCTTTGCACTTTGTCCAACCGGACTCTTCCTGGGGATGTGGGGTTCACCCGAAAAGGCAGGTGGACTCGGCAACAAGTTTGCGCGGGCACTCGTGTCCGAGATCGTAGGTATCGATGCCGTCTTCGGGGTGCGAACTGGGAGCCGCATTGATCCACTCCAGGTTTCGTCAAAGGTTCAGGTCATCAATGACGGAAGTGGCAATTGGCGATTCGCTGAGGGGAAACAGAAAGGAGCCGTTAACCCCTCCGAGATCGGGCACAGCAACATACCGCCCACCTTCGCAAAGTATCAGAAGAACGTCGAAGGCCAAGATCCATTGACTGGCACAACTGCGCGCCAAGGGGCCATTGCGGCTGGTGGCGTCACAATTTCCTATGCGGAACACACCGCCGTTCTCTCGCTTCCGCAGCTGCGCAGGTTGAGATTCCCGATTGATGGCAAATTCGATCCCGAGTGTGACGTTGCCGCTCGTACCGTATTGGCCTCGCTGGCCCTGGTCGGCCTGACCCTCTCGCTTGAACACGGCAGTGACCTCCGCTCACGGTGCCTTCTCTTTCCCGAAGGTCCACTGAGTTTCGAACTGCTCGACACCCCCGGCAAGCCGACACCGATCTCCCTCGACTCGAAGCAGGCAATCGCGATCTACGGTGAGGCGGTCAAAGCCGCAACGAAGCTCGGGCTTCCCTGGGACACAACACCGGTCACGCTCACACCATCGCCTGAACTCATCGCGCTCGTCAGAAAGAGTCAGGAGCTCGCCGCCACCGGCGAAGACGAGCGGGAGGGGTGATCGATGCCTTCTTTCTCTCTTGCCATCGAGTATCTTACCGGCTACGCCGTCGCGACTGACCCGACCAACCGCCAAGAGGCCGAATGGCCACCCCATCCGGCGCGCCTCTTTATGGCGCTTGCAGCGGCCCATTTCGAGACCGACGGCCCTTCCGAAGCAAAGCGAGCGGAAAGAGAGGCGCTTGAATGGCTCGCGACGCTTGATCCTCCCGAAATCAGCGTTCCGACGCACGGCCTCCGCGAAGTGCAGACCGTCTACGTTCCCGTCAACGATCAACCCGGCGGTGCAGCCTTGTTCAAACGGACCCGCCAACCACGGTTCTTTCCGCGTGTTTACGTGGGTTCCGAGCCTTTACGTCAGACTTGGCACCCTTCCGATGACCCGCCCGCTGGCCATTTGGATGCGCTGGAGACGATCTCCCGGAACGTCACGCGGATTGGCCATTCGTCGTCACTGGTCTGGGTTCGGCTGGAGCGTGATCCTTCGGTCGAGCCGACGCACGTGCCGGACGAGCATTGCCTGCAAAAGCCGCTGCGGATCACCCAGGCGGGCGCGTTGCAGAGACTCGCGACCGCGTACAACAAGTCAGCCATCGAAGAATATGGGGTTCTGGTGGAGCGGATTGCCACGTCGAAGGGTAAGGCGAAGCAGGAACTGAAGGTGAAGCTCGAGGAGGGATTTCCGCGCGGCGAGCCTATGTCGCAACGACCGGTGTTTCCGATCAGCCGTGGGTACCGGGAAGTCGTCCCGGCGGCGGCCGATGCGCCGGCTTCGGTCTTCGACCCGAATTTCATCGTTCTGCGCGAAACCGACGAGGCAGAACAGGCATTGGGGCTTGAATCGACCGCGCAGATCACTCAGGCCCTTCGCGGCCTGATCATGAAGGAGTCGAAGGTCCAACCGCCGCCGGCGTGGGTAGCCGGCCACGAGCCCAACGGAGCCAAGCTGGAGTCCGGCCGGCACATGGTCTTGATTCCGCTCGCTTTCGTTGATCATCCGCACGCGGACGGTCATTTGATTGGCCTCGGCATCGTGATTCCGCGTGATGTGCCATACCGCGAACGCGCACGGGTGCTCTCGTCGATTCTGTTCGATGAGAAGAACGAGCCGAAGCCACTGCGGCTGACGTTGGGCCGGGCCGGCACATGGGAAGTTGTACGCGATAACTCGCTCTCGCCGCGTCGAACGCTCCGAACCTTGACGTATACGGAACCGAGTCGGTCCTGGGCGTCGGTCACGCCGGTACTGCTGGACCGCATGCCCAAGTCGGATCGGATGAAGGACCCCATCGGCTGGCGGGAAGAGGTGGCCGCGATCCTGGTTAAGTCGTGCGAGAACGCGGGTCTGCCTGAACCGATCAGCGTACGCGTGGAGAAGACTCCGTTCTTCCGGGGTTCGCTGCGCGCGATGCCCGGTCAGGGTGGGTTCCCGCTGCTGCGTCCGGGTCGGTATCAGGTACACGCGAAGATCGACTTCGAACGAGCGGTGCAGGGGCCGGTGTTGCTGGGCGCGGGGCGGTTTCGGGGCTATGGGCTGATGCGGCCTTGGACGGACAAGGAGGCGCGATGAGCCTTTCGATTGAACGGTTTGGTGAGTTCTTCCGTGCGCTCTACCGGGACAAACAGGACAAGCCGATCGAACCCTTCCCGTGGCAGACGCGGCTTGCGAGACAGGTCTTTGAGGAAGGGTGGCCGGATTGCATCGATCTGCCAACGGCCAGCGGTAAGACGGCGTGTATCGACATCGCCGTGTTCGTGCTGGCGTGCCAGGCGGACCGGGAGACGAGGAAACGAACCGTTGGGCGGCGCATCTTCTTCACGGTGAATCGGCGCGTGATCGTGGATGAGGCGTACGACCGTTCGCTGAACCTCGCGAAGCGGCTTCTGGAATCGAAAAACGGGATCCTGAAAGAAGTCGACGACGCATTGCATGAGGTCAGCGGTGACCAGGACTCGCCGCCGCTGGATGTTGCCCAGCTGCGGGGCGGCATCTACCGCGATCGCGCCTGGGCGAGGAGTATTACTCAGCCGATTGTCGTCTGCACCACGGCAGACCAGCTCGGGTCGCGCCTGCTCTTCCGGGGTTACGGCGTCTCCCCGTCGGCCGCGCCGATCCATGCCGCACTTTGTGCTTGCGACTCGGTCGTGCTGCTTGATGAAGCCCACGTCACAAAGGCATTCTGCGAGACGATGGGGCTGCTCAGGCGTTACCAGGCACAGCATACAACCGCACCGCAGATGCACTTTGTGCAGATGACGGCCACGCCTGCCGGCGACGTAAGCGCGCCGTTCGAACTTGACGACGCGGACCGATCGCACCCGGTCCTGAGCGCGCGGCACAGGGCATCCAAACCGGCCACGCTTGTGAAGCTTGCCAAACGAAAACCTGTTGCCGACGAGCTCGTTTCCCGCGCCTCCGACGCAATCGCCGGCTCGCCGAAGGCTGTCGGTATTATCGTGAACCGCGTGCAGACGGCGCGAGATATCGCGCGTGGCCTCCAGGAGGAAATCGCGAAGCGGAGGAAAGCCAAAGGGTCGTTCGATGCTGACGTTCACCTGATCATCGGCCGAATGCGCCCCATCGACAGGGATGACCTGCAGGAGAAGCTCCGAAAGATTGTGGGCCCCGACCGTCCCGAAACACTGGAGAAGCCCGTCTTCGTCATTGCGACACAGTGCCTTGAAGTCGGGGCGGACTACGATTTCGACGTCCTTCTCACCGAGTGCGCCAGCATCGATGCCTTGCGTCAGCGTTTCGGTCGACTCAACCGTCAAGGCAGGTCCATTGAAGCTGTCGGCGCCATTATTGCCACCGAGGAATCGCTTCAGGGCAACGATCCGATCTACGGCGACGCAATTCGGCACACCTGGGACTGGCTCTGGTCCAAAAAGGACAAGGAGGGCCACGTTGATTTCGGCATCAACCGATTTGCTGATCTGTGGAAGGAGGTGGAGGACGAGCGTGCCACGTATCTCGCAGAAGACTGTGCCAAGCCGCTACTCTCACCTACACAGCATGCTGCCGTGCTGCTGCCGGCCCACCTCGACGCCCTCTGCCAGACGGCTCCACAACCCGAGCCAAGCCCGGACGTGAGTTACTTCATCCACGGGCCCGAGCGCAACAACGCGGAAGTGAATGTCTGCTGGCGCGCCGATCTCGGGGATGACTGGAGTCTTTGGCCTGATATTGTTCGGCTCCTGCCGCCCACATCGCCCGAGTGCATGAGCGTGCCGCTGTGGGAGGTACGGCGCTGGATGTCGGGCAGGTCCGGCGACTTCTACTGCGATGCTGACGTGCCAGTGGCGGCTGAACCCGAAAATGAGGAGTCCGGTGCAGCAACTAGTCAGCGGGTCGTGGTGTGGCGCGGGCCACGGGACTGCGAGGTGATCGATACCCCTGCCTCCTTGCGTCCCGGGGACACGGTTGTAATTCGAACAGATGACTTTTCTCCGGCCGAGGGTACCAGGAATGGTAAACAGCGGTGGTTTGGTCATATTCCGGGTGCCCCAACGGCCGGCGAACTCGAACGATTGAATGCAGAGGCCGAGGAGAGTCACAAGAAACGACTTCGCGACGCCCTCGTCCGCTTGGACATTGCAGAGCGTGCGACCCGTGAAGCGCGCCGCCGGCTCGTCATCCGGCTCAACAACGTTTTCCTCGGCCGAGCGGAATTGCGAGGTCTTCCGGCGAATCAACTGCGAGAAGCACTCCGGCCGATCATCGAGGAGCAGTTGGCCGCGGCGGGAGATGAGAGGAAGGAAGTGAAGTGTGCGCTCGGCGTTCTCGGGTCACCGATCGAGCGTCACTCGTACGAGTCCGGAAGCGAATCCCTCGACGCTGCCCCCAACGAGGTTGTCGTCTTCAAGCATCTGCTTGAACAAAGCGATCGGCTCACACTACCCTCCGCCGATGAGGACGACGGCGAGGATTGGCTGAGCCAGCGAGACCGCTCCGTCTTGCTGAAGGATCACGCTGCGCACGTCTCTCAACGGATCAACCTTGCCCTGGACAAGCTGGCGATTGGCGAACTGGCGTCAACAGTCCGGGCAGCGGGAGCCTTGCATGACATCGGGAAGGCGGACGCCCGTTTTCAGGCACTGCTGGCGGGTGTAACGCCGTACGAGGCCATGGAATTTCCATCATTCCTCGCTAAGAGCGGTCAGCGGGGCCTGACACGCGAAGAAGACCGGCGCAGGAGGGAGCGGGCACAACTGCCGCCGGGCTTTCGGCACGAAATGCTGAGTGTGGAGCTTGTCGCCAATGGATGCGTCACACCTGACTCCCCGCTTGGTGATCCTGATCTTCTGTTGCACCTGATTGCCGCCCACCACGGCCATGGCCGACCCTTTGCACCGGTCATCACTGACGAAGCCGATGATGACACTCGCTCCATAGAAATGAATGGAGTCACAATTACGCCGGAGCAGCGGAAGAGGTGGGTTCCTTCGCACCGCCTCGATTCCGGTGTGGCGGAGCGGTTCTGGAGGCTGACTCGCGAGCACGGTTGGTGGGGTTTGGCGTGGCTCGAGTCTATCCTCCGCCTCTCAGACCAGCAGGCCAGTGCCGCGGAAGAGGAGGGTAACTCATGAATGAGAAGAACGGCGTTCTTCTGAGAGGGCTGGATGGATCAAATCCGCTTGCTTTCCTCGCGGCACTCGGAACACTGCGCATGCTGCATCTGTCAATGGCAAATGAGACGGTCAGGATGAGCTGGGAGGAGCATGAGGGCGCCTGGCGGCCACGACTGTGGTGCTCGCTGGGGCAGGACGAGGACGCATTCATCGCGCATCTCCACAGGGCTACCAGTGTCCCTTCCACTGCCACTGATGCAGGCGAAAAGCTCCTCAAGAAGTGCGTGCAGGAAAAGAAGAAGGCCATCAAGCAGGCTCAGCAGCGCCTGAAGTCACGGCGGCTCAAGGGGAACGAGTTGCGAGCCGCGAGAGAGGCAGAGATCGCACCCCTTGAGCTTGAGCACGACACGGCAAAGGCAGAGTGGTTGAAGACCCTCTCAAAGGTTGTACCGTCTCCTGAATTGAGTCTTGGGCAGGACCTCTCCGCGTCGTCACAACACTTCCGGAATGTGGCCAGCGAGTGCGTAGAGCGTTGCCTGACAGGAGATCGAGGCGGCGCTGACATGCTCGCTGCGTTTGGTAGCGATGCCTGTGCTGATCCGAAAACCAAACGTATTGAGGCAAGCCTTTTTTGCTTTATCACTGGCTCAGGGCACCAGTTCTTTCTCGACACCGCCAGGGATCTTCTGTCGCATGTCGGCTGCGAACAACTTCGTGTAGCGCTGCTAAAAGGCGGCCCTTACACAGATGAGAAACTCTCGATGCGTTGGGCACCGGTTGAAGACCGCCGCTATGCTTTAATGTGGTCCGACCCCACCAGTTCGGGAAATGAGCCGCTCACATCATGGGCATTGAACCTGCTGGCTTACCGTGGGCTTGGTCTTGTTCCGGCGGCGCCGACTGCGCGTGGATTCCGAACGGCAGGTTTCTCGCAGCAACGTGAGGGCATCAGGTGGATATGGCCGATCTGGCTGTTCCCCGCAACCAGCGATACAACTCGATCGCTGCTATCGGATCAACGCTTGATAG
>CAZJTF010000003.1:19726-60398 GCA_964548565.1 uncultured Planctomycetales bacterium | reverse complement strand
TGGAACTCCCATCACAACCGTCACATCCATCACCCCCCCCTGGCGCGCTAAGAAACGGCGGGGCCACCGCAGGGGCAACGCCTCAGGCGAACGCGGATTCCCGCCTCATCCTGCCGCCGGGGAAAGCTTCCCGGTGCCAGGCACGCCCCGCCCCTGATCGTGGCCCAGACGGCCTGGAAACGGCCTTCCAGGCCATGTCCTCGCGCCGTCTTCGACCGGCCGGGCCGGACCGGTCCCGCCAACCCGGGACGGCGTCCGCTGGAAGGCAAGACTGTGCAGCTGGGCTGAACAGGGAGGGGGGCCTCACAAGGTACTTCCGGCGGGGGGCGGGGTGCGGAGGCGGCCGACCCCGGCATTTGCACAATTTGTAGTGCTGCATTTTAAGGGTTCCGCAGTGCCATTCAGAGGTGACTGCGCTGGCGGTTCCCGTGTTGAGAAAGGAGTTGAGAGATGTCCGCTGACCGCATGACTCGACCGCTGCCCGTGACCGTCCGTATCCTCCGCGCCCCAGACGACCCGCCAGAGCCTTGGGACTCCTGGCGCCACCGCCTCCCGGCGGTTCTCCAGGGGGAAGGCCGGAAGGCGCCACGGCCCGCGCCCCCGCCCCGGCCGACGCCTGAGCCCTTCGCCACCGTCGCGCTGCGTCTCGGCATCCGGGCGACGGATCTCCACAAAGCGCTGCTGCGGACCGGTCCGGAAGTCCTGGCCGACTCCGCACTCGTGGCTCGCATCGAGGGCGCCGACGTGGACGAGATCGCCCGCCTGATCGATGACGGCCGGGCCATCCTGGAGCGCGGCACCGAGCTCGTTCCCCTGCCTGGACGAAGACGGCCCGACCCGGTGGATCGGACGGCCCCGGTGCGGTTCCCCGACGACGTGCGTCTCCTGTGGAACGGAGGGCGCCGATGATCAGGACCCCGGTGTACGAGATGCCAGTCCCGAGATGCCCGAAGTGCGGCGCCTTCGGCCGCGGGATCGTCGGCACGACATCGAGCAGGATGCGTGGCCGAACGAGAGTGAAGTACCAGTTTTGCAGCGCGTGTTATTCCCGGTGGATACTGCGGCTGAAGCCAGCCAGGAACATGGCGGCATTCGAAATTCCACCCGATGGAATCTCCGCCGGGTATGATCGCAGCGAGGACGAGAACCTAGAAGGAGCGTGACGACAATGAACGTGTTCGAAAAGCTGCGGCGACGGAAGGAACAGATCCAGGCCACCGAGGCCGAGAAGCGGAGGGAAGCATTAAACCTGCTGGAAGAGGCCGCACGGGGGGCTGATGTCTCCGACGACCGGCTCGAGGCCGCCGTGGATACTCTCGGTCTGACGGTCGAACAGGCGGCCGCCCTTGGAGAGGAGTTCGTCGGCCTGCACCGTTTAGAGGCCGATGCCGCCCTGGACGATGCCAAGCTGGATGAACAGGCCACCGGCTACAACGCGGAGTTGAAAGAGCTCCAGGCCTCTCGCCAGCGTGTTCTGCAAGAAATGGACGCCCAGGCGGACGCGCTCGAGGCCGCGCGGCGGCAGGCGAAGAGCCGCGCTGGCCAGATCAGGCAGGCTCGCGAGGAATCGCAGCGCGTTCGCGGCAAGATCCTGGCCCGCCTTGGGATGGACAACTGACAAGATCGGCCGCATGGCCGGGGAGACGACTACATGGACATGATCGCGTTGAAGACGAGATGGGACCGGACGCCCGAGATCCGCAAGGAGTTCGGAGGCAGTTTCGCGGCCTACGCCGCTTACCACCGCAACCGGGCCCGGCAGTTCAAGCGGTACACCATCGAAGACGTTGTGCTTGATGACGCCCGCGCCATGCGTGGCATGCGGGAGGCCCGGAAGACTGCCGCGAACCGCCCGCAATACCGCACGCGCGAATGCCCGTGGCATTCCGGAGTGATGGTGCCGCCGTACTCCGCGTGTGCGTGCGGATGGGTGAACCAGCGGCCGAGTTGAACCAGTGCTCCTTATAGTTCCCCCCGGCGTTCAATACGATCTCCGGGGTCCGGCTCCGGGGTCGGCTTCCCCCCGGGGCCGGTTTTATGCGCGGAGCCCGCGCAGGCAGAAGGCCGGAGGTCTCCCGTCCGGCCTTCCTGCTCTCCCCAGTCGTTCACCTCTGAAGTTCGCATTCTACCGGCGGATCTTCCAGGCAGCAACCACCCTACTGATGGCGAGCGACTCCGGATACGTTGTGGGTTCGTATCGGAATGCAATACTTGTTTTCTTCAGCGTCTGTGGTATAGCTGATGGCATCAATCGGCGCAGATGGAGAGCGGAATGGCACCTCGAGATCAAGAGACTGCGAAGACCGTGTATATCCACATGGAGCTCGACGAGCTTTTCAAACAGGAAATCTCACGCTGGGGCTGCGCGCAAAAGTACGGGATCAATGCTGCAATCGTCATGTTCCTCGAAGCAGATGACGCCGGGAAGCGGCAGGCCATCGCCAAGGCACGGTCGCTCTGGGGGGATGGTGCTCGGGTAGAGCCTGCCGCAAATGATGTCCGGATGAAACTGGCGCGCTTGTTCCAGCGTGAGAGGGCAAGTGATTAGCGGTACTCGCGACTCAATGGCGGCATCATCCAGGTGGTACCCCCGCCGCGCCTGCAGCGTGTAATGCTGAAGGTGCCGGGAGGCAGCCCCGTGCCGCGGGCGCTTGACCTCCCGATTGTGGGCCTGTTACGCTTACATGGTACACTGCGGAGGCGACAACATGCCTTGCTGGCTATGCGATGGCACTGGCGTCCGTCCTGCAGGCGGACCTTGTCAAATCTGCAAGGAGTCACCCCAGGCGGCATCCGTCATCAGTGGTATTGGTGATGAACAGTCGTCAAACCTCCTGCTTGCGATTGCCCGGCAGAGTGAAAGAGAATTCCGCCAGACGATGCGCCAGTTCCGGATCTGCCTTCGAGACCTACTGGATCAAGAGCTTGAGGACACCCTGACTGCTCTGGGAACGCTTGAGCCGATGGCCGCAGCACAGGGATTTCTGCCGCTTGTGGCATCTTTCTCCGATGCCGTAGAGGCCGAGCTGGAGGCCCGGGTCAAGGAAACGGGTTGGGACAAGACAAAAAGACTCGCGCGACGAGCAGCTACCGGAACTTCGAAGTGGCTGAAGACCGATGAAGGAAAGTCCGTTGCGGGCGCAGCTGCCGTCATCGCGGCTGCGCTAGGATTCAACTTCCTTGGCTGAACTCTCGCCGGAGTTGTTCTTCTTCTCGCCCGCGGTATTGGCCATACGCTGCGTCAGAATGCGACGAAGTTGCTCGCTGATCTCCTTCCGCCTTTCCTCGGGCGAGCTGTCCTTCCGGTAGATCAAAATGATCTTCTCCGGCTCGCCCGGATTCTCGGGCAGTAGCCACAGCGGTGGTTCCTTCGGTTCGTCTGGCATTGCCGGTCTCCTTTCAGCATTCCCCCGGGACGGCGCGCTTCACGACCCTCACTTATCCGGGTCGGCATCCAGATGATCTGCCGGTCAGTAATCCATGCCGCCAGCACGGACGGCGGAAACGAGGCTTGGCCCCTCCAGAAGCTCTATCAACCGGTCCGCCTCTCTATGCACTATTGTGGCATCGATAGGTACAATCGCCTTCGCCATGATGCGATCCACGGGAATTGGAGAGTGGACTGCAATCCCCATGCTCGTGCGGTCCTCCAAAGTCGCGAGATCGGCCTCCGAAAACTTTATCGCGTAGATGACCCCGTATCGGTGGTTCTGCCACATCGCCGCTGCGTGTTCTGCGATGCCAGCAAGGGATCGCACCTGCTGCTCGATCCAGGCCAAGTCCTCCGGCCAAGGCATCTCTTGGCCTGGCACACCTGCATTGATTTGGTACTGCACGAGAGCCTTCAGTTGCTCATCCGTCGACTCAATCGGTCTCACCTTGGCGATCCATTCCGGATATTCCGTACCTAGCCGGGCCAGCCTGTTGCGCCATCTGGTAGCTCGCCATTCCTTACGGATGTGTTCGTGGGCCAAGAACTCGCTTAGGTCGCGAAATGCACGCCTCAAGGCCCTTGCGGTTTCTCCACCTGCGAAATCTCGTGTCGCAAAGGTAACGCATCGTTCAGCGGTCTCGCCGATGAAAATGGGTTTGCAGTGGCCACCATGGTAATCGGATTTTAGCGTGAAGACTTTGAGGACAGGGTAACCGCCACTGTCGCGTCCGGGCCACTCCATCCTCCTGAAGATAGCGGCAATCCTCTTGAGGTCCTCAACGGACCAGGGTGGCACGTTCCATCTGATCCCTTCCTTCTCGATGGCCGCTTCGTTGATACTGGACGTACCATGAAAGCCGAGCCACTTGTCTTCGAGAAGCTCATCCGGGAACACCTGAATGGTATCCGACCAAGTGCGTGATCTGAGATCTACTACCAGCATTGGCCTCGCTCGCTCGTTCTCAACGATGCTCCCGGAGGGCGCCGCACGTTCAGCGGCAACCGAGTCGCGGCAGCAGTGTGGTCTATCGAGAGGCGAACCGTGTATTGTACAGGTGCGCCATCCTCTCGATCATTTTGTCGTATCCGAAGTTCAGGTCCAGGGGCATTCCAGAAGGAGGTAGTGTGACAACCTCTATGCGACTCCCATCATTTCTGCAGGCAATGGCAACGATCCCGACCGCGTCGAATCCCGCATCCTCGATCCTGCTGCGGCGAGGGAGCTGCAGCACCTTGCGGTACGTGTGCGCGGCTGCTTCAGGTTGCGCGTGCCTGTTGATTTCAGGTCGCTCGCCGCAGAGGGCGCGTTTGTTACGGAGCGTGCTGACGAAGCTGTCCGCGAGATTGATGGTCACGAAAGCTCCCGCAATGGCATTCTGCGTATCACCGAGAATTGTCTGAAAAGAAGAGGCAAGTTCATCAAAGAGTCTCGGACACGCCTTTATGTGCTCCGTCATGCACGCCTTGGCCTCAAGCGCGACGAGTACCGAACTGACGGGTCGTTCGTGAATAGGCGGCAACGCCGCAAGTCTGTCGTGCTCGGCCTTCGTGAGCTGGATCCCGTATCGGTCGGCAAGTACTGCCAGAGTCCTTGGCTTGGCCGCCCTCTCTTTTGTCGGGGTACAGATCACCAGGTCCAATCTCTTCTTGCGATTGACCCTGTAGTCTCGCATCTCGTGATTGATGCCGAATCCGACTACGTCGCGTTCTGCATGCTGTCTCAGGAGGTTGCAGTTCTCGAGCATGTCTACGAGGATGCCCCAGCATGCGACTTTGCTGTGCTGGTCGCTGCGGGAGTGGTATTGCCAGACATTTCCGTAAGCGTCCGGTATCCGCGTCTTACTCAGGGTCCGAGCGAAAATGTCCGGCCCGAGCATTACGCAACCTCCGCTTGCTGGCTCATCCGGCTTTCATGCATCTTCAGCGCTTCGAGGAAATCGTCCGGATACCGGAGAGAGCTGGCGGTGAGGCGGTCCAGGAATCCGTGGACAGCCTTAAATGAGAGGAGTCGTACAGGGAATCGCAGGAAGGAGGCAAGGGGCTTCGGCGTGAGCGCCACCGGCCACGTGGAGATCTCCACACTGAACCTTCCCTCCTTGGACCCGAACGCAGCTTTGGGCCATGATCGGGATTGCGCGAACGGTTCACCCGCGAACGCACTCTTGTGGGCAGGTTTTCGGAGGCTGCGGCCGATCCAGGCGGCGACGTTGACAGTGACAGCATTTCCGACGAGCTTCCACCGGTAGCTGGCCCGGCCCGCGTTTTCGGCTGGCTTCGTCCAGTCGGCAGGGAAGCCCTGTAGCCGTTCCGCGTCTCTGAGATCGGGCGTCACGATGCGACCGTCCGGCATCCAGATTCCGGGTGACGAAGGGATGCCCACCGTCGAGCCACCCTTCAGCGTTGGAATCGCGTCGACCGCCCATCCGAGGCCTCGTGTTCCTTCCGTCCAGTAGAAGCCACAGGCCCTCCCGGCGTGATCCGGCGGCATCACGGGCTCCCGGTTCCCCGAAAACAGCAGCGCGGCGGGATCATGCGAGAGGCTCGCCAAGAGGAAGACGCGCTCACGCCGCTGGGGGAGCCCGAAAGCACGGGTGTCGATCAGACGGTATGCCCACCGGTAACCGAGTTCCTCGAACCTGTCCGCGATGTGCCGAATCGCCGCTCCACCATGCAGCTGGAGCATGAAGGGGACGTTCTCGATCAGAACCCACTCGACCGGCCTTGACTCCAGGAGCCGAAAAACCTCGTCCACCAAGCCGGAGTTCCGGCCGGTCAGGCCCTTCGTACCTCCCGCCTGGGACAGATCCTGACACGGGAATCCGGCCGTGACAATGTCGGCGGACGACGGAAGCTTGTTCAACGTCCGAACGTCCCGATGCAGAGGGATACCAGGGAAGCGGTGAGACAGCACCTCCGCGGCACCCGAGTCGATCTCGCACATCAGGCGAGTCTCGTGACCCGCGCGGTGGAGGCCCAGTTCAACGCCTCCGATCCCGGTGAAGAGGCTGACGATGTTCACGCAGCATGCCCCCCGGCAGAATGTCCTCTCGATGCGATCTTGCCTCCGGATCGACGTTTCAGCCGTTCCAGCAGGCCCGCGACGCCTTCGAGGCGGCACTCCCACACGAGAACCACGACGTATCCCATCTTCCGGAGGGCCAGAATCTTCCGGGCATCCCGCGAGCGGTTCGCTCGAAGCTTCTCGCGCCAGAAGTTGTCGTTCGTTTTCGGTATCCGCGAGGTGCGGCCGCTCTTCAGTCTGGGGCAGTTTTTGTGGCCATGCCAGAAGCAGCCGTTTACGAAAACGGCCCACCTGTTGGTGCGGTTGGCCAGGTCGGGAGATCCGGGCAAATCCCTGTTCCGGGTACGATAGCCCAAGCCGAGCGCCCGCACGTGCCTCCTGACGGCGTACTCCGGCTCCGTGTCGATCTGACGGACGGCCTTCATCATCCGTGACCGAACCTCGGAGGAGACGATGTCGTGTCTCGCGTCCTCGTCCATGTGGTCCACGACCCCTTGCGTGGCTACTGCCGCCGATGGGATCGATTGTAGCGACCACCCTTTGGCCCGCAAGAGAGCCCACGGAAGCCTCACGACGACTGGGCATGTGTGCACTCGGAGCGTGAAGTCACACTCCGAAACCGGCTCATCTGGGACAGCATCACCGCCAGTATCAGCAGTGTTCCGGCACAAGGCTCGGGGACGACGGCCAAGCTGAAATTGTCCAGAATGTCCTCCGGCGTCGGTCCCGGCGCCGCGCCGAAAACCTCGAAACGGGCGCCCATGATGCCTGGCCCACCCTGACCCGGAAGTGGCACACTGATCGTGAATGCAAGATGCGTATAGCCGTCGCGAACTGCCTCCTGCACCTGCCGCGTAACATCGAGGAGCAGTGGAAAGGTGCTTGAAAAGACCGCGAATCTCTGACCACCATAGCTCCAGTCATCCGGCCCGATCTGGCCATCTCCCCTGTGGTAGCTCAGGTCGAGAGGCAACACACCGGAGTTCCATCCCTCGTTCCTCCCAATGCGATAACGATCGGGCTGAAGCGACAGTACAGCCGAGTCTACTACCTCCAAGCGTGGCAGCGCAAACTCGATCACTCCCACCTCTAGTTCGCCGGTGCCGGAATCGGGAGTGCTCGCAATGAGGATAGACTCGAATGCCTGATAAGGGGACCTGGCCGTGCCAGCCGCTATCGGCTTGACCACCACCGAAGCAGAAGCGCAGGACAGTAGCATCAAGAAACAGACCGCCGTAGCCCCCGTGTGCCGCCTCATGATTCTCCTCCGCCTAGTTGTTAATCGAGACGCCGAGAGTCTGTTGCCACAGCGTAAATGGATGAATGCGAGTATGTCAACCAGCCTTCCGTCCCTCTCCCGGCCGGGTCCGATAATACTTCGGCGACTGGGCAGGATGAGTTTCCTCCGCAGGGGCTCTGCCACAATACGGCTTCTCTCCACACCGTGGTTCGCTCCTCTCATATCCCGGCTTTGACTCCCCAACGACCCGGGTATAAGGTGGAGGCGTAAACTGCTCCCTCGCTGGAGACGCTACCATGCAGACGCGCCATAGAGTCCTTCTGCTTGCAATTCTCCCTATAGCAGCATTCGTTTTCAGCTTCCAATTAGGAGGCTGTTCCAGGGATCAGGGAGGATCGCAGGTCTCCAACGAAGATCGCTTGAAACAAATGCAGTTCCGCCAAGAGGGGATGTGGATCACCTTCTACGAGACACGAATGATCTCTAGATGGGTTATCACAGGCGCCGGGATCATAGTGACAATCGCAGGCGTCCTGCTCACCGGGGTGCAGACCGTGATCCTGATCAAGCAGGGAGGGGCTCAGTACTATGCCCGCATTGCGCGCGACAGCACCGCCTTCAGAATCGACATCTTCAGGGGGACCGCGGGTTTAATTCTTGTTACTTCTGGTATTATGTTATTAAGAGTTGACCTGACAAACCCTGTCGTCATCAGTACCGAGCGGCAGTGGTGGTCAAACCCACCTCCCGATGCTGGTGGAACACCGGGAGTGCCAGCTCCAAGGGCTCTCGGCCCGGGTCCGCCTCCGGCACTGGACGCGCCGATAGCAACGCGCCCTGGAGTACCTGAGCTTCCTACGAAACCGCCACCAGATTCAGGTTCCTCAAGGGAGCAGGTAATTGCCGACGAGCAACCGGTGGCTGACTCGTTTCAAACAGGAGCCAAGGTAAATGAACCTGTCTGGGTCGAGTTCACAGGCAAAATACCTCCAGGACGCAGCGTTACCGTCGACTTTGAGGAACCTCCGGTGGCGACGGGATGCTGCATCCAAGACATTAGGAATCCGAGGTTTGCTCTGTGCAGATTCAACACCCCTGGCGAGGTGACTTTGAAGTACACTCTGGTGACGCAAGAAGGTGTCCGATCGAATGAAGGGACTGTCGATATAACAGTAACGGAGTAGCTGCAGATCGGCTCCGGTCGGAAGATGCGATTCGCGGGGCCGATCAGCCCTGTAAAGCGCTCTTGCAGGATGGAATACGTGTCACACGTCGGTGTGCTGCCGATGTGGCTCTGGAACAACCTGACGCCTGTCTGTGGACTTCCCACTTTAAACTATTAGAAGTGAAGCGCTCTTGTCCATGGCCCCTGGGGGGGGCAGTGAATCCGGGTGTGTCACAGTCCTTGTTCGTGCGAGAGGCAGGATCTATGACATTTCACCTGAAATGCGCTCGATGCAGCGAGCAGAACGAGTGTGACGAAAGCATCTTCGAAAAGCAACTGGTGTGCGGCGTCTGTGGGTCTCCACTCGCCTGGCAGCACTTCCCGCAACTGGTCGAGCTGAAGAGCCAGCGAGACGAGGAACAAAGGGAAGAGAGGGCAAAACGGAAGCAGGCACGCCAGGAAGAGAAGGAGCGTCAGCGAGCCGAGCGCGAGGCCCGGCGTGCGGAAAAGAAAGCCCAGAGGGAGCAGCAGCAGATTGCCTGGTCCCACGAGACGATGATGAGAGACTTGGCCCGCAGACAGACGGAGGCGCAGGAGGCAGAGGAACGTAAGGTGCATCTGCTCCACGGGGCCGGATGTCCGCGGTGCGGATCGCTCAAGATGAGACAGAAGAAGCGGACAACAGGCGCAGGATGGGGTCTCTTTTTTGGAGGCGTGGTGCTGGCCTTCTTCACATGCGGAGCGGGCCTCGTCTTGTGTATCATTGCCATTTTCCTGAACGAGCGAGTTGCGGTGTGCAATGACTGTCACTGGTCGTGGAGGCCTTGAAAAAGAGCAGCCGCTCGCGAGACAGTGCCCAAGCTTCGAATTGCCGCTGCACCCGGCCGCTTCCGCGGAACCGCTCGGCTGCGCGCCGGGCTCACAGGTCGTTGCCGACGTAGCCCTCGGGCTGCTCGCCTTCCCGTCTTGGCAAATCCTCACCGAATCAGCACCATGGTTGCATCTGCACGCGTTTCCGTCAGGGTCGACGGCCGGAGTCACACCGTCATCTTGGCCGCATGTGCTGAACGAGGGTGAATAGATGGGATACACTCATTCATGGATTCGTCCGCGCGAGCTGGATCGAATCCGCTTCGCGGAGGCCGCCGAGAACTGTCGTTCCGTCTGCGAGGCAAGCGGAGTCGAACTGCACGGCATCGAAGGGCACGCCGCGCCGTGCTTCGAGCCCTACCTGGTGGCGTTCGATGGCGGATGCGAGTGGTTCGTGGTCCAGTGCATCTGTGATTCATCGAGCGCCGAAAGGCCCGCCCGCAGCGCTCCAGGCAAGCACTTCGGGTTCTGTAAGACCCGGCAGATGCCGTACGACCTCTGCGTGAAGGCGTGCCTCATCGCGTTCGAACACCACTTTCCTGGCGAGTTCGCGGTGAGCAGTGACGGCGATGATCTCGAATGGCAGCAGGCCCGCGAGCTGTGCCAACGCGTCGTCGGTTACGGTGCATCCTTCAGGCTCGCCCAGGATTAGCATCCCGGCCGAGCGCTTAAGGCTTCTCCGGCAGTCCGAAATGTCCCCGGCGGGCAGGGCTGCCACGGCGCCACAGCAGCGACGTACGCCACGCTTCGGGAGCCCGATGCCTGGAAGTCGCCCCGCCGTGCCGCGCTAAGCAACCCCGCCGACGCTCCCGCCGATGTCTGAAACCGGCCGTGACTGGCTGGCTCGCTGCGACCGGACCGCGCTAAGGAACGGACCGCCCGGGGGGCGAACCGACAAAACCTCGAACCGACAAAACCGTCCCGGCCCCGGTCCTTGCCGGGATCGGGAGTGTGCCACCTCCATACTTTTGACCGGATAATGACCGGATAACCCCCGGAATACCGCGTTTTTTCGCTCAAAAATGAGGGTGCTTGCGAAGACTTGCAAAGATGCCCGCAAGAGCGTTAAGGTACTGGGAAATATCGGGTTCGGTAACGGTTTCGCCGATCCCGCTGGCGTTCTCCGGAGCTGGAGGTTACAGGTTCGAGCCCTGTGGGGAACGTTGCGGAAACCCCTGACGACAGGGGTTTTTTTCATGCGCCCTGCTGCTGAGCTTCTCCGTGACCTCCAAGTACCATTGGCCGCCCGTGCCGGCGCGTGTACACTGCACACGGTCACTCGCAAGAACGGCATCGGCGGATTTCCAATGAATCGATTTCTGACCATCCTGCTCGCGGCGTGTCTCATGCTCGTGGTGGGCTGCTCGGCGGCATCCGTCGCGAGGAGCGCCGGTTTCTGGGCGGGCAAACAGATCTACAAGCAGCTCAAAAAAGAGCACGACGAGCGGGAGCAACGGGAACACGCTCCGCGCGACGTCGACCACGGGGAGTCCTCCTCCCGTTCGACCTGGAGTTCTCCCGACCAGCCCGGGTGTACACCGCTTCACGCCGTGTGACCGCCCGCCCTTCCAATCCGGTTCGGCTCTCCGGCGGCCGGAGCGACTCCGGGCGAATCACAACTCAATTCCCGGGTCGAACTGGATACATTGGCTGCACACATCCGGATCCACAACATGGGAGCTCCAACATGTACAGGAAGGCGATCTTTCCCGGAAAGTACATCCAGGGTGTCGGGGCGATTGCCGAACTGCCCGCGCTGGTCAATCTGTTGGGCAAACAGGGGCTGATCCTCGCCGCCCGGTCAGCGGCCAGGATCCTTCCCGGTTGCGGGATCGACTTGAAGGCGCAGGGCATCGCGGTGGACGTCTTTCGCGGAGAGTGCTGCGAGAGCGAGTTGTCACGCATTTTCGCAATCGTCTCGCAGCATAAAGTGGACGTTCTCGTCGGCATGGGCGGCGGCAAGACCATCGATGCCGCGAAGATCGTCGCCGACCGGCGCGAATCCCCGTCATCGTGATTCCGACGATCGCATCCACCGATGCACCCTGCAGCGGGTGCGCGGTCCGCTACTCCGAGGACGGGGTTTTCGAGTCGGTTCTCTACCAGAAGATGAACCCGGCCGCCGTGCTGGTGGATGTCGCCATCATCGCGGCCGCACCAACTCGTTTCCTCGTTGCAGGCATGGGCGACGCGCTCTCGACCTGGTTTGAGGCACGATCCTGCAACCGCACGCAGTCCCCCAACGAGTGCGGCGGGCTCAGCACCACGGTGGGGCTGCACATCGCGCGGCTTTGCTACGACACGCTGCTCAAATACGGCCGCGCCGCCCGGATCGCGAGCGAGCGGCACATCATCACGCCGGCCCTGGACCGCATCATCGAGGCGAACATCCTGCTCAGCGGTCTCGGATTCGAGAGTGCAGGACTCGCGGCCGCCCACTCCATCCACAACGGCCTCACCGCTCTGCCGGAGACTCATTCGTTCTACCACGGCGAAAAAGTCGCGTTCGGCGTTCTGGCCGGCCTGCAACTCGCGGACGCGGCTCCGGGGCCAATCGACACCGTCTTCTCGTTCTGTGAAAGCGTCGGCCTGCCGACGCGGCTCGCGGACATTGGCCTCCAGGACGTCAGTCGCGAACGGCTGATGATCGCGGCGCGGCAGGCGTGCGCGCCGGAACAACCCATCCACCATGAGGCGGGCGAGATCACGCCGGAAAACGTGCTCAACGCGCTGCTCGCGGCGGACGCCGTCGGGCAGGCGAGGGCAGGCGCCTCCAACCGCCGATAACCTCCGCGAATGGATCCGGTGCGGAGGCCTCGCATGGCGTGGCGGCGTTTTGCGGCCCCTCGCGGGGCTGCCCTACAATGGCTGTGTGGACCCGCATACGCTGGACAAGATCGAGTTTACACGCATTCGTGAGATCCTCGCGGAGCATGCTGCCTGCGCGCTCGGGCGCCGGATGGCTCTGAAGGTCACCCCTGCCGCCCGGCGGGAGCTCATCGAGCAGTGGCTCGGTCAGGTGGCGGAGATGATGGAGGCCAGCGCGTCGCCGGGGCTGCCGCCCATGGGTGGCGTGCGCGATATCCGGGCAGCCGTGCAGGCGGCCGTGCCCCCCCACTCGCTCGAACCGGAAGAGTTCGCCGTCCTCGCCGAGACGTTCGCCGCCACCCACGACCTGGTGATCTGGGCCGCGAAGCTGCGGCCGGAGGCGGCTCGCCTGCGCGAGGTCGGCGGGCGAATCGGCGATTTCAAGATCCTGGCGGACGCCATCCGCAAAGTCATCGACGAGAGCGGACAGGTCCGCGACGATGCCAGCGCGAAGCTCCGCAAGATCCGGACCGACATCGCCGACGCGCGCGTCCGGATCGGGCACGTCTTCGACCGCGTTCTCCGCGACCGCAACATCACCCGCCTGCTGCGCTACCCCCAGGCCACATTTCACGACGACCGGCTGGTGCTTCCGCTGGCAGCCGAGCATCGCGGGCGCGTGCAGGGCATCGTTCACCGCAGTTCCGACTCCGGCGCGACGCTGTTCGTCGAGCCCGCCGAAGCCGTCGAACTCAATAACCGCATCATCTCGCTGAAAACGGACGAAACAGCGGAGATCAACCGGCTGCTCTGGCACCTGACGCACCAGGTCCACCTGAACGCCGCGGAAATCCTCAAAACGCTTGACGCGCTGGCCGTGCTCGACCTCATCGGGGCCAAGGCGCGCTTCGCGCGGTCGTACGGCCTGGTCTGCCCGAAGATCTCCGCGGACCGGCGCCTGCTGCTCCAGCGTGCGCGGCATCCCCTGCTGATCCAACTCCAGAAGGAGGCCGCCAGGCAGTCGGAGCATCGCGAGGTGGTTCCGGTGGACGTGCGGCTGGGCGAGGACTTCGACGTCCTGATCGTCACCGGCCCCAACACCGGCGGGAAGACCGTGACGCTGAAGACCGTGGCGCTGTGCTGCGCGATGGCGCAGGCGGGGTTACCGATCCCGGCCGGCGAGGGCAGCACCGTCCCTGTCTACGACGACATTCTCGTCGATATCGGGGACGAGCAGAGCCTCCAGCAGTCGCTCAGCACGTTCAGCGCTCACATGTCGCGGCTCATGGTGATGCTCCAGCGGGCCACGCCGACGACGCTGCTGCTGATCGACGAACTCGGCGCGGGAACGGATCCCGACGAGGGCGCCGCCATCGGACAGGCGGTCGTGGAGGAACTGCTCGAGCGGCACTGCCCCGCGATGATCACTACCCACCTGGGCGCGCTCAAGAGCCTCGCCTACACGCAGCCGCGGGCGGAAAACGCCTCCGTCGAGTTCGACATCCAGACCCTGCGGCCGACGTACCGCCTCATGATCGGCGAGCCGGGCAACAGCAACGCCATCAACATCGCCTCCCGCCTCGGTTTGCCTGAAAAGGTGGTGAAAGCTGCCCGCGGGCACCTCACCAGCTCACACCAGCAGCTCACGCGGGCGATCCAGGGGACGCTGCTCTCGCGCCGCCAGGCCGAACGGGCCCGCCAGGAGGCCGAGCAGGCCAAGGTCGAGGCCGAGCGGCAGCGGACGGAGGCGGAGCGGGAACGCCTCGTGCTGCGCGACCAGCAGACGGCCTTCCAGAAGTGGATCGACACCGTCTCGTCGCTCCGGGCGGGCGATCGCGTGCACGTGAAACGCTTCGATCGCGAGGGCCGCGTCGTCCGCGTGCAACTCCACAAGCAGGTGGCGGTCGTGAGCGTCGGTGCGATGGAGCTCGAGGTGCCGCTCAACGAGCTGTCGCTGCCGCGTTAAGACGCCAGAACGGCGAGTGCACCGGTGCCGCGTCCGGTTTTGATCCTCCGCCGCCCCGCCGCTAGTCTGTCGGGCATGAGGCACACATCAGGATCAGATAATCGTCGCCGGCTCGCGTTCGCGAATATCATCCGAGTCCTTCACCGCATCGGAAGGCGCGCCGTGCATGCACGCGTCAGCACGACCATCGCTTTGCTGCTGATCGGGGCTGTCGCGAACCACACCCGGGCGCAGCAGGCGAGCTCACGGGAGGTCGATGCGATCGACGCCGTTCGCGGCCTGGTCGAACGCCTCCTGCCCGAACGTGTCGAGGCGTTCCTGTTCGAGCAGATCGCGGCTGAAAACGGCCGGGACGTCTTCGAGATCGACAGCCGTGATGGGAAAATCGTGCTTCGCGGCAACAACGGCGTCTCCATGGCGTCGGCACTCAACTGGTACCTGAAGTACCACTGCCAGTGCCACTACTCGCTCAAGTCACGACAACTGCGTCTCCCGGAGCCGCTGCCGTCGGTGCAGCCGAAGGTCCGCCGCGTGAGCCAGGACCGGTGGCGCTACTTCCTGAACTACTGCTGCTTCGGCTACTCGCTGCCCTGGTACGACTGGGCCCAGTGGGAGCGGCTCATCGACTGGATGGCGCTCAACGGCGTCAACGCCCCCCTCTCGGTCACCGGGCAGGAGGCCGCCTGGCTGGACGCGGGACGCGACATGGGCTTCAGCGATGCTGAGATGCAGGAGTTTTTCGGAGGTCCACCCTACCTGCCGTTTGGCTGGATGGGATGCCTGGACGGCTGGGGCGGACCGCTCCCGGCACAATGGATCGCGCAGCACGCCGAGTTGCAGCGCAAAATCCTCGCCCGGGAGCGTGCCTTCGGCATGACGCCCGTGCTCCAGGGGTTCACGGGCCACGTACCTCCCGCCACCCGTCAGCGTTTCCCCGAGGCGCGCCTGCACAGCGTCCACTGGATCGAGTGGGAGACGCTGCTGCTCGATCCGCTTGATCCGCTGTTCCGCCGGTTCGCGACCACGTTCCTGAAGCACCAGCGGCGACTCTTCGGGACGGATCATCTGTACGCAGCCGACACCTTCATCGAGATGACGCCTCCGAGCGGCGAAACCGACTTCCTCGCGGCAACCGGCCGGGCGATCTACCAGGGCATGGCGGAAAGCGACCCGCAGGCCGTCTGGGTGCTGCAGGGCTGGACGTTCTTCAACCAGGCGAAGTTCTGGACGCAGCCCCGCATCGAAGCGTTCTTGAACGCCGTGCCCGACGAACGGATGCTCGTCCTCGACCTCTTCTGCGATGTCACGCCGGTGTGGAACAAGACCCGCGCGTTCTACGGAAAGCCGTGGGTCTGGTGCGCGCTGCAGAACTTCGGCGACTGCGTGTTCCTCGGCGGCGGACTCGCTCCGATCCACGCCGATCTGCCCGCCGCCCGGCGCGATCCGCTCGCCGGCCGTCTGAGCGGCATCGGTTTCGTGAACGAAGGCCTCGACTACAACCCGATCGTGTTCGATTTCCTGTTCGAGCAGGCCTGGCGCGGCGAACCGGTGGAACTGGACGCCTGGGTACGTGACTACTCCCGTCGCGCACACGGCGCTGCGAGCAGCGATTCCGAGGCCGCCTGGCAACTTCTGCGCGCGACGGTCCTGACCGGCCAGCACCAGGTGCGTCCCGCCTTTACCCTGCCCCCCTCGCTGACGCCCGGCTCGGATCCGCCGTACAGCAACGAGCGTCTCATGCTGGCATGGCGGCACCTGCTCGATGCAGCCCCCGCCGTGCGAGCATCCGACGCATACGGCTTCGACCTCGCAAGCGTCACACGGCAGCTGCTGGCCAACTATTCCACTGACCTGCACCGGCAGATCGTCGAAGCGTGGCAAGCGAAGGACCGCCCGCGGCTGCAAAACGCCGCGCGGGGTATGCTGCAGTTGATCCGCGACCTGGACGAACTGCTCGCCACGCGTCCCGAGTACCTGCTGGGGCGGTGGCTCGAGGACGCGAAACGCTGGGGTGCAACCGACGCCGAACGGGCCCGGCTCGAGTGGAATGCGCGCCGCGTGCTGACCATGTGGGGCGAGAAGACACACATCCGTGACTATTCGCGGCGTGAATGGTCGGGAATGCTGTCCGGTTTCTACCTGAAACGGTGGGAGAAGTTCCTGGCCGCGCTGGAGGCCTCGCTGCAGAGCGGTTCCGCATTCGATGCGGCCGCGTTCGACCGTGATCTACAGGACTGGGAGCGGAACTGGGCAAATCAGCGCGAGACGTACCCCACGGAGCCCCGCGGAGACACGCTGGAGATCGCGCGGCGGCTCTGGACGACGTACCGGCAGCCGCTGGCCGACGCCTTCAAGGACGAGGTCCTGAGCCTGACCACCGGCAAGCCCGTCACCTGCTCGTCCGCACTGCGGAAATTCCCCGCCTCGCTGGCCAACGACGGCCATCTCCGCAGCCCGGATCGCCACTGGGCAACCGATGTCACCACCGATGCCGATCCGTGGTGGCAGGTCGATCTCGAACAGTCGACGACGGTCGGCCGCGTCGTGATCGTCTGCTATTACGGCGATGAGCGATCCTACGGTTTCACGATCGAGACATCGCCCGACGGCACACATTGGGAGACGGTCGCCGACCGCCGGGACAATCGGGAGCCCTCCACGCGATCGGGCTACACGTGCACATTCCAACCGCGGCCCATGCGGTTTCTCCGCGTGAGGCAGACCAGCAATTCGGCGAACACGGGACGTCACCTGGTGGAAGTGATGGCGTACGAGAAATGATGCCGCTCAATCGGCAGCGCGATCACTGAATCGCGGCGCGCCTGGAGCACCGCCGAACCAATGGCGGCGATCATGCGGAGCGTTCGCCGTCGCCGTTGCCGCCCGCGTTTCCAGCGGCACTCCCGGCTGCAGCCGTGCGGGCGGTGTCAACCTCAGGCCTGAGGCCCACCTTCCGCAAGAGCATCTCGTAGAACTGGCGGGCAACGACCTGCTCGGCCTTCACGACCTCATCAGCCCCGCAGGCCATCGCCTCGAGTCCGGCGGACGCATGATGCGTGCCGGCAACAATGTAAATCCCCGGCTTCATCCGACGGGCCGCACGGGTTGCGGTGATGACGGCGGCCTCGTCGGGAATCGTGAGCACGAGCATCGAGGCTGCATCAATGCCGGCCGCGCGCAGTGTCTCCTCGCTGTCGATCGGGCCTTGAACGACGCGCCGCCCCAGTTGGCGCTGGGTGGCCACCGTCTCGGGGTTCTGCTCGACGATGACGTACTCAATCTTGTGGCGGTCGAAGATGTCCGCAACCCATCGCCCCGCCAGACCGAAGCCGGCGACGATCACGCGACCGAACGAATCGCCCTCATCGCGCGGAACCTCCGCCACGCGGACCGTGACCGGAGTACCGTCCGGCCAGTTCACGCGTGCACTGAGCGTGACGACGCCATCGCGGTAGAACCCGAGGTACTCACCCGGCGCGGGATTGTCCTGAACCGATGCCGACTGCGTGCAGGCCAACGCTTCGTCCATGACCCGCCCTTCTGACATGTGTGTCGTTGACTACAGGCATGTTACCCGGCGGACGCGGGGTCACTCAACCCCAATGCTGCATCGAGTGACGCTGAAGCGTGAGAAACTGCGAACGTGAAGGTGTGCCGCCCGAGGTGGAACCCTGTTCGCCGTACCGGTTACTCCCTTAATCCCACAGAACGACCCGGCTGTCGAAGACCGGACCATCCGTGCAGCAGAGTCGATAGCGCCAGCCATCGGGGGCGGCGGCATCCCGGATGCGCACGACGCAGGACTGGCAGGTGCCCATCCCGCAGGCCATCATGCGCTCGAGGCACACCTGGCAGGGAATCCCGCGGGCTTCGCAGGTTGCGGCCGTCGCACGGATCATCGCCTCAGGCCCGCAGGCGTATACGATCATCTCGGATGGTGGGCGTCCGCATCGATCGAGCCAGGCGGCGAACACGTCGGGGATGCGCCCGTGAGCGCCGAGTGAGCCATCGTCGGTGGCGATGACGGACGGGACGCCGACGCGTGCGAACTCCGGGACGGGGATACGGCCCGACCCGGATGCCGGCGACACTTTCAGTTCGGCGCGGTCCACGCACAGCGGGAGCAGGTCGGCGGAACGGGAACCGCAGAACGCGATGGCCTCACGACCGGCGGCGCGCAGCGCCTCCGCCAGCCAGATCAGCGGCGGCAGGCCGATTCCACCACCGACCAGGCACGCGAAGGGCCGATCCGGCGGGATCGTGAACGGGTGACCGAGCGGACCGAGAACGCTGACCGGATCGGCGGGTCGGCGCTCCGCCAGCCAGCGGGTTCCGCGCCCGATCGCGCGGTGCAGGATGTCGACCTCGCACCGCGAACCGCTCCGCCGCAATCCGCCGATGCTGAACGGGCGGCGGAGCATCAGTCCGGAGCAGGGCGCCTCGTCGGCCGGAGGTGCGCACAGGATCTCGACGAACTGTCCCGGCGCGGCCGGTGGAAACGTTTCGATCTCCAGAACCGTCCGCCAATGCTCGCGACAGAGCGGCGTGTTGCTCACGACGTGACTTGTGAAAACGCCCTTGGCGGCTGCGGGGCGATCCTGGGCCATTCCAATCTCCATTCGAGGCACCCGTTTCATGCGGAATCACGAGGCCGGCTGGGTCCCCGGGTTCTTCAGCCACTCAATGCGATCGTCCGAGTTGTTGTCATCATCGATCGGCACCACGATATCGACATAGCCATCGCCGTCGATGTCGCCGGTATCGAACAGCGTGGGGATCGCGCTGCTGTAGCTCGCCAAACGTGTCTCCACCCACCACTGTGTTCTGTCAGTTCGGGGCGTGTAGCGGACGATCTGCGCGGGGTCGCTCGTCGAGACGATCACGTCATTCTGGCCGTCCTTCTCGACGTCGATGATCGCGATGTCCGTCGGGATCCGCCCGTCCGCGGTGCCCGTGTACTCGATGATCTGCCAGCCCGACCAGCGGCTCGTGACGGTCGCCGGGCGAATCATCCACGCGGCGACGAGATCGTTCTCCTTGGGAGCGACGGCCGCCATGTCCGCGTCGTTGTCGCCGTCGAGGTCCGCGATCGCAAAACGCGTCGCGCCGGCCAGGTTGCTCATGGCGTTGCGCGTCCATGTGCCGCTCGTCGGATTATCCGGCTGCTTGTACCACGAGAGCACGTCCGTCGCTTCGCCCGGCGCGGAGGAGACCACATCGAGGCGTCCGTCGCCGTCGAGGTCGATCAATTCCACCGAGTCCGCCCCGTCGCGCCGGTTCGTGTCGATATTGGTGATTTCCCAGCCGGTGGCGGCATTCGGGTTGGTGGGCGCCTTGAACCACGACACGCGACCGGAACCTGTGGGCCCGAGGGCCGCGACGATGTCGAGCCCGCCCGTCCCGTCGATCTGCCCGACGGCGACATCAAACCAGGCCTTGAAGTCGGTGCCGATGGATGCTTCGATGTCGTACGGCGTCCAGCCCGAGGCGTTTGTCGGATTCGCGGGCGCCCTCAGGTAAATGATGCGGTCCATCGCGGCCACCACGACATCCACGTGGTTGTCCTTGTCCACGTCGGCCACCGCCACCGCGTTGGCTTCGGCATAGCGGCTGCCGGAGTCGATCACGACGGCGTTCCACGCGGTGGGCGTCTGCTGGAAGTCGATGCGCAGACGCGGGGGCACCGCCGCCTGGGTCCCGGACGCCGCACTGCCGCGCCACACGCTCACCACGTCGAGCAAATCATCGTCATTCATGTCCACCACGCGCAGGGCGACGGGCGTGGTCGAGGTGCCGTCGTCAATCTGCCTGCCGGTCCAGGGCGTGGAGGTGTTGTCGCTCGTTCCCGTGCAGCCGACCGCCAGGCACAGGGCCAGCGCGAGGACACCGCAGCGTGCGTTCATGGGAGTTCCCCGTTTCAACGTTCCAGGAGCACACCCGCGTACCCGACGGCGTCGTCCATGTCGCCGTACCGGTCACGCAGGACCTCATTGCTCGTCGTGTGGCACAGGAGTCGCCCCGACCGCGCGCCGGCGATCCGGGAGGCCTCCAGGGTCGCGGCGATCGCGCCCGCGCCACACGCATTCTGATGGCTCATGGCCTCGGGGACAACTTTCGCCGACTCCATCGCCAGGGCCAGCTCAATGATGCGGCGATCGTTGACATCCCGGGCCCACCGCAGGCCTTCCTCCCCGACGCCCTTCGGAACGAAGCCGTAGCGTGGTCCGTAATGCGTCAAGTCGGACGAACCAGCAAATGCGATGCGCCGACCCAGACGGGCAGCTTCTGCGGCCACCACTCGGCCGACGTCGGGAGCGGAAGTGGTCGGCGGGACGAGGATGGGGAGGATCCGGACGGCGGGAGCGACTCTCTGCAGGAGCGGCAACTGCACCTCGAGCGAATGTTCCGCTTCGTGGGCGCCCGGGTCATCCACCAGCAGGGGTGAGGCGTCGATGGCCGCGCGAGCGAGTTCCGTGTCCACGTCAACCGTTCCGAGTGGAGTCACCCAGGCGCCGGAGGCGAACACCGACGCCCGCCGTGAGCGGGGGCGATGCACCGCGCCGAAGAGCACAACGGTCTGCAGGTCTGGGTTCGACGCAAGGCTGCGGAGTACGCCGGCCGCCACCGCACCGCTGCACATCCACCCGGCATGCGGAACGATGCCGCCGAGAACGCTGGCCGGCTCGGACAAGGGGGTCGATGCACTCAGGCAGCGATCTGCCTGGTCCCGGCAGGCGTCGGCATCCGCCGGGTAGAACTGCCCTGCCACAGCCGGAAGGCGTACACGCATGCATCTGCCTCACTGACGAGCGCCCTCTTCATTATTGGGCCCGGAGGCCGACATGCAAACCGGGGCGCGGGTGTGGAGGCCGCCCCGTATAATGACGGCACCGTGCGAGGCTCCTGCGTATGAGGCAGCCATGAACCCATACGAAGAACTCTTCGCGTCGCTTGCCCATAGGCTCGAGGCGGGTTGCCCGTGCGCGTTGTGCGTCATCGTGAGCAGCCGCGGCTCGACCCCTCAGACCGCCGGCGCCATGCTCCTCCTGCACGGGGACGGACGGATCGAGGGGACGCTCGGCGGGGGCTGCGTGGAGGCGGAGGTGCGCCGCCGGGCCATTGAAATGCTGGCGAGCGGACAGTCGGGGGTTCTCTCATTTCAGCTCAACCATGACTACGGATGGGACGACGGACTGATCTGCGGCGGGCGGATGGACGTGGCGGTCTCGCTGCTGTCCGCGCCGGCGGATGCAGCCCCCTTCCGAGATGCCATCGAGCTGATCCAGCGGCAGGAGCGGGCATGCGTGGCGATCCGTGCGATCCACGAAGGCTCACCGGTCGAGTACCGGCTGCACGTGGAGCCGGTGCCCACGCTGCTCATCGCGGGCGCTGGGCACGTGGGGGCGGCGGTCGCACGGCTGGCGGTCACGCTCGATTACCGCGTCGTGGTCATCGACGACCGCGCGGACCTGCTCGAGCCGTCACGTCTTCCGGCGCCGATCGAAGGCGTCGCCGGCGAAATTGCAGCAACGTTGCGCACCCGGGCGATCGACCACAACACGTACGTGGTGATCGTGACGCGGGGTCACAAGCATGACGAACAGGCGCTGCACGCGGTGATCAACTCGCCCGCACGGTACATCGGCATGATCGGCAGCCGGCGCAAGATCCGACTCATCTTCGACGACCTCGTCGACGCAGGCACTGACCGCGCGAGGCTTGATCGGGTGCATGCGCCCATCGGGCTGGCCATTGGCGCGGTCACAGTGCCGGAGATCGCGCTGAGTATCGCCGCCGAACTGGTCCAGGTCCGCCGCGAAACGCCGTTCCGCGCGGTCGAAGGGCCATTCGAAGTGGCAGGGCACGCATGAACAATACCGGGGCAAGCGTGTGGGCGATTGTACCGGCAGCCGGCCTGGGGCGGCGCTTCCGGGAGGGCGATGCGGGCGCGGTCAAGCAGCTCGCCGACGTGGGCGGACGGATGCTGCTGGCTGCCGTGCTCGATGCACTGGAGGGCTCGCGCGTGGCGGGCGTTGTGGTCGTCGTGAGCGATGCCGTCCGTGCCGCGATTGAACGGGAACGTCCGGCAGGAGGACGTCGCGTGTATGTCACGAATCCACGCCCCGACGGCGAGATGGTCGAGTCGATCCAGATCGGCCTCGCTGCAGCGATGGAGCGGCGGGCGGACGCGGGACAGGAGGGCGGGACGGGGTTCATGATCTGCCCCGGCGATCATCCGTGCCTGTCGCCGGCGGCCGTGAATCTGTGCCTGGAGGCCTTCCTCGACACGCCGGATCTGCTCGTCATTGCCACGCACCAGGGGCGTCGAGGACATCCGCTGATCCTGCCTGAAGCCCTCGCGGCACAGGTCGCCCGCTGGCCTGCGTCACGCCGGTTGAATGAACTCCGGACACTCTACCCAGACCGCGTCAGGCTCGTGGAAACGCCCGAGCCGGGTGTGCTGGTCGACGTCGACACCGTGGCTGATTTCGAGGAAGCGCGTAACCTGCTCCGGAACAGGAAGGTGTGATGCCAGGGTTGGAACACCTGATCGACGTGGCGGCCGGTCGCAAGCCGGCGGACCTGGTCTTCCGCAACGGGAGCTTCGTCAACGTGTTCACGAACACGCTCGACAAAGGCGATATCGCGGTGGCCGGGGGGCGGATCGCCGGAATCGGCCAGTACGAAGGCCGGGAGGTCGTGGACCTGAAGGGCCAGGTGCTGTGCCCGGGTTTCATCGACGCGCACGTGCACATCGAGTCCTCGATGCTGTCAGTCCCGGAGTTCGCGCGGACAGTCGTGCGGTCCGGAACAACGGCCGTGGTGGCCGATCCGCACGAAATCGCCAATGTGATGGGCGTCGAAGGCATCCGCTACATCCTGCGCTCGAGCAAGTGGTCGCCGATCTACATCTACGTGATGCTCTCGAGCTGCGTGCCGGCCTCGCATCTCGAATCCGCGGGCGCGGAACTCTCGGCGATCGATCTGCACCCCTTCCTCTCCGATCGCTGGGTCCGCGGGCTCGGCGAGATGATGAATTACCACGGCGTCATCCACAAGGACCCGGACGTCCTCGACAAAATCCGCATCGTGGGGCAGACACCGATCGACGGCCACGCTCCGGGGCTCAGCGGACGCGACCTGTGCGCCTACCTGGCGGTGGGCATCCGCAGCGATCACGAAGCCACCACGCTGGAGGAAGCCCGCGAGAAGCTCCGGCTCGGGATGCACATCATGATCCGCGAGGGCTCGGCCGCGCGGAACCTGGATGCCCTGCTGCCGCTCGTTCACCCCGAGACGGTGACGCGGTTCATGTTCTGCACGGACGACAAGCACGTCGACGACCTGCTGGAAGAGGGACAGATCGATCACATGCTGCGGCGGGCGATCCGGGCCGGGCTCAACCCCGCTCACGCCGTACGGCTCGCATCCTTCAACGCCGCCCGGTACTACGGTCTGCACGACATCGGCGCGATTGGCCCGGGGTACTTCGCGAATCTCTGCGTCCTCGGCGACCTGAAGGACTGCCGCATCCGGCGCGTCTACAAGGAAGGCGAGCTCGTGGCCGAGGACGGCGTGTGCGTCGCGCCGGAGCCTCCGGGCCCTGCCGGCGTGGGCCGGCTGCGATCCAGCGTGAACGTCCGCTGGCTCGAGCCGGGTGACTTCCTGATCCCTCTTCCCGACCATGGTGAAACGGTCGTCCGCACGATCGAGGTGATCCCTGACCAGTTGCAGACCCGCGAACTGCGCGAACGCCCGGCCGTGCGGGACGGGCATGTCGTGGCGGACCCGTCGCGGGACCTGCTCAAGATGGCCGTCATCGAGCGCCATACCGCCAGCGGGAATATCGGTCTTGGCCTCGTGCGGGGCTTCGGGCTCGCGCGGGGGGCGATCGCCAGCACCGTGGCCCATGACGCGCACAACATCATCGTTGTCGGGGCGGATGACAACGACATGCTGACTGCCGCGGTACACCTGGTGAAGATCCGCGGCGGCCTGTGTGCGGTCGCAGGCGGCCAGGTGCTGGCCGAGTTGCCGCTGCCGATCGCCGGCCTTCTTTCAGATCAGACCGCTGCGTGGGTGGTCGAGCACCTGCTGAAGGCGCGCGCGGCGGCGCAGGAACTGGGTTGCCCGCTCGCACATCCCTTTATGACGCTCTCATTCATGAGCCTGTCGGTGATCGGTGACCTGAAACTGACGGACCGCGGGCTCGTCGACGTGCGCAGACTCGAGCACGTGCCGCTGTTCGCGGACGGGGCGGCCTGATCCACCTCCCATGCGGCCGATCACCCGACGTGCATCGTGACTTCCGGGAAACGGATGCGCTCCACGGTGGGAGACGCGCGCACCGCCGGTGTGGTGCTCACCTTCGCGGTGCCCGGCGTCGGTCGACGCTGCTCATCGTCCAGACGGGCCGCCTGGATCACCTCCACAAGCCCGCTGGTGTTCCGCGCGATGGCGGCCAGCAGGCGCTTCCGGTTTTCGACCGTGTGCTCGATGTTCGCGGATGCTGTCTGCGCGTCCGACAGCAGGCGCGTGAGCTGCTGCGCGACCTGGGCCGTCTCCTGGCGGCGCTGTGACCAGGCCTCGACGTCGGTGCGGCAGGCGTCGAAATCGTGCAGGGCCGCGATGAGCTGCCGGCAGACGTTTCGGGCATCATTCACCGACGTTTCGAGGCGCCGGGCGAGGTCTTCACCGCGGGTGAGCTCGGTCTGCCAGCGATGCGAGTTCAACTTGGAATCGAGCGCGTCGTGACAGCGTTTCATAGCCTTGAGAATCCCGGCAGCCATTTCGGCTGAGGCGCGGAGCTGCTGTGACTCGTCGCGCACCTGGTCAGCGGCGGATTTCCACTCCCGCACGACGTCCCGCGCATCTGCGGAAGTCGTGTGCAGGTGCGTGGCGACCTCCCCGGACTGCTCGAGCCCAGCCGTGAGCTGTGCCCGCTGCTGGTCCGCATGCTGAATGAGCTGCTGGAGATCGCGCATCACATCCGGCGCGAGATCGATCTTGAACGGTTGCGGTCGTTCCGCCTCCTCCAGCGCCGCAACCCGGCGTCCGAGGTCGGCCAGACCCTCAGCGGCGCTCCTGCGAACGTCGACGAGCACTTCGGAATCGACCAGGGACCGACTGACTGATTCGAGCGTCTGCCAAAGTGCATCGAGCCGGCGGTCGTGGCCCTCCACCCAGCGCTGGTGGGCCGATTGCTGCGACCCCAGTCGCGCATGCAGCAACTCGAGCCCCTGTGCCTGCTGGTCCAACCGTGCCATCGCAGCGGCGATGTCTTCCCGCTGCCGATTCTGCAGCTCAGCGATCTCGCCGGGGTCCACCTGACGCGCTCGGAGCTGCTCGACCTCCTCCCTGATCCGCCGGCACTCATCGAGAACGCCTTCGTATTTCTTTCGAGCCAGCTCACCATCTTCGGCCATCCTGGCCAGCATCGCGCCGAGTTCTTCGTCCTGCCGGCACTGCAATTCGGAAAGCTGATCCTCTGTCGCGGCAGCGGCGGCAAGCGCGCTGATCTCCCGTTGCATTTCTCCGACATGCGTGGCGGCGGAGCCCACTTGCGCGACAAGCGCGTTGAGATGATCGGCATGACGCTGCGCGAGGGCGCCGTGGCCGGCACTCTCTTCGCGGAGCTTCTCCAGCTCTGCCTCCACTCGCGTCTGAAGCTCGCAGATCTCCGTTCTTGTCGCCGTGGAGGTGGACAGCCTCTCCAGCACCTGGCGGGCGTCCTCCAGGCGTGACGATGTTTGCGCGATTTCGCCGGCCAGCGCCCCGATCTGTTCGCCAAGTCCGTCCGCCTGGGCCTGCAGCGCGAGCCGCACCTCCACCACTTCTCCTTGAGGCGCCAGGTCTCGGCGCAATGCCGCATCGGATTGCGCCAGCCTTTCGAGGAGGTCTCGCGCCTGCGACTGCAGCGCGAGGCGCGCGTCCTCTACTTCTCTGCGCGAGGCAAGATCCTGACGCAATGTGGCGTCAGACTGGCTCACTCGCTCAAGGAGGTCCGCCGCCTGCGACTGCAGCGCGAGGCGCACGTCTTCTACTTCTCTGCGCGACGCAAGATCCTGGCGCAATGTGGTGTCAAACTGGCTCACTCGCTCGAGGAGATCCGCCGCCTGCGACTGCAGCGCGAGGCGCACATCCTCCACCTCCCCGCGTGATGCGAGATCGCGGCGCACTGCCGCATCGCACTGCGCCAGCCGTTCGAGGAGGTCTGCCGTCAGCGCGCCGATCGACTCCTGCTGCTCGAACGCGACTTTCTGCAGCGCGTCGCGGGTGGCGGCGGTACCGGCGAGCGCTTCGATCCGATGAAGCGTCTCACCCCAACATTTCTCCGCCTGCTGCCGGAGGTCGACGATTTCCGCCCGCTGCTGCTCGACGAGCGCCAGCACGCGCTCCGTTTCGCGCAGATGCATCGCGCGGATCTCTTCGATCTCCTCGGCCGAGGCCGTCGTGCGGGCAAGCTCGTCGAGTTGCTGCTGGGTGCGCGACGCGCAGGCGATCGCCTCAGCGATCCCGGACTGGATCTCGTTGCGATAGGACTGGAGCTTCTCCTGGGCGGCAAGCCAGCGTGTGGTCGCCCCGCCAACGATCTTCTGCAGTTCGTTCTGACGCGTGACGATCCGCTCGATCTCGCTGCGCTCGACAAGGTTGTGTCTTTCCATCGAGGAGATGTGCGCGTTCATGCGTCTGGCCTCCTCGGTCGCGAGCTCCGCCAGTCCCGCGGTTGGCGAGGGGTGGATGGGATAGGCACCACCGGGTTCCGGCGCGCAGCCGCGCTGTTCGCAATCGCCCGCGGCACCTTCCCGCTCCCGCACCTGCTCCACGAGCGTAGCATCGATCGTGGCCAGATCCTGCCCGTACGCGCTCAGCATGGCGTTATCGCAAATCTGATTGATGGTCCGGGGGATACCCCGCGCCGCAGCATGGATGCTGTCGATCGCCTCGGGCGTGAAGAGATCCTCCTGCCCGCCGGCGACACCCAGGCGATGGCGGATGTACTCGGCCGTCTGCTCGCGCGAGAGCGCCGGCAGGTGAAAGCGCCGGAACAGGCGCTGCTCGAGCTGACGCATGCCGGCCTGACCGAACCGTTCGCGCAGCTCCGGCTGGCCCAGAATGCAGACCTGCAGCAGCTTGGCATCGTCCGCCTCCAGGTTGCCAAGCATCCGAAGCTCCTCAAACGCCTCGTCCGGCATGTTCTGCGCTTCGTCGACGAGCACAACGACGCACCGGTCCTGCGCGAACTGTTCGAGCAGGTAATCCTGCAGCTTCTGCACAAGTTCGGGGTTGCCCTGCCGCGGATCCGTCTCGATCCCGAATTCCGAGCACAAGGCCCCCAGGAGTTGCCGCCCGTTGAGATGCGTGTTGGTGAGGATGGCCGTGCGGGCGGTCGCGTCCGTCTGCCGCAGAAACATACGCCCGATGAGCGTCTTGCCGGCCCCGACTTCACCGGTCACCAGCACAAATCCCTTCCGCTGCTGGGCGGCATACTGCAGAGTGGCGAGAGCCTCTTCGTGGTCCGGCGTGCTGTAGTAGAACGTCGGATCGGGTGTGTTGTTGAACGGCAGCCGGTGCAGCCCGAAATGCGTGCAGTACATCCGTGGACTCCTGCGTCGGAGGAACCGGGAGGACCATTTATCGGACGCCCCGCCGGACCAGTGTTTCACCGGCTTCTATCGGACCTGATGCCCCCTCCCTTGAGATCCGCACCAAGGACCGGAAAAAAGCGGCAATTAAGTTGAACCGCTCCAAAAGACTTCCGATGAACCGACCGGGAAGCCTCTACCGGTCATCCCGCACGGAAGCGGGAGCCTGTCGAAGCTCAGGGACGAGTCATGCACACACGTGCAGCATTCACACCCACGAACGCCTGCCTGGCCCTGGCCGTCATCGCAGCCATCGCGTTCACCGGCTGCGCGCCCCGTTACGAGAACCTGAAGGGCTTCCTCCAGGGCGATCAACGCGAACTCGCCGCCGGCACATACAGGCTCCAGCCCCCTGACGTGGTGGGAATCAGCTCGCCCACTGCCCCCGAGCTTGATGGAGACGTTCAGCCGATCCGCAGCGATGGCAAGCTGACACTTCGGCTCATCGGCGAGGTCCAGGCCGCGGGTCTGACCCCGCGCGAACTGGCGGCACGCATCGAGGAGTCGCTCGCCCATTACTACGAGACGCCGAGCGTCAGCGTCCGGGTCGTCTCCTTCGAGAGTCAAAAGATCTACGTGTTCGGGATGGTCACGCGGACAGGCGCCCTTCCATTCACCGGGCGAGACACCGTGCTTGACGTACTCGCGCAGGCCCAGCCCAACCGGGCCGCCTGGGGCGCGATGGTCAAGGTGATCCGCCCCAGCGCGGACCCCGAAGGTCGAAAGGAACTGGTCGTCGACGTCGACCAGATCATGCAGACCGGAGATACGCGGGACAACTTCCTGCTCCAGGAGGGTGACATTGTGTACGTCCCGCCGACACCGCTGGCGTGGGCCGGCCTCGCTTTGCAGGAGGTGCTCTTCCCGTTCTCGTCGGCCGCCAGCGCGTACAGCACGCCGGCGACGTTCATCGCGGCCACCGACTACTACCAGGACCGCAGCACGGGACAGACGTACCTGCGCCTGTCTCCGTCGACGGTCAATCCGTACGGGACGGCAAAATCGCCATGAGTACGCAGACGGGACCCGTCATCCTGGGCCGTGGGCCGGGCGCCGCGGACGACTCCACCGCGAGTGACCTCCAGCAGGTGGTCGCCCGCGTGCTCGCCATCCTGGGAGAGCGACGCTGGCTGTTCACGTTCTGCCTGCTCACGGGCGTGATGCTGACGCTCACAGTGAGCCTCTTCCTGCCGCGTCAGTACAACCTCAGCACGCTGTTCGAGCGGCGGGACGACGTGGTGATCACGAAACTCGTGAGCGCCAACTCCCCTTATTCATTCGAGACGCTGCGCCGTTCGCTGACCATCGACCTGGCGGGCTACAACGCGATTCTCCAGGCCGTGGATGACCTCGGTGTCGGCGGTTTGCCGCCCGGCACAGACGCAGCAGCGCTCTCGCCGGAGGCCCGATCACGGCGGCAGGCGCTCGTCAGCCGGATCAGTCGGCAGATCTCCGTCAACCTGATGGAGAAGAGCACGTTTCTCGACCTGATCGAGGTCAAATACAGTGGCGACGACCCGGAACTCGGTGTCCGCCTCATGACACGCCTCAAGGACAACTACATCAGCCGGATGCGGCAGCGGATCAGCGAGATCCTGACGAAAAGCCACGAATTCTTCGGCCAGGAAGCCGCCGGGCGCAAGGAGCGCGTCGCCCGCATGGAAGCGGAACTGCTCCAGACCCTCGTGCAGCATCCCGGCGTCGACCCCGCGGATCCCGGTGTGCTCGACCAGCGATTGATGACCCGCGGTCTGGCGCTGGAGGAACTCGCGCGGCGGCGATTCGAGACATCCTCGCGACTCGAAGGCGCACAGGAGTATCTCCGGCAGTTGGATAGTGCTTCTGCTTTGCCGACAACACGCCCGGCTGTCGACGCCCAGGTCTTTGTCCCCAACCCGCGGCGCCAGCGCATCCAGCAGGAGATCGATCGCGTCGAAGCAGAGATCGCCGATGCCCGCTCGCTGCGGAAGATGACCGACAATCATCCGACCGTCATCGGGTTGCGTCAGAAAATCGAGCGGCTCCGCGGCGACCTGGAGCGCGAACCCGAAGCGACGGCACGCGTCCCCTTGCCTGCCCCTCTCCCGGGTGATCCACCCTCAGCATCACCGCTCGAGGCCGAGCGCCGGCGCGTGCAGATCGAAGTCACATCGCTCACGGACGTGCTGGCGCAGATCGGGCGCGACGAGGTCAGGCACAAGGCGGAAATGGCGCGGCTGGAGGAAGAGAAGGGCAAGCTGTTCGAACGCCGCCAGACGTTCCTGATCCAGCAGCAGGAGCTTCAGAGCGCGAAGTCCGACCTGAATGTCTGGGAGGGGCATGTCGAGGCGATTTCGCGTGTGCTGGCCGCGGAAGCGGAGGCACGCGGGATCCAGTTCGCCACGATGGAAGACGCCAGACGCCCGGCGAAGCCGAATTCGCCGACGGTGCTCGGCGTCTTCCTGCTCAGCGCGGCAGTCGGCCTCGCCCTCGCAGCGGCCGCCGTCTTCCTCCGTGAGGTCTTTGATCGCTCGTTCCGCGACCCCGAACGCGTTCGGCAGTCGCTCGGCGTCCCGGTACTCGAGGTCATCGGCGAGATTCGCGCGGGGCGGCCCGTGGGCCGGATGAGTCGGCGGCGCCTGCTGCCAGTCCTCGCGGGCGCGCAGGCCGCGCTGGTGCTCGGGATCGCGTGCGTTGCGTATGCCAGCATCGAGAAGCCGGCCTTGTACAGCGGGCTGGTGGCATGGGCCGCAAGTGTTCTGAAGACGTGAGTCACATTCGGACGTAGACGACATGGGACGTATCGCAGACGCGCTGAAGCGGGCAGAACACGAACGCACGCAGCGCGCGCATGCGGAGGATGTCTCCGGGCGCCTCCACCCGGCGCAGGACGGCGCCGATCTGCTCGCGGATGCGATCGTGGAGGCCCCGCCCCTGCCGCGCACGTTGCTGGCACACGCGGCGCCGCTCACGGGCGATGTGGTGGATGAACGTGTGGTGGTCATTCGCGATGCGACATCCCACATCGCGGAACGTTACCGTTCGTTGCGGACGCGTCTAATGACCAGTAACCCCGCCGGGCACGCGCGCTGCGTCGCGGTGACATCGAGCCTGCCGGGTGAGGGAAAGACTGTCACGGTCGCGAATCTCGGCTTCAGCCTCGCAGAGCTACGCCACCTGCGCGTGGGGATGATCGATCTCGACTTGCGGCAGCGCGGTCTCAGTCGGCTCTTCCACGTCGCTGACCGTCCGGGGGTTGCGGAGGTGCTGCGTGGCGAACGCGGCCTGGCCGACGTTTGCCTGTCGCTCGTCCGCGGCAACCTGTACCTGGTTCCCGCAGGCAATCCCCATGGCGCGTCGCCGAGTGAACTGCTGGCGGGTCCGCGTGCGGCCGCACTCTTCCGGGAAATGAATGAGCGGTTCCACCACAACCTGATCGACTGTCCACCCGTCAGTACGGTCGCCGATATCGGGCTCATCGCTCCGCTGTGCCACTCCGTCCTCATCGTCATCCGCATGCACAGCACGCCCGAACCGGTCGTCCGTCGTTCGGTAAAGATGCTGCAGGCCAACCACGTCCCGATCCTCGGCTGCATCCTGGCCGGCTCCCGTGACGAGGGGCTCGCCGGATCCGACAGCCACCACCACGAGCAGATCGAGCCGTAAAGGGGACGTGTCGTGCGGGAACAGGTCATCGTGAGCGAATTGCAGCAGTGCGACGCCCAGGCGTGGGACGCCTGCGTGGCCGCGCACCCTCACGGCACGCTGTTCCACACCCTTGCCTGGCGTAACGCGGTGAGCAGCGCGTTCGAGCATCCCCCCTGCTACCTGGCGGCGTATCGTGGCGGGCGAATCGTGGGCGTGCTTCCGCTGTTCAAGATTGCGAGCCGCCTGGCCGGAACGCTTCTCGTCAGTGTGCCCTACGCCGTCTACGGAGGGGCGCTGGCGGATGACGGGCGGACCTATGAGACCCTGCTCGATGGTGCCCGCGCACTTGCTGAACGTTGTGACGCCCAGTGGATCGATATCCGATCAGCACAGGCTCGCTGGCCGCAACTGCCGATCCTGGAAAGGTACGTCACCTTCCGCAAGCAGCTCCCGTCGCGCACGGAGGACGTCCTCTCGCAGATGCCCCGCAAGGCCCGGGCCGCCGCACGGACCGCCCGTGATCGCTTCGGACTCGAAGTGCAGTTTGATGACAGGCAGCTCGACGAGGTCTGGGGGCTCTACAGCCGCAACATGCGGCGGCTGTCGTCGCTGAATTACCCGCGGCGATTCTTCCAGCTCCTGCTGGAGCAGACGCCCGCGGCGCCCGCCGATTGCCTGGCCCCTGACGGAACGCAGGCCGCGCACCTGGTACAGGTAGTCCGGCTCAAGGGACGCATCATCGCGGGGCTGGTCAGCTTCATCTATCGCGGCACGTTGATGCCTTACTTCGCAGGTTGTGACGACCGGTACGAGCGCTGTCACCCGAACAACTTCCTGTACATGTCGCTGATGGAGCGCGGCGTGGACCTGGGATGCCGCGATTTCGACTTCGGGCGGAGCCGCATCGACAACAGCGGCGCGTACAACTTCAAGCGATTCCAGGGATTCGAGCCGACACCGCTGCAGTACCAGTACGTTGTCCCGAAAGGCGGCCGGGCGCCGGACCTGCACCCGGGAAATCCTCGCCTGGAGCTCGCGCGCCGTGTGTGGCCGCGACTCCCGCTCGCAGTGACGCGCCCGCTGGGCGCATGGTTGGCGAAATCAATCCCGGGATAAGCGATGAGTCATGAGTGATGAGTACAGAGCGCTGAGTGCTGAGAACCGAGAACCCTTTGGCTGACAGCTGATAGCTGAGAGCTGATAGCTTTCATGAACCTCCTGTTCCTCATCCACCGCCTGCCCTGCCCGCCGGATCGCGGCGTCAAACTGCGATCCGCGGTAGAGCTGCGCTGGCTCGCGGCACGTCACAATGTCTGGTGTGCCGGCTTCATCGAGGAAATGCCCGCAGGTCCGCATCGCGATGCCGCGGAGCGGAGCCTCGCTGAATGCCGAACGCTTTGCCGCGGATTCGAGGCGGTGCCGCTTCGGCCCATACTGGCGGCGGGACGCGCCGGTGTCGCTCAGCTCACCGGGCGGACCGCGACGGAAGGTTACTTCTCCTCGCCACATCTGACCCGCACAGTGACAGACTGGGCCGAGACGGTTGCCTTTGACGCCGTGCTTGCCTCGTCTTCCAGCATGGCGCCCCTGGCGCTGCGCGTGCCGGCGGCGCGCCGGGTCCTGGATCTCGTGGATCTCGACAGTCGTAAGTGGGCGGCGCTCGGGGAGGAGTGCCGCTCGCCCATGGGCTGGGTCTACCGCACGGAAGCCGTACGCCTCGAGCGGTGCGAAAGGGATTGGATCAAGCGGTTTGACGCCAGCATTCTCGTGAACGCCCGGGAGGCGGATCTGCTCGGCAGCTCCGCCCTCCGGAATCGCGTGCACGTGATCGAAACCGGCGCCGGCATCGAGCTTCCGGCCGGCGCCGACACCGAATTGCCGGACGAGCCGGTAGTCGGGCTCATCGGCGCGATGGACTACGCGCCGAACATCGAGGCGGCCACCTGGTTCGCGGAATCGATGTGGCCGCGGATCCGCCAGTGCCGCCCCGACGCGCGCTGGCTGATCGTCGGGCGCTCGCCGGCGCGCCGGGTCCAGCGTCTGCACGATGGCGAGGCCATCCATGTCACCGGCACGGTTCCGGCCGTTGAGCCGTACCTGCGGCAGATGCGGGTGAGCATCGCGCCGCTCCGGCTCGCGCGCGGCGTGCAGACGAAGGTGCTGGCCGCCATGGCCGCAGGGCGTCCGTGCGTTGTGACGTCCTGCGTGGCGGAAGGCGTCGGCGCCCGAGCCGGCGAGGAACTGCTTGTGGGTGACGAACCGGCGGCGTTCGCGAACGCCGTTATCGATCTCCTGAACGATCGGGCTCGCGCGGGCCGCATCGGAGCGGCCGGACGTGCTTTCGTGGACGCCCATTACCGGGCGGATGCCGCATTGGAAAGGATCGAGCGTCTCCTGACGGCGGCGTAGTGTTGTGAGGAGCGAACGTGATCAGCGGCAAGACCATCATCTGCTTTGCGAGCGGATGGGATTACCATCCGACAAGCAAGCATCACGTGATGCGGCACCTCTCGGCGTGCAATCACATCATCTGGGTCAACTGGCATGCATCCCGGCGGCCCAGCGCGGACCTGGCCGATCTGCGCACCATCTGTTCCAAGCTCCGGCAGATCCGGCAGGGCCCCCGCCGGGTCGCTGACACGATCACCGTCATCACACCGGCGCAGCTTCCACTGCCGGGTTCACGGAACGCACGGCGACTGAACACCGAACTCGTGCGTCATGCCATCGACAAGGTTCGTCGCTCGATGACCGGGCCGACGCAGATCTGGAGCTTCGCACCGGATGTGGGCGACCTTATCGGCGCGTTCGACGAGGAACTCGTGCTGTACTACTGCGTGGATGCGTTCGGCGCGTTCCCCGGTTACGACCGGGCGGTCACGGAGCAGCGCGAACGCGAACTGCTCGCCAGGAGCGACGTGGTCATCACCACCTCCCCGCCGCTGTATGAGGCGCACAGTTCAGGGCACACGAACGTTCATCTTGTCGAGCACGGCGTCGATCACGCGCATCTGTCCCGGGCGGTGCGCGAACAGCTGCCGCAGCCGTCCGACCTGGCCGGGCTGCCGCGCCCGATCCTGGGGTTCGTCGGCATCATTGGCGAATGGGTGGACCTGGACTTGCTCGCGGAGCTCGCACAGCTGCGCCGCGACGCATCGATCGTGCTGATCGGGCCGGAGCTGAGCGGCCGCGGACCCTGCAGCAGCCTGGCCAACGTGCACTGGCTCGGCCCGCGACCACACGCGGAACTGCCGCGCTACCTGCGCTCCTTCGACGTGGGTCTGATCCCGTTCCGCCACACGCCGCTCGCGCACCATGCCAACCCGATCAAGCTGTACGAGTACCTGGCTGCGGGCGTGCCGGTCGTGAGCACGTCGATTCCATCCGTGCGCCCGGTGCCGGGCTCCGTCTGGCTGGCCGACGAGGCGACCGGCATGGCCGTCGCGTGCGGGCGGGCGATGCGTCACAACGACGAATCCTCCCGGCGCGAGAGGTCCAACGGCATGCGCGAGCACGCGTGGCGACACCGGATCGAGAAACTGAGTGCGATCGTGAGCGACACGCTGGAACGCAAATCGAATCGTAACCGTCAGGGAGCGGAGGACACGTGGGCGAATTCTGGAGCTATCGCGACCTGCTGTGGCAACTGATCCGGCGCGAGATCCTCGTGCGGTATCGGCACTCCGTCCTCGGTGTGTCGTGGGCGCTGCTGCAGCCGCTCGGCCTGATGCTGCTGTTCACGTTCGTCTTCACCCAGGCAGTCTCGGTCGGCGCCATCCAGGAGCTCCGCGTGCCTTACCCGCTGTTCGTGTATCTGGGTGTGCTGCCATGGACGTTTTTTACTGCCGGGCTGACGGGGTGCGTGCAGAGTCTCGCCTCGCACCGCGACCTGGTCACCAAGGTGTATTTCCCGCAGCAGGTTTTGCCGCTGACGTCTATCGCGAGTGCGTTTTTCGATTTCTGCATTGCCTCGATCGTGCTCGTCGGGCTCGTAGCGTGGTACCAGCTGACCGGCAGGTTCACGTTTCAGCCATCGGCCGCACTTCTGCTGCTGCCGATCGTCGTTTTCGCTCAGATTCTGCTGATGACCGGGCTCGGGCTGTGGCTGGCTCTCGCGAACCTCTGGTACCGCGACGTGAAGTACGTATTCGGCATCGGAATTCAGATGTGGATGTTCCTGACCAATGTGCTGTATCCGCTGCCGGCGGATGGATCCGGTCTCCTGCGGCTGCTCACGACGCTCAATCCGATGGTGCCGATCATTACCGCCTGCAGAGCGGCCGTGCTCGATGGCCACGCACCCGATGCAGTGCCATTCTTTGGGGCACTGCTCGTGGGGGTGGCGCTGACCGCCAGCGGGTGGGGCATGTATCGCGCGCTGGAGGGGCGGTTTGCCGAACGTATCTGATCACGAGGTGGGATGCATGACGGTGGTGCTCGAACAACCCCGGAGCGGAACGAATCCCGTCGATCCGGCGGAATTCGTCGATGCTGCCCATCCGCGGAGCTGGTCCCGCCAGGTAGGAGCGCTTCTGGGGGCCGGGCACTACCGGGAGGCATACGAAGTCCTCGCCGAGAAGGTGCCCTATATCGAAAACCAGCTGCGTCCATACGCTGAGCGCCTGGCGGGGCACGAGAATCACTGGACGCTCACTCACGACTGCATCGCCCGATTCATCGATGACGGCCGCCCGCGGCGGATCCTGGACGTCGGCTGCGCGACCGGCTGCCACGCGATCGAGTTCGCTCGAAGCGGCCACGAGACCTGGGGAATCGACATCCTCGACGGCATGATCGCGAAGGGACGTGAACTCGCGGAGTCCCTCGGTCTGGCGGCACGGGTTCACCTGGAGCAGGGTGACATTCGCCGCCTGGGTGAGCGGTTCGAGTCGGGGTTCTTCGATGCGGCGGTCGCGTGTGACATTTTCGAGCATCTCGACGATGCGGCGCTGGCGGAGGTTCTGCGCGGTTTGCGGCGTGTCGTGCGCGCGGGCGGGACGGTTGTGATCCAGACGTCGCCGGGACGCTATTACTACTGGTTCGAGCCCGACCGGCGCAAGTTGCTCGCGCTGCTCGTGCCTTTGGCGTGGCTGCCGGACCGACTGTTAACCGGATACGTGCGGGCGCTCGACCGCTGGTACGTGCAGGGCCTACGGCACGAGCCGCCGGCCTTCTACCGCCACGAACCCGGGCATATCAACTGCATGGATCCTGTGCACCTGGCGGGGCTGCTTCGACAGGCGGGGCTGGCGAACGTCCGCACCTTCGCCGTGCACGCCCACGCCGGCTACAAAGACGAGGGCTGCCTCCGCTCGCCGTGGACGCGCCGGCTCTTCGGGCGCCGATCGATCGCCGCGCGTAATGTGTTCGGGATAGCAGCGATTCCGGCGGAGGACGCATGACGTCGCAGAGGCACGCCATCGAGGTCAACGCGATTTGGAAGCGCTTCCGCAAGGGCGGCGCGGACAGCCTGCTCTGGGAGTGCATTGCCCGGCAGGCGCGTGCGCTGTTCTCACCCCGATCGAAACACGATGACGCATTCTGGGCCCTGCGCGACGTCAGCCTTCGGGTGCGGCGCGGCGAAGCAGTCGGTGTCATTGGCCCGAACGGCGCCGGCAAAAGCACCCTGCTCAAGATCCTCTCGCGCGTGCTGCGTCCCGATCGTGGCATGGTCCGCGTGAACGGACGACTGAGCGGACTGATCGAAGTCGGCGCGGGATTCCACGGTGATCTGACGGGACGTGAGAACATTTTCGTGAACGGCGCGATCCTCGGGATGACGCGCCGGGAGATCCAGTCCAAGTTCGACCGCATCGTCGATTTTGCCGGGATCGGCGACTTCCTCGACATGCCGGTGAAACGCTACTCGTCCGGAATGTATGTGCGGCTGGGTTTCTCGGTGGCCGCCCACATGGAGCCCGACGTTCTGCTGATTGACGAGGTGCTCAGCGTCGGCGACGTCGCCTTCAAGGCTCGCTGCATGGACACGATGCGGTCGTTCCTGAGGCGCGGGACATCGATCCTTTTCGTCTCGCACAACCTGGCGTCCATCAAGCGGTTCTGCGACCGCGTCGTGCTGCTCGATCACGGAATGGTGCGATGCGAGGGTTCGCCGGACAAGGCAATCGAGGAGTACAGCCGCCTGGTGAGCGAGCTCGAGGACGCGAACCCCGCCGGGATCGAGAACTCGCACATCGGTGGACGGGCGCACCGGCCCGGGGCGGCCTCCATCACAGGCGTGCGTGTGCTCGACGGGCACGGCCAGCCCGCACGGACGCTGACGTCCGGAGAGCCCATCCGCCTCGAAATTGACTACGCCATCGATCCGCAGAGCGGCGGCATCGACAATCTCAACTTCGCCGTCTCCGTACACATGTTCGGGGCCGGATTGTTCTACCAGTTCGAATCGCTCCGGGACGGGCTGCGTCTGCCGCGATGCCCGGGCTGCGGCACGGTGGCTGTCGAACTGCCGAAGCTTGCGCTGGGCGAGGGCGTCTACCAGATCGGGGTGGCCGTGGCGGACGAGAAGGGTCTTCCCGAGCACGACTGGCACGACCGCGCATACCGCATCCATGTCGTCCCGGACGGGCGCACCGACGGTCCTGTGCACCAGCCGCGGACATGGCACGTCGTACATCGCGCGGCGACGCCGCCTGCGGTGGCCCAACCCGCCACACCGGCGCCGATGGGAGTGCAATCGTGAGCGTCTCGCGATCGCCTGTCACCGTGATCGTCCCCTGTCTGAACGCCGAGGCGACACTCGCAGAGGCGCTCGACTCGGTGTTGCGGCAGACGGCTCCCCCGCTTGAAGTCCTGGTGATCGACGACGGCAGCACCGATCGCAGCGTCGACATCGCCCGCGCGTTTGGCCCCACCGTGCGTATGCTGCGGAACCCGGGGCGCGGACCGGGTGCCGCCCGGCACGCCGGCGTATTGGAGGCCCGGGGTGACTACATCGCATTTGCCGATGCGGACGACCTGGTCGAGCCGACCAAGCATGAGCGGCAACTCGCGGTTCTGGAGCGGAGCGAGCCGTACACGCTTGTCCACACCGGCTCGCGGGTCTTCCGGACGGACGGCGATCGCCCCGGCCGAATCCGCACCGGTGCCGAGCAGGCGGTCGGGCGCTGCACGCGCGTCATTTTCGAGACCAATCCAGTATGCGGCGCGTCGACGATGATGGACCGCTCGCTCATTCTCGAACTCGGCAATTACGACCCCGAGTTGTTCGGCACCGAGGACTTCGGGATGTCGCTGACGGCCTCGGTGTATTGCGATTTCGTCTACCTGCCCGAACCGCTCTACCAGATCCGGCAGCACGCCGGCAACCTGACGCGCAACCGCACCAACATGACGTACTTTCACTGGCTGGCGCAGGAGAAGTTCCGCCGGCGATTGCCTGAGGCGTTCGCAGCACTACCGGAGGAGAGCGTCCGCCAGTACATGCGCGATCCCGTGCTGCAGACCGTCAAGGACGCATACTGGCACCGCAGGGGGCGCGGATACGGGCGCCTGCTGCGGCTGGCCCGGCGCATCGCACCCGAGGATCGCGACATCGCGACCCTCTGGGCACGACGGCACATCCCGATGTGGGCCCTGCGCCTGCGGGACCGCTGGAACGCCTGCCCCGCGCCCGGCGTGCGTTCGTAGGAGCTCTGGTGCCGCTGGATCTCGGAGAGGAGGTCCGCCTCCGGCTCCTGCACGGTTCACTCGACGCTTCTGCGGCAGCTCTGATGATTGTCAAGCAGCACTGGCAAGCGCGGCGATCTCCCCCGCCTTTTCGCATTCCCCCGCCGGATGTCAGCGATCCGTCCGAAAAAGCTGTGAACCCGCGAGAGTCCCCACCGTATAAGAGGGTACTGACACGAACATTAACCTCCGTGTCGTTTTCTTTCCTCCCGCGTCTTCGCCGGGGTGGGGTCCGCTGAGGCGGCCCCCCACTCCGGCGATTTTTTGCGCGTTCACGGTTTTCGCCTTCTGCCCCGACCTGCGGTCATGGTTTGCCCGGGTAGCCGTTGGAGCGCGGGTACTGAAATTGGAGATCAGAAATCGACAATCGAGAATCTGCCCGCTACCCCAGCAGGTCCAAGTGGTAATCCTGGATCGCCCGCACGCCCCACTCCCCGGCGCGGAGGGCGCGGATCGCCTGCACGGCCGCCCGGGCCCCCGTGATCGTCGTCACCAGCGGGATATTGTGAGCGACCGCGGCGGCGCGAATCCGGCTTTCCACCGCCGAGCTGCCCCAGTAGATCGGCGTGTTGATGAGGAGGTTGACCTTGCCTTCGTTGATCAGGTCGATGAGGTACGGCCCGTCCGGGTCCTGCTTCTTAGAAACCAGGGTGGCCGGCACGCCGGCGCTGAGCAGGGCATCCCGCGTTCGGAGCGTCGAAATGATCTTGAAGCCCATCCGGTGAAACTGGCGTGCGATGGGCACGATGAGCGCCTTGTCGTGGTCGTTCACGCTCACCAGGATCGTGCCGCCCGTCGGCAGGCTCGTGCCGGCGGCCATCTCGGCCTTCGCGAATGCCAGCGGGAACGACTGATCGATCCCCATGACCTCGCCCGTGCTTCGCATCTCGGGCCCGAGGATGCAGTCGACCTCCGGGAACTTGTTGAACGGGAAGACCGCCTCCTTCACGGAGACGTACCGAGGCCACGGCGCGTCCGTGATGCCGTACTGGCTCATGGCCAGGTCGAGCGACTTGCCGAGCATCACCTCGGTGGCCATCTTTGCCCAGGGGATGCCTGTCGCTTTGCTGACGAAGGGCACGGTGCGCGACGCACGCGGGTTTACCTCGAGCACATAGACCAGCCCGTCCTTCACCGCGAACTGCACGTTCATCAGGCCGCGCACGTCCAGTCGCGCGGCCAGCATCTCCGCCTCGAAGGCTTCGT
>CAZJTF010000003.1:0-19716 GCA_964548565.1 uncultured Planctomycetales bacterium | reverse complement strand
TTGATCTCATCGATCACGATCGGCGGCAGGCTGTACGGTGGGAGGGCGCAGGCGCTGTCGCCGCTGTGGATGCCGGCCTCCTCGATGTGTTCCATGACGCCGCAGACCACCGTCCGCGTGCCGTCGCTGATGCAGTCCACGTCGACCTCGGTCGCCTCGCTCAGGAAGCGGTCGATGAGCACCGGGTGCGCCTTGTCCACCATCGCGGCCCGGTCGGTGGCCTGCACGGCCTTCTCCATGTAGCGGACGAGGTCTTCCTCGATGTGGCACTTCTCCATGGCTCGCCCGCCGAGCACGTAGGACGGGCGCACGAGCACGGGGTAGCCGATCCGACGGGCAACCTCGACCGCGCCCTTCAGGTCGAATGCGATCCCGTTCTCCGGCTGGCGCAGCCCGAGCTCCTTGAGGACCTTCGCGAACTCGTCCCGGTCTTCGGCCAGGTCGATGCTCTCAGGCGACGTCCCCAGGATCGGCACGCCCGCGTTCTTCAGCGGCATGGCCAGGTTCAGTGGCGTCTGCCCGCCGAACTGGACGATGACACCCTTGAGCAGCCCCGGCTGTTCTGTGGCACCGGTTTGTAACCGGTGACCAGGAGGTGTGGCACCGGTTTCCAACCGGTGATCCTCTGTGAGCGGCTTCCCATTCAGCCGCTCGCAGATGTTCAGCACATCCTCGTGGGTGAGCGGCTCGAAGAAGAGCAGGTCGCTGGTGTCGTAGTCAGTGGAAACCGTTTCCGGATTCGAGTTGACCATCACGGTCTCGTAGCCAAGCTTCCGCGCCGCCATCACCGCATGCACGCAGCAGTAGTCGAACTCGATGCCCTGCCCGATCCGGTTCGGTCCGCCGCCGAGGATGATCACCTTCGGTTTGTCGCTGACGCGGATTTCATCATCCAACACAGAGTGCTGAGAAGAGAGTGATGAGTGATGGGCGATGAGTGATGAGTCGGGAGTGCCGGGTGCTGACTGCCCTCCGGCTGAGGGCTGAGAGCTGAGAGCTGACAGCTCCTTTCGGTGCTGAGTGCCAGGTGATGAGTCAGCAGCTTCGAGGACCGTGCAGGGGACTTCGTAGGATGAGTAGTAATACGGCGTGACGGCCTCGAATTCCGCGGCGCAGGTGTCCACGAGCTTGTAGACCGGCTTGATCCCGAGCATTTCCCGGAGCCGCCGCACCTCGACCGGCTTGAGATTCCAGGCCTTGCCGATCTGGACGTCCGAATAGCCCCACTCCTTCGCGCGGCGAAGCAGCGACGCGATTGCTCCCGCTCTCCCACTCGCACCCTCTCCCGCTCCGCCGCGCAAGGCCTGAACCGCTGTGGCAGCGTCGAGCAACTGCTGCTCGAAGTCGACCAGCTCCTTCATGTTCTCGAGGAACCACGGGTCAATCCTGGTGAGCTCGTAGATCTGCTCGACGGTCCAACCCATCTTGAATGCGTAGCGGATGTAGTACGGGCGGCCCTGGCAGGGGTTGCCGAGCTTGTCGCGCAGGACGTCGAGGGGGATCGGCCAGCCGGAGGCGTGCTCTTCCTTCGTATCCGCCGGCGGCTCTGCCAGTTTCGCGGCGGCCCTGATCGGCTCCGGTGTGGGACCGGCATCCTGCCGGTCTGACAGGCTGGAAGCCTGTCCCATATTCAACTGTGAGGCCTGTCCCATATTCAACTGTGAGGCCTGTCCCATACTCAACTGTGAGGCCTGTCCCACACTCAACTGTGAGGCCTGTCCCACACTCAATTCTGAAGCCTGTCCCATACCCGATTGTGCAGCCTGCCCCACACCAGCCCGCTGTCGGGACGTGAGCCACGCGTCGTTGTCGTCGAGGCCCAGGCCGTAGCGCTTGATCTCCATCGAGCGGATGCCCTTCTGAAACGCTTCCTTGAAGGTGCGTCCGATGGACATCGCCTCGCCGACGCTTTTCATCTGCGTGGTGAGCGTTTCGTTGGCCTCCGGAAACTTCTCAAACGTCCACCGCGGGATCTTCACGACGCAGTAGTCGATCGTCGGCTCGAAGCTGGCGGGCGTCTTCTTCGTGATGTCGTTGGGGATCTCGTCGAGCGTGTAGCCGATCGCGAGCTTGGCCGCGATCCGCGCGATGGGGTATCCCGTCGCCTTGCTCGCAAGGGCCGAGCTGCGGCTGACCCGCGGGTTCATCTCGACCACGATCATGCGCCCCGTGTCCGGGTGCACGGCGAACTGGATGTTCGACCCGCCGGTCTCGACGCCGATCTCGCGGATGATCTTGATCGCGGCGTCGCGCATCCGCTGGTATTCCTTGTCGGTCAGCGTCTGCGCGGGGGCGACGGTGATCGAGTCGCCGGTGTGCACGCCCATCGCGTCGAAGTTCTCGATCGAGCAGATGATGACCACGTTGTCGGCGCGGTCGCGCATCACCTCGAGCTCATACTCCTTCCAGCCCAGGCAGCTCTCCTCGATGAGCACCTCGTGAACGCGCGAGTACTCGAGCCCGCGTTTGCAGATGGTCTCGAACTGCTCCGGCGTCGTGGCGAAGCCGCCGCCCGTCCCGCCCAGGGTGTACGCCGGGCGCAGCACGCAGGGCAGCTTGATGTCCTTCACGATCTCCTGGGCCTCTTCCCACGAATGGGCGACGCCCGACCGCGGCAGGTCCATGCCGATCCTCAGCATGGCGTTCTTGAACTCGGTACGGTCCTCGGCCTTGTGGATGGCGTCGCGCTTGGCGCCGATCAGCTCGACCCCGTGCCTGTCCAGGATGCCATGGTCCGCCGCCTCGACCGCGCAGTTGAGCCCCGTCTGCCCGCCCAGCGTCGGCAGGAGCGCGTCCACAGGTGTGCCGAGCTCCCGTTCCCGGGCCAGGATCTTGTCAATGGTCTCCGGCGTGATCGGCTCGATGTACGTGCGGTCCGCCAGCTCGGGGTCCGTCATGATCGTGGCGGGATTGCTGTTGAGGAGGACGATCTTGATCCCCTCCTCGCGCAGCGCCTTGCAGGCCTGGGTGCCGGAGTAGTCGAACTCGCAGCCCTGGCCGATCACGATCGGTCCGGAGCTGATGATCATCACACGCCTGAGATCTTCGCGTTTGGGCATTCCTGCTCCACGTAGGCGAATGCGGGCCCTCAAAAATCCGAAGGAGGATACGCGAAACGCGCCGCTATTTCATGTGGGCCGGGGTTGCCGTGATGTGGAGGTCCGTGGCGAGTGGCACGTCGGGCGGTCAGGCGTCAAAGAGCCGGCCGTCGGCGAGGCAACCGCTGAGCTGACCGTAGATCTCCCGCAGGAGGTCCCGGGACGGGGACGGACCGACGGCACGACCAATACGCTCCGACAGCGGGCCGCGATCCAGAATGTGTGCCAGGGCGGTCCGGAGCTGTCGTTCCCCCGGCAGCGCGGAGGCCAGCCGGCCGGCGAGGTCCGTCCACAGTTCGCCGGCGGTACAGGCCTTACCCGCAAAACCGAGCGCCCGCAGGTAAGGCTCGTCTCGGACGACAGCCGTGCGACCGTCGCGGATCGTGTTCAGCAGGATGCGTTCCAGCGGTGGAATGTCGAACGCCTGCTGCACCTCCCGCGGCGACCACTGCTCCCGGACCAGGGCTTCGACCAGGCGAACAACGACGGACGCGACGGCCAGGTCGGCGGCCGGGCACTCCTGGACATCAATCAAGCGGATCTCAATCGTGTCCCGCACGAAGCGGGCGATCGCACCCCGGGCGTTGACGAATTCGTCCCGCAGAACCTCCTCGGGGTCGTACGGGGCAAGATCGCGGTAGCACCGCTCGAGTATGCGGGACCTGTACTCCGCAGTCCCGAACACGGGCTCCGGAATGACCCTCCCGGTGAGGGATGGGATCTTCGCGCAATTCGTGCGGTATACCTCGAGGCGATTGTCGGCAAGGCCGGTGACACGCCCGTCCATGATCGGCGAGCTGGCGGCCAGCGCGGGGAGGATCGGCAGGACCAGCCGGATCGCCGCGTGCAGACGCCCGAACGCCTCGTCACCGGTGAACGGCAGGTTCAGGTGCATGCTCTGGAGGTTGGACCAGCCGTGGCCGGAGCAGCCGAAGATGCGATCGAACGCTTCGTAGACCGGGCTGTAGTCGTGCGGCCAGAGGCGGCTCTCGCGGTGCGGATCCATCCACGGGTGCATCCCCGTGGGCATGAGGCGGGCGTTCAGCGGCGCGAGCAGCCCGTTGATGCGATGCACGTGCTGCTGAAACGCGGTCGTCAGCCCCTCCAAGACGGTGGCCGGGCCGTTGGTCTTGAGTTCGATCACGTGCAGGACGAGCTCGTTCGACCAGCAGATATCATCGAAGCAGACATCGGAGGTGATCTCGCGGGCCTCCGCGCGGAGGACTTCGTCGGCGATGGGTCGCACGTCACCGGTGCGCGCATCGACGATCATGTACTCGAGTTCGATGCCGACTCCCGGGAAAATCGGACCCTCTGACGCGTGGCGGCGCTCTTGCATCCGCGGCATCCTTCCATGCGGGCGGTTTTTGTCAAGCGGATATTCGGACCCCGGCAGGTTTACCCAGTTCTCCTGCATCGACCAGATGAAAAATCGGCTTTAGCTTGCCCCGACAGTTCAGACGAATCGTACACTCTTGAACGAAAGGGGCTGACGGCCCGTGGCGGTCAGGGGACCGTCAGCTGGTTGCGCGTGTGTGTCACGCGTGACCTCGTGGCGTGTGGAGGAGTTGCATGCGTCTTCGATACATGTTGCGACTGTGCCTGGCGGGCGGCATCGCGGCCTGTCTGCTGGCATCCTGTACGCCCGGCCCCGCCCCCGGGAGCGGACAGGGCACACTGAAGGTGCTCGTCACCGACAAGCCGTTCCCGGTGGAGATGCTCGCCGAGGCGGTGGTCACGATCACGCGGGTTGAGGTCCGGAAGGTGGAACAAGCCGCGGAAGAGCCGGATCCCTCTGACCCGGCTGCATCCGATGCGCCCGCGGGAGAGGATGAAGAGGACCGTCCCTTCATCACGATCTTCGAAGATCCGGAAGGCAGGGAGTTCAACCTGCTCGACCTCCGAAACGGCAAAACCGACCTGCTGACGGACGCGAATCTTCCGGCCGGCACATACGACCAGATGCGCCTGATCGTCAGCGGCGGACGGGTTACGCTGCTGGATGACGATGAGGATCCCGAGAACAACCGCGTGTTCGATCTGAAGGTCCCGAGCGGCGAGCAGACCGGCATTAAACTGCACTTCACGTTCGAGGTGCCGGAAGGCGACGCCACGACTCTTATCCTGGACGTGGATCTGAGCCGGGCCTTCCAGCCGATCCCCGGCGGAAAGATCGACACGCCGGACCAGATCAAGAACTTCAAATTCGCGCCGTCGCTGGCGATGCGGCTGATCAACATCCTCGATGCCGGCAGCATCACGGGCGTCGTGACGGATGCGAACGGACCGCTGGAAGGCGCCACGGTCACGCTCTACAACGGCACCGACCAGGTGACGAGTACGCTGAGTGACGCTGACGGGAATTACGAAGTCAAGGGATTGTTGGCCGGGACGTACAAGGTGCTCTTCAGCAAGAACGGGTACGCCGAGGCAGCCCTCATGAACGTGAGCGTGAGCCTCGGCGAGGCGACCGAATTGAACGCCGTCCTCCAGGCGGAAGCGATCGAGTAACACGCAGACCATATGGCGGCGAGGGAGGGCCGTCTGCCGAATCGCGGCCAGGATGCCGCTCGTACGAGCGATTCGCGCACAGCCGGCCACGGGACATGACGTACAGTCCCGTGGCCGCACCCATTTGGGGACCGGGGATTGCCGCATCGATTGTTGATTGTCGATTTTCGATTTCCGATTCGGACCGCGGAGATGCCGATCGATCGCGCGCACGCCCGCTGCTCTGGCAGGGCCGCCGCCGCACGGAGAAGCATGACGTCGGGTGGCCCGCCCCGGTACTCCGGGGTGGGTTCGCGACGATCACGATACACCTGTTTTTGCAGCTTCAAGTTCTCACTTCATGACTGACTCGCCGGCGCCGGCGGACGAGCATAACTGAGCCCGCGCGAAGTCGAAGAACGCTTCGGCATCCGCGCGCCGGCCGAATGCCCGAAGGGGAACCATGTCGACGACATCCCCTCCCCGCCGCAGGTAGAATGCATGATGGGCGCGATGGATGCTGCGGAATCGCGACCAGCCTGCGGCATTCTCGTGCAGAGCCGACCGGATCGTGACGCCGGCTTCGCTCAGCCTGATCTCGTGGATGAGCCCGACGTAATCCCCAACGGCCGGCTCGAGATCCTGCCAGATCCAGCGCGGAATGGAGCGGACGATCAGGGCGGTCGTGATGACGGTCAGTATCCACGTCAGAACCGCCCGTGAAGGACCCTCCTGGTACATGGTCCAACCGATCCACATGAATACCGCGAAGACGATCGCACTCCCGATGGCATAGAGCAACCATCGCCCCCGTCCGCATCGCTTCCAGATCGCGGTGCGGATGAAATCCTCCCGGCGCGCCTCATACTCGGCGACATGCACGGCTTCCCAGGAGGAGTCGTTCTGTGCCTCCGCCACCCGGGCTATCATGGCACTACGCGGTGTTTGCAGCGGAGCAGGGTCGAACCGCCGACCGCACTTCGGACACGAGCCGCTCAGGTTACCCTTGAGATCGTAGCCGCACTCTCTGCACCGGCCTCGGTGCGGGATGCGCGCCGCCGCGTACTTGCAGAACTGCTCCGCTTCCTCCGCCGTGGTGAAGAAACGTATTGGAATCACTTCTGCGATGGTCTCGGAGATACGCAGCAGAATCAGCTCGGGAGTGCGTTCGATGCCGGCCAGCTTCCCCCAACTCTGACGATCGACCTCCGACGGTGACGCGACCGTGATCCCCGCTTCGCTCAGTTCGATCGCGGCCCATTCTGTCATCTCGGCCTCCGCCTCGAGGACGCGTTTCACACTCCGGCGGCTCGGGGTACGGCACCCGGCGTAGATGGCCAACGCCATCGCCACGCAGGCCAGCGCGAGCGAATGACCTGTGCGACGAAGGTCTCCCGTGAACCACGCCACCACGAGGATAAGAACGAGAACCACGACGCAAAGGAGGTACCACCGATAAGACTGCCGCCTCTTGTGTCGCCGTGTCAACGCCAGAGCCGCATCGACCCTGTCATCGAGTTCCAGCCGATACGCGACGCGGTGAACCGGCGCCCACGACGGACTGCTCGGGAACTGCCCGGCGGCTCTTAAAGCGTCCGTCATTCGCGGCACCTACCAGCGGCGGCTGCCTTCTTTCAGGCGTTCCAGGCGACGGAGGATAACGCTCATGATCTTGGTGTAGAGGAGGTCCTTGAGGGCGGCATCTTCGAACCCGGCGTCGATGTTCGGGTTGTCGTTGATCTCGATCACCTGGCAGCTGCCGTTCATCTGCTTCAGGTCGACGCCGTACAGGCCGTCGCCAATCAAATTCGCGGCACGCAGCGCGGTACGGACGACCTGACGCGGCGCCTCTTCCACGAGGAAGGTCTCCACGCGGCCGTCCTGTCCGTTGCCGTTCGAGTCCCAGTTCGTGATCTGCCAATGCTTGTGGGCCATGTGGTACTTGCAGACGTAAAGCGGCTGGCGATCGAAGATGCCCACACGCCAGTCGAATGGCGTCGGCAGGAACTCCTGCGCGATGATCAAGTCCGATCGCTCCAGGAGGCGATCGACGTGACGCGAGAGCTCCCCCTCGTCGTCGACCTTGACCACCCCCTGCGAAAACGAGCTGTCCGGCTTCTTGAGAATGCAGGGGAAACCGAGGTCCGACAGGATTCGCTCGACATTGTCCCGGTGCACGACGAGCGTCCGCGGTGTCGGCACCTCGTGATGGTCCATGAGCTCCGCGAGGTAGACCTTGTTGGCACACTTCAGGATCGATTCGGGATCGTCGATGACGACGAGGCCCTCGGCGACCGCCCGGCGCGCGAAGCGGTAGGTATGGTGGTTGACGTTGGTGGTCTCGCGGATGAACAGCGCGTCGAACTCGGCGATCTTGCCGTAGTCGTCCTTGGTGATCATCTCGACGCCGAAACCGAGGCTCTCGGCAGCCTTCACGAAACGCCCGAGGGCGCGTTCGTTGGAAGGCGGCGTCTTCTCGTGGGGATCGGCGAGGATCGCCATGTCGTACCGCGGGACGCTGCGCCGTCGCACGGGCTGGCGGCGACCGGCAAAGTGCTCGCGGGCGACCTGCGTAGCGAACGGGAGGTGGTCGTCAGGGATTTCGCTCGCGGCGATCGGGCTGATGCTCTGCAGCTGCCATTTTTTGCTGTAAACGAAGTGCGCCCGCAGCAGCGGGCATTGAAACAGGTTGAACAGGTGCAGACTGAGCCGGTCATAGCGTTTCGCGAGGTTGCGTCCGAAGTAGCTGCTCAGGACGAAACGCTCGGAATGAATCGGGGCAAGGCTCTTCTGGATCAGCTCATCGAGCTCGTCCGAGACGAACCGGACCATGCTGAGGCTCTTGAGATCCTGAATCGTGGTGACGTTCGGAATTGGTTTGTGCCCCCGGGCCTCGGCGAGGAGGGAGACGTAGTACCCGAGCGTCTGGTAGCGGTAGGAGCGGCACAGGTTGAAGACCTTGGTGCCGCGCAACTCGCTGTACTCCGGATCCGTCAAGTACGAGCGGGCCGAGACCACTTCCACTCCCGGGACATCGAGCGGCCATTCCTTCGGGTTGTTGAGGACGATCAGAGTCGGCATGAACCTTTCCTGTGCCGCGTATCCTGATCATAAGGCGCCCATCGCGCATCACGCTCATGGGGATGGCGGCATCTGTCGCAGGGGGAATCACCCTCGGCTGGCGCTTCGGCGGAATGAGCCGATCGAGGAAGCGTATCGACGCGTCGAGGCATCTGCCCACGAGGACCTGACATGTGGCGCCTGTTGACCGCACCTGAGAGGGTTGCAGGCACGCCACCCGGTGTCAATCACTATACATACTGCGCGTCGACGGGACGTGCAAATTTCAGCCGGAAGTTTCGACCATCATGCTGCCCTGCGGGCCGGAGTCGCCGGGGTGCCGGTCGCCTGGCGGGTGAAGTACCAGCAGCTTGGCGTCGTAGGTGACGATCCCGAGCAGGATCGCACAGATCGCGCGGTCCACGCTGACGTGGTACACGTGGCGGTTGCCGAACGGGTTCGGGCACTGCGGGTCAACCACGGTCACCACCCGCTCGCGCGGGTCATAGCCGCTCAGAATGACGAAATGCCCCTGCGGGATGCCCCCGGCATCATCGTACTCGCACGAGGTGGGGCCCTCGCTCTCGCGGGCGCACCCGTACAGATAGGTGGCGCTGAGACCAGCGATCATCGGCTGCCCCTGCCGGATGTAGCGCCCGATCAGGCCGGCGGTCAGGTCCTGCATCCGGAGTTGCCCGCCTCGATCGACGAATTCCACGTACGCCTCGGTCGCATGGCGGAGCTTCTCGTCGGGCTTCAAAAGCGCCTGGAGCCGCATCCGGGCGCGGAGATCCGGGCCATCCGGGTCGAACCAGGTCGGATCGAACAGGTTCAGGTTGTAGGTGTAGATCGTCGCGCCGTAGCCCCGTCGCATGGCATGCAGGGCGAGAAACACGGAGAGCGTGCCGCCGTTCTGGACGCGGGGAACCTCGGCAACGACGGCTTCGAGGGGCAGGGGGTCGCCGTAGTATTGGTAGAGCGCGTGGAGGCAGGTGGGGCCACAGGTGAAATCGTCCGGCTGGGTGTGAATCCGAAGACGGAGTTTCGTCGGCATGGGCGTCAAGCCTCCCGGTTTGTTTCTACCAGCGCCTCCTGGAGCTTGTCTGGTCCCCGGCCCACATCCCTGCAGGGCTCTCCTCTGCCCTCATCGTACTAGCTCATCGCAGGCGGGCCAAGGGAAACTCGACCAATTGAGGTAAATACCTGTGCTACATATGGTTGAGTTTCGCACGGAGGCCAGCGACGGCCAGAAACGACCACCCGGCAAGGAACGCGAGGCCGCCGAACGGGGTGATTACTCCGAGCTTCGTCACGCCGGAGATCGCCAGGGCGTACAGGCTGCCCGAGAAAAGCAGGATCCCCGCCTGGAAGCATCCGCCTGCCGCATCCGCTGCCCAGCGGGGTCCGCGGGAGGCGGCCCATGCCACCGCCAGCAGGGCAAAGGCGTGGTACATGTGGTAACGGACGCCCGTCTCGAAGACCGTCAGCATCCGCTCATCCAGCCGGTTCTTCAGGCCGTGGGCGGCAAAGGCGCCCAAGGCCACCGCCGCAAATCCGTTGACAGCTCCCAGAATCCACCAGGTTCGCATCATCACCGGCACCTCCGTCACGACCTCGACGTCCGCACGCCCTGCCCGTACCGTACACGCGCACTGCAGTGGTCCGATTGTAGTGGAGGAACAACCGTGCACAGACCCGCCTGCGTGACCCTCGTGCTCGCCCTGGCAACCGCCTCGACCGGCCTTCGGGCGGCCGCCCCCTACCCGTTGGCCGACGCCGCGGCCCTGCAGGCCCGGTTGAACGCGGCCTCCCGGGCCGGCGAGAAGGTTGAACTGGCGCCGGGCCGCTACAGGCTGGACAAGCCGATCACGATTCCGGAAGGCGTCACACTCTCGGGCTCGTGGGAGGCGCCGCACCACGCCCAGGTGCCGCGGGGAACGGTCTTCGAGGTCGTCACCGGCGGAGGCGATGAGAACGGGCCCGCGCTCATGGACATGCGGCCGTCGAGCACGGTCCGGGGCATCACGTTCTACTATCCCGACCAGCGAGTACCCGATGCGATCCCCTACCCGTGGACCATCCAGGGACGCGGCATGCACTGCAGCGTCATCGACTGCACGTTCGTGAACGCCTACAAGGCGATCGACTTCGGCAGCTTTCCCAACGAGCTGCACTACATACGGAACTGCTTCGGATGCCCGTTGAAAGTGGGGATCCGCGTGGACCAGTGCACCGACATCGGTCGCATCGAGAACGTGCACTTCAACCCGCATTACTGGGCGCGGGCCGAGACGCCCAACGTCCCCCGATGGCCGGCGCTGCGCCGGTACCTGTGGGAAAACCTGGTCGCCTTCGAGTTCGGTCGCACAGACTGGGAGTACGTGTTGAACACGTTCTGCTTCGGGGCCAGGATCGGCTACCGTTTCTACGAGAACACGGACGGGGCGGTCAAGGGGACCGTAAACGGCAACTTCCTCGGCATCGGCGCGGATTGGTGCCACCGGGCGGTGCTCGTGGAGGCGTCGCAGGAACCGGGACTGCTGATCACGAACGGTGAGTTCGTGGGAGGCGAGGGAGCCGAGGTGATGCTGGAGGTGGCGGCGAGTCACCGGGGGGTGATCCAACTGGCCAACTGCGCGTTCTGGGGCCCCTGCCCGGCGGCGGTGCTGCTGGACGGTCCCGGCTCACTAAGCCTCAGCCAGTGCAACTTCCTCAACCACGGCCAGCGCAAGCCCGGAACAGTGACGATCGATGCGCGGCGTGGCGATCTCATTGTCCAGGCGTGCCGATTCAAGATTGACGCCCCGGACATCCGGCTGGGAGAGCGTGTCGCGACGGCCGTGATCATGGGTAACTGGTTCAACGGCAGCAAAGACATCGAAAACGCCAGCCGCGGAGACGTACAGGAGGGGCTGAACGTGGTCGCACGGCGTCCAGCCACCCGCCCGGCGAGCGGACCATCGTAACCTCGCGGGCGGGCGGTACGCTGCAAATGAGCCTGCAAACCGGCAAGACGCCACATGCGAGAAATCGCCCCCTCACGAGCGCGCATTGCGCTCTCCGGGGCAGGGAGCACGTGACGCAATCGCTCACTGAGTCAGCCTGAGCTGCAATTGTCCGTCCAGACCGGCATTGCCGTGCCGTTTGTGCGCATGGCACGGGCCGCCCGGAGCGGACGGCCCGTTGTGAGTTCTGATGTCAGCGGCGAAGCCTACAGGCCGCTGGCGAAGTCGTCGTTTTCGGGACGCGGACTCGACCCGTTGTAGCGACGACCGGTGTTCTCTGCGGGCTGGTCCGAGGTGCTGGAGGGCGCAGAACTTCCGCTGCTCCTTCCGCGACCGCCGCCCGGGCCGCCACGGCCCCGGCCTCCGCCACCACCACCGCCGCCCCGCCGGCCGCCGCCGCTCCGCTCCTCCTGCGGCTTGGCCTCGTTGACGTTGAGAGCGCGTCCTCCGAGGTCCTTTCCGTTGAGCCCCTGGATGGCAGCTTCGGCTTCCTCGTCATTCTCCATCTCGACGAAGCCGAAACCGCGCGGCCTGCCGCTCATCCGATCCGTGACGACATTGACGCTGCTCACGACGCCGAAGGGCGCGAAGGCAGCCCGCAGTTCTTCTTCCGTGGTTTTGAAGGACAGGTTGCCAACGTAGATCTTCTTCATGTCTCGCTCCAAACGAACAACGACCTCGGTGAGTGGCGCCGGGGCCCGCAGGGCGCCTCTCGTTTCCAGAGCTGCAGATGATCGGGGCACTATCGCCCGGAGATGCGCTCAGCAGCGAAGCCGCGCCAAGCCTTCACCTGGCTCCTGGGCCGCCGCGACAGTATACACCCCGCCTGCCGGGCGTACACCCCGGCGTTCCACACTGGCAACCCAGTGAGAGTGAGGCGTCAGCGGTGCGAAGTGCGGCGACCTGGTACCCGGCGGGTTCGTCTGGAAAGCACCGCCGGTACTGGTGGTTACGCTGAATGCCATCGACAGAGGGCGCCTGCCGGACGCGGAGCCTACGATTCGGCATGTCGTCGTCTGGAGAACCTGCGATCTACACCGTCGGCCACTCGACACGTTCGCTCGAGGAGCTGATCGGGTTGCTCAGGGAGGCTGACGTGGCGATTCTGGCGGACATCCGGAGTTATCCCGGCTCCCGCCGGTACCCCCACTTCAACCGGGAGCCGCTGGGCGCAGCGATCGAACAAAGCGGGAGGCGGTATGTGTGGCTGAAGGCACTGGGCGGGCGCCGCAGGTCGCCGGCGGACGTCGAGTCGCCCAATGGAGCGTGGCGGCACCCGGCATTCCGCGCGTACGCCGACTACATGATGACGCCGGCCTTCCGAGAAGGCATCGGGACGCTGAAGCAGCTGGCGCAGGAAGGCCGTACGGCCATCATGTGTTCGGAGGCGGTGTACTGGCGCTGCCATCGGAGGCTGGTGAGCGACTGGTTCGTCGTCCACGGGACGCCGGTGCTGCACATCATGGGCCCCGGCGCGCTGCGCCCGCACGAGGTGACACCGGAAGCGGTGGTCAGGCCGGACGGACTGCTCATCTACCCGGCGCAGGGGTCAAGCGGGCCGCAGCCGTCGCTCTTCTAAGGAGCTGCTCCCAGCATGCGGCGAGGGTGACGCACTTGCCCCGGGGTGCCGGGATGCCCATACTCGGGGAATGGCCGGACGGATTGACGTACACGCACACCTGTTGCCCGATCTCGACGATGGATGTCAGAGTTTCGACGAAAGTATCGAATGCGCCCGCATGATGGTCGCCGCCGGCTACACGCACGCGTTCTGCACGCCGCACATCGTGCCGCTTTTCCCGGAGAACACGGTCGCCCACATCCGGGACCGAACCAGGCAGCTCCAGGAGCGGTTTGATCGCGACGAGATACCGCTTCACCTGGAGCCGGGGGGCGAAATCAACCTGACGGGCATGTGGCCGGCCCTGTCACGCATGTCGCCGGAGGAAATTCCGACGTACGGGCTGGCGGGGACGTACGTGCTGATTGATTTCTGGGCCGACGCGCTGCCGGAATGCTTCGGGCCGGCGATTCTGTACCTCAAATCGCTGGACCTGACACCGATCCTGGCCCACCCCGAGCGGGCGAAGGCGTTCCAAAACGATCCGCCACTGATCGAGCGCGTGAGGGAAATGGGTGTGCTGCTGCAGGGCAACCTGCAGTGCTTCACGGACCCCGCGGGCTCGCCCACGCGAACGCTCGCGGAGTCGTACCTGCTGGGGGACCACTATTTCCTGCTGGGAACCGACTGCCATGTCCCGGCGACGCTGCCGATTCGTTTGTCGGGACTGGAGGCGGCCGAGAAGATCGGCGGGCGCAGGCGAGTGAACCGGCTCACGATCGAACACCCGCGGCGGCTGCTGGGCTCCTGCGCGAACGAATCATCCGGAGCGTCAGCATGAGCGCCAAAGGGTACGAGATCCAACTGGGCCCGATTCTACCCTATGCCGCGCTCGTGGTGCTCTTCCTCGTCCTGCTGGCCGGGCTGATCATCGTCTTTGTGCGACTCCACCGGGCAGAGCAACGTTCGCGCGAGCAGGAGCGCCGGGAACAGTGAGTTCCCAAACGGCTCACGCGCGGCCCGGCGTCCACGACGGCGGATCACTCGCGGGGAAGCTCTCGTCCGACCCCTCTTCGACCGCATCGCCAACGCTGCCAGTGACGCGCACGCGATCGCCGGACTCGGGCGCGGTCTCGACATGATCACCGGCATTCCGCTGAATGCCGTACTGTCTCGGGACGGGTGTGCCGGTTTCGCGCGGTTCGCCGGACTCGGGAGCGCTGCCGGTACCAGAATGATGGTGATCGGACGCCAGGTACCGGCGGACACTCTCGCCGGGGTTCCACTTGCGATCCGGCTCAGGGGCTTCCTTCCGCAGTCCGCGTGAAAACACCATGCCCCCTGCGCAGGCCATCAAAATCCCGCCGATCGGGCCGCGTTTGGCCGCGAGGGCGAGCAGACCCGCGCCACCCACGATCGAAACCCACGCGGCGACCTCCTCATCCATGCCGTTCCACGTCTGACTGGCGCGATCCTTGAGATTAGTAAGCATCTTCATGGTTAACCTCTTCCGTGCGGCCGTATAGCCGCAGGCACTCGTTTCGTCACCAACTATTTAATTGCCGCGCGGTTGCGAGTTTCCAGCGGCATGGCTGAATTGCGGCGCTCGGCCCACTCCTCGTCCGCTCAAGTTACCGGCGGCACGATGCGTTCGGTTTCGGGCGCGCTTTCAATATTCCGTCTCAACGTCGTGGGGAAAACGCTCGAGCGGACAGCCTTCACACCTGGGCCGCGGGCGACAGTGCAACTTGCCGGCCTGGACGAGCAGTGCGTGATACTCATTGAAGAGCTGCACATCCTGCGGCAGGTTGGATTCGAAGAGGTCCTTGATCTCCTCGTAGTCGGCGGAGGAGTCGATCAGGCCATGGCGGGCCAGGATGCGCGCGGTGTACGCGTCCACGACGAACGTCGGCAGCCCGCCCGCGTAGAGGAGGATCGCGTCGGCGGTTTCGCGCCCGATGCCCGGGATCCCGAGCAGTTCTTCGCGGAGGGTATGTAGTGAAACGGCGAACATGCGATCCAGAGCGCCGTCAAATCGCGTCCACAGCCAGTCAATGAACGCACGCAAACGACGCGCCTTCACGTTGAAAGTACCGGCGGGTCGAATGAGTTCAGCGAGCTGTTCCTGCGGCATGTCCCGCAGGCGCTCCCAGTCGAGTGCACCGGCCGCCCGAAGGTTGCCGATCGCCCGCTCGACATTTCTCCATGCGGTGTTCTGCGTGAGGATCGCACCGACAATGACCTCGGTCGGTGTGCGCGCGGGCCACCAGTGCTGGGGCCCCCATTGTTCATACATGGCTTCGTACAACGCGCGAAGCGACTCAGCCGTCCGACTCACCGGTCACATCCCCCCTGTCGCACCCATCGTTGTCGATCGGTTCCGGTTCGACGCGGAACAGGTCGCTGCAGTCCTCCCGATAGCCGCAGTTCGGACAGACCATCTTGCAGTGGAGCCCGAACACCGGCGTCCCACAGATCAGGCAGGTCGAGGGCGCATCGCTCATTCAGGCCGCTCCCCTACTGCATCGCCGGCTGATCGCGCGTGTCCTTTTTCCACCTCGTGAGCCGCTCCTGCAGGACGGTCATGATGGTTCTATACAGTCCGTCGGTGGCGGCGTTCCTGGTTTCGAGCGGGTCGCGGCGAAGATCGAAGAGCAGGTCCGAATCCTGCAGGTAATCCACGTACTTATAGCCCGGGCTCATCAGGCCGCGGGCGGGGCAGACGAAATCCGGCGGCGGTGGGGCCGGCGGCGGTGGCGGCGGCGCGGAGGGCTCCAGGGCGGAAACGGCGTGTGGAGGCAGATTCTGCTCTGGCGGATGTTCCGCTGGCAGGGGCTGGCCGGGAATGATTGGGCGGGCCGGAACCGGCGGCATCACGCCGGCCGGATGCGTCGCGACGCCCGGGCGTGTTGCAGGGAACAGGCGTGGATGCTCCGGGGTGCCGACGCCGGCGGGCTGCGTCATGCCGGGTGGTGGGAAGGGCGTGCGGCCGGTCCACGGGCTCGGTCGCGTTGTGGTTGGCGCAGTCATCGTCCCCGGGTGCGGCCCCTCCGCGAGATGGTGGGCGAGGGCTGCGGGACCCGTCGTCGGCAGAGCGATCGCACCGGGCGCCGGGGGCGTCCGGACGGGAGGCGCGGTCACGACCGGCGGCGTTGGCGGCGCAGGCGGACGGTGGCCGGCCTGCTTGTGGTACTCGAAATACCGCTCGTCCGCATGGCGCCGCGTCCGCGGATCCTGCATCACGGGGCGCAGCGACTGACCCTCCATGCTGACGGGCACGGTAAGGCCGGCGAAATCGAGCATCGTCGGGGCGATGTCTACGAGGCTGCAGAGGCGATCCACAGGTGCGCCGGGCTTCTGACCAGGTGCACGGATGACCAGTGGCACCCGGGCGAGCGTGTCGTAGAAGAACGGGCCATCGCCGAACAGTTGATGCTCGCCCAGGGCCAGGCCGCCGGTCGCGGTCAGAACGACGATGGTGTGGTCGGCGATATCGAGTTCGTCGAGCTTGCGGAGCAGGCGGCCCACGTTTTCGTCGAGGTGCGCCACCATGGCGGCGTACTTCGAGCGTGCCTCGCGGATGGCGTGCTCGCGATTGGGCATTTCGTGAAACCTGCGCCAGGCAGGAGCGTTCTTGAGCGTGTTCGGCAGCTGCGGCTCCTTCTGCATGCTGACCGGCAGGGTCAGCGAGGCCGGCGGATAGCGGTTTTCCTTTCCGGGCGGGTATGCCAGCGGTTCTCCCGGACCGTGGTACGCGAGCCAGAGCAGGAATGGTTCTCCCTTTGCCTCTTCCAAAAACTTGATGGCTCGCTGCGTCTCCCAGTCGGGGACGTGGGTCGTGATGGTGTCGGCAACGCCATTGATCCAGACGTGGGATTTCAGCCAGTCCTCGGGGGTGCTCGGCGCGGCTGCGATGGACGAGTCATCACCGAACCCGAAACCAGCCTTGTGATCGGGCGTGTCGCCGAGGGCCCAGTCGCCGACGAATCCGCACCTGTAGCCGACCTTCTTCAGGCGACCGCTGAGATTCTCGCTGTATGCCGAGAGTTCCCGCCCATCCGTCGTGACGCCGTGCGTGTGGGGGTACTGCCCGGTGAGCAGGCTGGCGCGGGCGGGCGCGGTCTGCGGCGTCGGCGTGTAGCACTTGGTGAAACGTACGCCCTGCGCGGCAAGTTCATCGATGGCGGGGGTTGCCGGCCGGTTGTCGCCGTCGGCGTCGAATACGTGGGCACCGAGCTGGTCCGCCTGGATGATGATGATGTTTGGCGGTTCGGGCTCGGCTGCCGGCGTTGTGGCCGCCAGTGCGAGCACGATGCATGCCGTCGCGGCATTGCCCCGGCCCAGTCGCCATATCGCGCGTCTCATGCTGTCCTTTCCGTCAAAAGACTCTCCGGCCTCACGGTGTCGGGATCCTCAGGAATTCGCGGCTCGGACCCGCGCGGACGATCTCGGTGAGGATCTCCCGCAGCGCATCGCGCTGTCCCTGCCAGATGAGACGCGCGAGCGCGTCCTCCGGTTGCAGCCAGGCGTCGACATCGTGCTCGGCGCTCAGCGTCACCCGGGCGTCGGTCGGCACCTCGGCCGCAAAGATGGGGCACTGCCAGATCGTATCCTGGCGGGCGATGTAGAACGTGCTCACCGCGTTCGCCTGGTAGAAGGCCGCCGGGGACAGGCCCGTCTCCTCGAACAGCTCGCGGAGGGCGGCCGCCGGGCCGGTCTCGCCCGGTTCCACTCGTCCCGACGGGGGCGCCCAGAGGCCGGGGAAGTCGTCGTCGCCCGCGGACCGGCGCAGGAGAAGAAACTCGCATCCCGCGGAGGTCCGTCGAAACGGGTACACCGAAACCATGTCGGACCGGATGACCGGCATCAGCGGGTCCTCGATCGCATGAACAGGTTACCCGGTAATTGTCGAACAAGCCCTTTGAGCTGCAGCGTAATGAGCGTGGCCGCCACGGCGGAAGCCTGGCGCTGGGAGGCTGCGGCGATGGCCTCGATCGAGCACTCGTCGCGACCGATGGCGGCGTAGACGGCCTGTTCGTCCTCGCTCATGCGCGGCGTGGCCGCAGGCGTGGCGGGCTCGTCGGCCCCATCGCTCCCCTCCTTGAGGATCTTTCCTGCTTCGCCGAGCTCGTCGAGGACATCCTCCGCGCAGGTCACCAGCTTCGCGTGCTGGTCGCGGATGAGGGCGTTGGTGCCGGCGGAGAAGTCGGAATCGATCCGTCCGGGAATCGCGAACACGTCCCGGTCGTACTCGCTGGCAAGCCGGGCCGTGGTCAGCGATCCGCTGCGCCTGGCCGCCTCGACGACGAGCACGCCGAGGGAGAGGCCGGCGATGATGCGGTTCCGGGGGAGGAAGTTGCTCTTGTTGGGCCCGGCAGTCATCGGCAGTTCGGTGACGATAGCGCCGGAGGTGGTGATGCGATCCGCAAGTTCGACATGCTCAGGAGGGTATATCGTGCCGAGCCCGTTGCCGAGGACGGCAAGCGTCCGTCCGTTGGCGGTCAGCGCGCCTTTGTGAGACTCGCCATCGACGCCTCTCGCGAGGCCGGATATGACGGTCACGCCGCGTGCACCAAGTGTGTACCCGAGGCGGTACGCCTGCTCGCGCCCGTACGTCGTGCAACGTCGCGAGCCGACGATGGCGACGGCCACTGCGTCGGCCGGTTCGAGACGCCCGCGCACATAGAGGCAGATGGGCGGATCAGGGATGTACCGCAACGGGCGGGGGTATTCCTCGTCCTCGCTGCAAAGGATCCGCACACCCCGGCGGCCGGCCAGGTCAACTTCCCGTGCCACGTCCACGGCGTCACGTGAGCGGGCGATCCGCTCGGCCACAACCTGCCCGATGCCCTCGACGCCCTGAAGCTGCTGCACGCCCGCCCCGAGCGCGGCCTGCGCGGATCCGAAAAACCGCACGATCTTCGCAAAGAGCATCGGACCGACCTCGTCGGTCATCGCCCAGCGCAGATGCTCGACCGCCGCAGATGAAAGGACAGAAGATGTGTCAGACATGATGCTCCACCCGGCCCCCCGACGGAGCCGACCGCAAGGTACCCGCCGCCTCCAGTTACGACAAGGCAGGACTGGCGTCGGCACGCCGGTGTGCGTCGCAGCCGGGAGGGTTGCAGCAGGACGCGAGGCAGGCGAGTATGACAGTTCCCGGGCCGCCGGCGCGCGGAGGACACGGGAAGGCGTCGCATCTCAGCTCTCCTGCACGAAAGGCTCTGCCATGGACACACGTCACATCCTGCTGCCAGTGTGCGTCACCGCGATCGTGTGGCTCTGCTGCCCCGCCAGTGGCGCGGCCGAGGGGCCGGCGTTCGACCTGACCGCCTCCGGGCAGTGGATGACATGGAGCGGGGAGAAGCTGGATCAGGAAGCGCCGCTGCGGTCTCTCTCCGACGCCCCGGTGGGCGCACGCGCGGTGGGCGTGCAGTGGGACGATCCTCGCGACGTCCGGGAAATCGTGGCGCGATTTGCGGGCGAAGCCCCGGCTGACGTG
>CAZJTF010000002.1:0-70673 GCA_964548565.1 uncultured Planctomycetales bacterium | reverse complement strand
ACGGCCGGTACGGAGCCCGGCCGCTACCTTCTGGCGTTCTGGCGGTTTACCTTTTCATGCAACCGACGGAGTTATCCGCCGGTCGGCGCGTCGTATCGCTCCGCCTCCTCGTCGAAAACGAACGGCGGACGGGCGATGAGCATCGGTCGCAGGTGCGCCACGCTGATCAGCAGCCCGACGGCGATGAAGCTCGTGACCATGCTGCTGCCGCCTGCGCTGACGAACGGCAGCGTCACGCCGGTGATCGGCCCCATTCCGATCGTCATGCAGACGTTGGTGAGGGTCTGCGCAGCGAGCATTGTCGAGAGTCCGACCGCCACCAGCCTCCCGAAGGGATCGTTGGTGAAGGTCGCGACGTCGAAACCCATGACCACGATCATCGTGTAGCAGCCCAGGGCGAGCAGGCTCCCGATCAGCCCCCACTGGTGCCCGATCATCGCGAAGATGAAATCGTTGTGCTTGAGCGGCAGCAGGTTGCTCTCCACGAAGACGCCGTCGCGCCCCTGGCCGCTGATCCCGCCGCTCCCGATCGCCGTCTTGCTGTGCACCAGCTGGTAGCCGGTGCGCGTCGCCCAGTCGCTGAGCTCCAGCCGCCATCCGGACGAATTCGAGCCCCGCGGGCGCAGGCGATCCCACGCCTCGGGGTGTTCGCGGAACCAGTGCCGGACGCTGTCACTCTGCAGGAAGACGCCGGTGACCCGCAGCCGCTGGTACGTCTCGATCTTGAACCAGAACAGCGGCGTCGCGAGCAGGGCCAGCACCGCGATGGTCACGAGGTGACGTCCCTTGGCCCCCGCCGCAAAGAGCATCGCGAAGAGCACCGGCAGGAAGAGCAGCACCGTGCCCAGGTTCGGCTGGATGAGGATCAGCGCCATCGGCAGCAGCGTCAGCGTGAACGGCGGCACCAGCCCGGAGAGCCGGCGGTAATTCCGCCGGTACCGCAGGTACCACGCAAGGGCGAGCACGTACGCGATCTTCATCAGCTCCGATGGCTGGATCTGGAAACTCCCCACGCCGATCCATCGCCGTACGTTCTGGCGCGGCGTGACGAACGGGATGGGCAGCTTGCGGTCGAGCACGAGCACGATCAGCATCGCCAGGCAGATGAAGAACACCGGGAACGCGATGCGCCCGAGCCGCTGGTAGCCGATCAGCACCGAGGCGACCATGCCAGCCAGCCCCAGCATCATCCACGCGAGCTGGCGCGTCGTTTCGGGTGCCAGCAGCCGCCCGGTGTCGTTGTCGCTGATCGTTTGCAGGATCACCAGGCTGGCGGCGCACAGCGGCAGCACCGGGAGCAGCAGCCCCCAGCCGTGCCGCGTCGGGATCGGAAATCCGAGGTTCATGGCGCCTGGCTCCCCGTCGGCGACGGCAGTTCACCCGCCTGCCGGCGCAGCACGTCCCGGATCAGCTCCAGCGCGACGGGCCCGGCCGCTCCGCCTCCGTGCCCGCCGTATTCGATGAGCACCACCACCGCCACGTGCACACCGCTGCAGCGCGAGGAGAGGTATTCCTGCCGCCTCGTCAAGTACCCGATGAACCACGCGTGTGTCGGGTCCTCCTCCACCTCCGGCGCCGGCCAGAACCGGCACGGGCGCCCGCCGGTGATTTTGGCATCCGGGAATCGCCGCGCCGCCACTTCGTACCTCGGCGCCGCGTGCTCGATGACGGTTCCGTCTGGCATGTGGCATGTGTACAACCGCTCGAGCACGATCCGCGGCGCCTGTGCGCTGCCCGTTTTGCCGACGAGGACGCAGTCGCCCGCGTCGTCAAGCGTGGCGTGCTGCCAGCCGGTGCCGCCGGGCGTGTTGACGACGCGAAACATGCCCTCGCGCGCGAGTGACCACGCCTGGTCGGAAATGTCGAGCCGTCGCGCCGGCCGCGGGCGCGGGTCCTCCGCCCACAGCGTGACCGGCCGGTGTACCCCCGAGGCGAGCGTCGCCGTCATGTTCGCGAGTTGGATCGGCGTGACAGTCCCGTCGCCCTGGCCGATCCCCGCGTTGCGGGCGGCGCCCACGCCGGTCTTCTCCGGCAGGTGCCCCGCGCTCTCCTCCGGAAGCTGTGTCCCGGTCACGGCCCCGAAACCGAAGGCGCTCATCCAACGGGCGACGCCCTCCACCTGCAGGTGCTCACCCAGCCGGCAGAAGAAGATGTTGCAGCTGTGCTGCACCGCCGTGATCGGGTCCGTATCCCCGTGCGTTCCCGTGCACCGCCACCGCGGCGGGTCGTGAAAGAGCGCGCCGCTGCAGTGCACGGTGGTGGACGACGTAACCTTGCCGTCCATCAGCCCCGCTGCCAGGAGCATCGGTTTGACCGTCGATCCTGCCGGGTAAACGCCGCGCACGCAGCGGGCGAGCGTCGGCTGATGCGTCATGTCCTCCTGCGCGAGCTTCAGCCGCTCGATCGGCGAGAGATTGGGGTCGATGGAGGGGTAGTCCACCATGGCGATCACCTGCCGGGAGGGGATATCCAGCAGGATCGCGCAGCCGCCGGTGCTCTGCGGCGTTGCCCGGACCGCCTCCTCCAGGTGCTCGTACGCCGCCTGCTGCAGCGGCAGGTCCAGCGTGAGCCGCATCGGTCTCCCGTTTTCCGGCTCGATCGATGTGATCAGCCGCCCCTGCATGTCCTCCTGCGACCGCCCCCGCCGGCCGCGGAGCTGCCGCTCGCCGACGGCTTCCAGCCCCGACACGCCGAATCGCTCGCCCATCGTGTAGGCCGCCAGTTCCTCGAACACGTCCGCGGGCTCGTCTCCCGAGAGTTGCTCAGGCCCGACTTCCCGCATCGTGCCGAGCAGGTGCCCGACGGCCGGCCCGCCCGCATATCGCCGCACCTGGTGGGGGGTGATCTCGATCCACTCGTACTGGGCCAGGCGTTCGCGAGCCCGGATCGACGCGCCCTGGTCGAGCTCCAGCACGACCGGGTGCACCATCTGCTCTTCCTGCACGACGGTCTCGACCCGGCGGCGCTCCTCGACGTGCCGCTTGACGGCCGCCACCCGCCGCAGAATCACCTCCGTGCGGCGCTGCAGTTCGGACAGGGGAATCGACGCCAGTGTCGCGATGCCCTCGAGCGACTGCTTCACCTCCTGCTCGATCCGCGCGACCCCCTCATCGCGCGGGATCTGCGGAAACCGCTTGCGCGCGAGCGCCCGCAGGTAGTTGCGGTCCTGTGAGAGGACCCCGTAGTGCACGCTGATATTCCAGCAGGGAGCGTCGTAGGCGAGGCGCCGGCCCTCGTGATCGGTGATGTCGCCGCGGATGAAGGGGTACTCGTGCACCGGCCGCAGGAGCATCGCCTGGGCGTCCTCGACGTACTGCCCGGCCCGGAGCACCTGCAGCTGGAACAGGCGCGCGGAAACGACCGCGAGAAACACGGCAAAGGTCAGGAGAAGCAGCTTCAGGCGGTGCTCAAACACCACGCCCTCGCATCCATGCGGGCGGACAACGCCGGGGCGTCTCGACGTCCCGAACAACCGGCATCCGATGAATCCCCGTGCAGCGGCCGCCCATCCGGCGACCGGCGGGAGCATTATAACGGAATTGTCGTGGTCAGTTCCGGGATTCGCGACGGAAGGGGGGCAAGGCAGGTGCTCACGGGTGAACCGGCGGCCAATGACCGACGATCTACCTGGTTTCCGCCGCACAATCTCCTGCTATCGCCCGCGTCCTGTTGCTGGAAGCGACGCCAGGCGACACACCATCGCATCGCCACCGCCCAGTGGCCGAGCATCGCCGGCTCAGGCACAGGTGCACTCACGCCAACTGTGTAGCTGAGGAAATCGATGTCGACGGCTCCCCCGCCCGGAATGCAGGATCGTACAAGCGATGAATCCGACCGATCGGTTGGAGGTGACCGCCGACAAGCTCGGAAACAAGAAGGCGTGCCCTCGCTGTTGCGAGTGATGACCCGATGCCGGCGTGCGGGTGCCTCAGGGATTAGCGGTTGTGATCGCGCCGGATTGGCAATCGGAAATCAACAGTCGACAACGACTCCCTGCTACCGTGCCGCGTGCAGCGACCGCAGCCCGGTCCACCGCCCGAGACGCTGGAGCCCCCAGTGCAGGTACGGCGCGAGGGCGGCCGTGTAGATCGCGGTGAAGAACGCCGGCCCCCAGATGGGGATATCCGTTCCCTCCGACGCGCTCCACTGGTGGTAGATGCCGACCGCTACCTGCACGACAAGGCACGCCAGCAGCGTCACCACCAGTTGCGTCAGCGGGTGATCGCGGAACACCGCCTGCCGCACCCGGAAGATCGCCCACGCCGCCGTGGCGAAGCACAGGGCGTGCAGTCCGATGCGGTCCTGGCTCGCGAGTCCCACGATCAGGCCGAGAATCCACGACGCGATGGCCGCCTCCGGCCACGGGCCCCAGAGCGCGTAATGCACTGCCAGGATGAACATCAGGTCGGGCCAGATGCCGCGAATGGCCATGTACCGCGCCACTGCCGTCTGCAGGACGATCATGACGAGGGCCAGCACTGTGAACGGCAACCATCTCATGACATCGTGCGCACAGGAGCGAATCAGGCCGGGCCCGCGGAGCCCGGTGGGGATTCCAGGATCATCAGCATGGCGGTGGCGGCCGCAAGTTGCACGCGCGAATCGTCGGGCGTCTGCATCCGCCGTTTCAACGCCCCGAGGGCGCGCCGGTCGCGGATCTCCCCGAGCGCCATCGCCGCCATCGAACGCATCCGCATCACCTGGTTTTCCGGCGGATCATCAGGGAGATTCGCCTGCGGCTGGTTCCAGTCGATCGACGCCAGCGCGAGTTCAAAGCCGTCGCGATAGCCCTTCATCCCGAGCGCCCGGGCCGCCGCAAGACGCGCCTCGAGGTGGGGGGCCTCCGCCAGCCGCTTGCGGAGCGTGCCGATCACGCGGTCATCCGGCGACTTGCCCAGCGTGAGCAGCGCAAAGGTCTGCCGGTACCCGACGCCGCCATACGCGTCGTGGATGAAGCGCTGCACCGACTGCCGGTCGCCCAGGATCGCCATCGCTTCGAGCGCCTGCAGCCGCACGCCTTCATCGTCGTCCTTGGTGAGCGACGTCTGCAGGAGCGGCATCACCTCCTTGCTCTCGAGCTGACCGAGCGCAAACGCCGCGTTCCGCCGGACCGCGACATCCGTACCCTTCGTGAGCGCGTCCACCCACACCCGGCGATAACTCGAATCTCCGAGGCGCTCGAGCGCGTAGTACGCCGCGATTCGCACACTCCCGTCCGAATCCTGCAGCAGCGGGCGCACGACCGGCATCGCGCTGCGGTCCTGCATGCGGCCGATCGTCATGCACGCGGCAAACCGCACACCCGGGTGCTCGTCTTTGAGTCGCTCGCGGACCAGCAGGCGTCCCTGCTCATCCAGGTACCCGGCCGCCTCGACGGCCTGCGCCCGCACCGCCGGGTTGTCCGGAAACTCCATCGCTGCCCGCACGTACCGCGTGGCCAACTCGCGCAGCGCGGGTTCCTGCGAGGCCGGGGGGGTGATCGCGCAGCCCGCCACGAGCAGAATTGCCCCTGCAGCGGCGACAACCACGGAAAACAGGCCCCTTGCACGGCTCGTGCGTCGGGTCATGTCTCACTCCTTGCGCTTCCTGCGCTTCGGCCGGTTCCGCACGCCCGTCGCAATGGCGTCCGCCAGGCCGGCGAGCCCGACGAGCGAGCAGGCGGCGCCAAAGAGGTCACCGTGCCTGCTGTAGAACGTGACGCGTGGATCGATCAGGATCGTCGAACTGCGATGCCCCTCGCCCCCGGCGAGCGGTCGCCCGGGCTGAGGGGTGATGATGTCGTACCAGCCGCCGTCGGGGGCGATGAAGCCGCTCACGCCGGTGTTGACGGCCCGGGCGATCCCGACCCGGTTCTCGATCGCCCGGAAGGCGCAGTTCACCAGGTGCTGCGGCTGCTGGCTGCCGTGGCCGAACCACCCGTCATTACTGATGTTGAGCATGAAGTCGACACGCTTGCCACCGGCCGCGTCCGTGATGAACTGCCGAAACACCTGCGGGATGACGTCTTCGTAGCAGATGGTGATCCCGAAGTGCCGCTCCTGCCCCCCGGCCCGCGGCCGCGTCGCGAACACGTCGAATTCGCGCCCCGCAGTGAGCGAGTATTCGAAGCCGTCATGTCCCCACGGCGTGATGCTGTTTAGCCAGCGGTAAAACCAGTGCAGGCCGTACCAGTAACGGAAAGGAACGTACTCTCCAAACAGAACGAGGTGAATCTTGTCGTAGCGTCCCGGCTCCGAGCCGTCCGGGTGGTACACGAAGGCCGAATTGTACCGGTGGGTGTCCGGGTAACTGCCCTCCGGCTGCGGCTCGAGCGAAATGCTGCCAATCACAACGTCGCTGCCGAAGGCGGAGGCCAGTTTCTGGATAGCGGCGTGCTGCCGCCGGCTCTCGTGAACGATCGCCGCGTTCGACGGAAACTCGCGCAGCTCCCGGTTGAGATACAGCCCCCAGGGCGTCTCCGGCAGCACGATCAGGTCGGGCGAATCGGCTGCCGCCGCCGCCATCATCTTCAGGTACGTCTGCCGCTTGTCGGAGTCCTTCGGGGCGTTCGGGTCGGAGACCGGCGAGAGCTCAAAATCGCCCTGCAGGACCGAGACCCGCGGCCCTTTCTCGACGGCCTCGCCGTCCATCCGCTGTCGCCCGTAAATCAGCGTCGCCGCGAACAGCAGCACGATCCCGATCGACGCGTGCAGCATCGGCACCCGCAACGGTTCCGGCGCTCGTGCACCCAGCCGCCCGAGCAGCATGTCGCACAGCCAGCCGTTCACCAGTGCGACCAGCAGTGACACGCCGTAGACACCCGTGATGTCCGCAATCTGCACCAGCGGCAGCAGGCGGATCTGGCTGTGGCCGAGCAGGAACCACGGAAACGCCAGCGGCCCCCGCGATCGCATCAGTTCCGTGAGCACCCACACGAACGCGAACGCGACGGCGGCATTGACCCGCCGGCGCCGCACCAGGTGCCGCACGATCCACCCGCACAGGGGGAAGTGCAGCGCGAACCACAGCGCGCCGGCGAAGTACCCCGGCGGTGTCGTGCTGTACAGCCACCGCCAGTGCGTCAGAAAAAACGCCGCCCCCAGCAGGTAGCTGCCCGCAATCGTCCACGCCGTCGAACGCGCGCCGCACACCGCGAGCAGCCACGGCACGAACACGATGTACCCGAGCGGCCAGATCGACCATGGCGCGAATAGCGGCAGGCTCAGCACCCACGACAGTAGCGACAGCGTGAGAACCTGCCACGGCTGCTCGAAAACGACGGGCGCGCTGGCACCGGCGAGCCGGGGTGTCGCCGCCGGTGTTCGGACACGTTCCTGCCGTCGTCTCAATCGCGCCTCTGCCTTCAAACCGTACTGAGCCCTTGTCCGTCGCACCGCCCGTTGCGTATCACGTCTGCAGCAGCGGTGCCCACAGCGGGATGATCCGCACCACGGTGCCGGCTGGTGCCGCCGCCGCATTCGGCTCGCGGATCATCAGCGCGTTGCTCCGCGCGAGTCCGAACAGGTCGGCCGAGCCCTGCCACTGTGATGCCCGCACACGCCACGTGCCCGGAGGTTCCTCGTGAGCGAGCGCCGGCAGGAACTCCATCCGCGCGCCCGCCGTCGGCACCGGTTCCTCGAGCGTCGCCTCCAGCGTGGGCTGAAAACGCGCCGGCCGACCCTGCAACGCTTCGAGTGCCGGCTCCACGAGGATCTTGAAGCACACGAACGCGCTCACCGGGTTTCCCGGCAGGCCGAAGACGATCTGCCCGCGTGGCCCATGCCCGAACAGCGATGGTTTCCCGGGTTTCATGCCAATCCGGTGCAGCCGCGCGTGCACGCCCGCCCGCTCGAGTTCGCCCGGCACCAGATCGTACTGGCCCATCGACACTCCGCCGCTGATGCACAGGACGTCAGCTTCCAGCCCGCGGTGGATGGCTTCCGACAGGGCCGCCGGGTCGTCACGTGCGATGCCGAGGTCCGTCCATGTGCATCCGGCGGACGCCGCCAGCGCCGCCAGGCACGGGCCATTCGTATTACGGATCTGGGCCGGTCCCGGGCGCTGGCCCGGCGAAACGAGTTCGCTCCCCGTGACCACGATCGCGATGCGGGGCCGCTCATGGACCTGCAGCGTCGTCGCACCGGCTGCCGCGGCGGCCGCGACCTGCGCCGGGCCGATCCGCGTGCCCGGTTCCAGCACGACTGTCCCTGCCCGCGCGTCGACACCCCGTCGCGCGATGTTGATCCCGACCGCCGGCACGTCATCCGTGGCGACCTCGACGCCGCCTGGGAGAATTTCGCAGTTTTCGATGACCACAACTGCGTCCGCGCCCGGCGGCAGGGGGGCTCCGGTGTTGATCCGCACGGCCTGCCCGGGGCCGACGGGGATCGGTGGTCCCCCGGCAGCGATTTCGCCAGTAATCCGCAAGCGTGTACCCGGCCCCTGGCAGTCCGCCGACCGCACGGCAAAGCCGTCCATCATCGCCTTGTCGAAAGGGGGGGTATCGATATCGGTTCGGATCGTTTCGGCCAGGGTCATGCCGAGTGCCGCCGACGGCGGGACGCGCACGGTCGGCAGCGGCCGCACCTCCCGGCCGATGACCGAGAGAGCGTCGAGAACGCTGGTCAACGGCCGCTTCTCACGCATGGCCGCATTCTGTGCGAACCATCAGAACGCGTCAATTGCGTCGTCCGGCGCGCTCTGGTTCCGCGTCAGGTGGAACCTGATCTGCCCCACGCCAAGTGTGGCACGGTCGGTCTCCCCATGTGAGGTGTGACACACGGTCTGTCTCCGCCCATGCGGTGTGGCACGGTCTGGCTCCGCCGTCCGGATGGCGGAGACAGGCCGTGGCGACCGCGCGAGTGACCGCCCCCCTGCCGCAGCGTCCGAAACCGGCGCGCCCGGCCGACTCACTGCTCGAACGCCCCGATATCAATCTCCCCGCCCGACGGACGTGGCATACCCGCCGCATCCGCGTTCAGATCGATCCCATACCGCTCGAAAAACAGCCGGAACGCTTCCGGCGTCGTGCCCGCGTTCACTCCCGCGCTCGTCGGCACGAGCCGAAGGTCGCCGGACGCCGGATCGCGGAATTGCGGATCCGCCGAGACGCATCCCGCTCCCCTGGAACTCGCCTGGAACTGTGCCAGATCCTGCGCGGCCGATGCCCACTTGATCCGCACGCCGCCGGACGCCTGGTGCAGCAGCGTGCTCTCCATCACCGACGTCTCCGCCGCCGCCGCGAACTCGAGGAAAACGTGATTCCCCTGCGGCTCGGTCACGTTGCTGATGATGTTGTTCTGGATCCGCAGCGACAGGCTTGCCGGGCAGTTGATCCCCGCATCGACGTTGTCGATGGAGTTGTTGACCACGTGCGCGGTCGCGCCACCGACGAGCATGATGGCCGCATTCGACCAGGCCGTGTCCGGGTTGTACGGGTATGTCGGGTCGTGATGGATGTCGTGGATGACATTCCCGATGAGATAGCTGTTTCTGCCGTATCCCAGGTCGCTGCCGCTCTCCGTGGAGATGCCGTAGCTGCAGTGGTAGATGTGGTTGTAGAGAAACCAGACGTTTTCCGGGTCGTACTGGAACCCCATCCCCGCGCCATTCGACGAATCGCTCGGCCGGTGGTTGTAGCACGTGTTCTGCGAGAAGATCACGTCCTCCGCCTGCTTGGTCCACATGCCGGTCTGCTTGTTGTCATGCGAGACGTTGCGACCCACGTAGATGTGGTGCGTGGTGGACTGTTTCGCCCGGCTGCCGGCGTTGATCTGGATCCCGTCGCCGCTGTTGTGGTAGATCTCGTTGTCGAGGATCCAGATGTGATGAGCGTTGGCGCTGACCGCAACCCCGTGCACGTCCTGGTCGCCGCCGCGGTTTGACCAGTCGCCGTGATCGTGGATCGCGTTGGCGTAGATCACGATGTTGTGCGCGATGTTCTCATCCCAGCTCACGGCCCGCACCCCGCCGCCGCGATTGCGGTTGCCGCTCACATCGCAGTGCCGCAGCCCCGCGTGATTCGCCGGCGCGAGAAACCACACGGACCCCTGGTTCACGCCGTCGTCATCCCGAAAGACGATGTTTTCGACGATGCAGTAGGATCCCCGGATGTACAGGGCCCGTAGCCACTCGGGCCGCTGCGACAGCGCCTGCCCGCGGATGAAGACCGGGCGGTCCGATGTCCCCTGGCACTCGATCTCCTGGTAGCCCTGTGGCGCATACGCGTACATCCCGTGCACCTCGACGACCGATCCTGCCGGCAGGACGTCGGGCACGGTCTTCCGTGGGTTGTCAGGGCTGCCGAACGTGCGCGTGTCGCTGCCGCGCTCGTAATCGACGTAGTAGAACCCCGCCACCTCACCCGCCCACGGCTCCGGACGCGCCGGCGCGACCTCGCGGATGCCGAATGGCGGCGTGGGGATGCCGATCGGCGGCGCCCATGCCTCCACCGAGATCTCCACCGTCGCCGGCGAACTCTCCGCGATGCCGTCGCTGCACGTGAAGGTGAACGCATCCGGCCCCGCGTACGCCAGCGCGGGAATATAGGTGACGTTGGGGGGCGTTCCGTCGAGCACCCCGTGCCGCGGCGGTTCCAGCACCGTGTACGCCAGCGCCGCCTCGTCCGCCGCGACCGCTTTGAGCGTGATGGGTTTGATACTGCTGACCTGCACCGCGACCGATTGCGGCAGCGCCCGAATCGGGGTTCCCGGGGAAGCCGCCTGCTCCGGCGCGGGCTGCTCCGCCGGCGAAGGTGTCCCGGCGGGCACGCCTCCAAAGAGATCGTCCAGCCCCGCATCGATTGCTTGTGACAGAGGGTTGGCACCGTCGGGGTCCGCGGTGCCGGTGCAACCGGTGAGCAGCGCGGCCAGCAGGCACGCGACAAAGGCGGCGTGGGACAATTGAAGGCGGAAGCGAGTCGTGTTCACGAGTGGATCCTCCACTGGGCCTGTCGGGCGAAACGGGCTCTATCGGGCGGCGGGCGCCATCCTGGTGCCCTCCTGCGGGCAGCCCTTCCCTGGCCATTCAGCCGAAGCTGATCGGGGAAGCGTAACGGACCTCCGCGGTGGTGCAAGCTCAGCGGCGGAATTCGGTCACACTGTGTGTGCCAAACCGGTGACACTCGCGCGCGGAGGTTTGCGCGCATGGGGAATGGGTTGCGGTTCTCAGCTGCCGCAGGAAGAGGCGGGCGGGTTGTTCGCGCCGTTGAATCGCGAGAACAGGATGTCGACCACCGTGAGCTCGAACCTGTACGCCCCTGTCGTCACGAGCGGGGTGATGTTCCGGGGCGTCCAGGAAGAGGCGCCCCAGCCGATGATGGTCTGGTGCCGTGAGGCAGGCTGGATCGTAATCTGGACGTCCGCCAACCCAGGCCCGGCGAGCAGAAGAATGGAAACATATGGCGGGCAACATCAGGCATTACCATACGGCCTCCCCTCTGTAGGGAAACGTATGTTAACAAGTGCTGCTCTACGCGGCCGACAATAATTCAGCGAACAATGTCAGCGAGGCAGGAAATGCTGATCACCGCGTGCCGCATGACCAGCACGCGGCTGCGGTTGACGCGGATGCCGTCGCGACCGGCTTCGGCGATGTACTGCTCCCGCGGAGCGTGGCCTTCCGCGACGTTGTGCATGTCGGCTTCCTCCAGCCAGAAGCCGACATCGTCGTACGACGTGAGCCGCCCGAGGTAGACCATCGTTCCGGCGGTATCGAGGACCACGGGTTGACCGATCAGGCTCTCGAGGCTGCTCATGAGGCGAACTCCCGCTGCGGTTTGCCGCCAGGCCGGCGTCTGGCGTATTGTAGCCCGTGTATCGTAGGGGTCGCCGGAGGACACGGTCAACGCCCATGCATCTGCCGTGGATCATCGCCGGGCTGCTTATCCTCGCCGCGGCCGCCATCCGGTCCCTGCTGGTTCGCCGCCGCCATATCGCTGCGCTCGCCGAGTTCGCCCGCGGACGTCGTATGACGTTCTCTCCCGACGACCTGATCGGCGTCCAGCAGCGCTATGCCAACCTCGAACTCCTGCAGCGCGGGCACTCGCGCCATGTGCTCGATCTGCTCTACGGGGCAACCGATGCCGGCCTGGCGACGGCGTTTCGCTTCACGTGCGAGCTCGGTTTCGGCTCGCAGCGGCTTGTCGAAGACTGGTGGCTTGCGGTCCTCGAAACGCCGCAACTCCTGGAGACGTGGCGCGCAGTCCCGGCATCGCACCCTCTCGCAAGCGAGTACCCGACTCCGGTCGGGCCGCTTCGCGTGCAGTTCACCCATCCCCGGGCCGGCGAGTCGCTGGCCCGCAGCGCCCTGGCCACCGTTCTCGGGCAGGTTCCGCCGGACACGCACATCGAGGTCCGCGGGAATCTCATCGCCGTCGCCACCCTCGGCGACTCGTCCGAGAGCGCGGCCGCGCGCGTACTGGACGATGCGCTCCGCCTCGCCCGCTGCCTCAAACAAATCCAGTCGTAAAGGGAATGACGTGCCGCTTGCCGGAATGCCGAAGGGGCCGCAGGCTTCAGCCCGCGCGGCATTCGGAGAGGCAGAACCATCCGGCAGAAGCGCGAAATGCGGTCAAAATGCCGCGGCGGCCGTGGCAGGAGAGGTCGCCCCCGGCAGTTTCACCTTGAACACGCCCTGCGCCTGCAGCACGCGTCCCGTGAGCAGCTCGGTGAAGGTTACCTGCGCCGTGATGTCCGGGTGTTCGGGCAGCCGGTTCGGCGGCCACGGGCACCGCACGGTGAAGTGGTTGGTCATCAGCCGCCCGTACCAGAGCGATCGGGTGGTCGGTGGGTCGAAGTGGTAGGTCGCGATCACCATGTCGTCCGGCGGGTTGGCGAGGTCCACGAGTTTGACGTCGATCGTGCCCGCGGCCTTGATGACGCTCCCGTCGCGATCTACCGGCTGCACGTAGAGCACGATTCCGTCGTCGCCCGGCTTGCCGTCATTGTCGTACGCCCCCGAGAGCCGTTCGAGCTCGATCTTGTCCGGGATGACCAGCTGATCGATGTCCGACGTCTTCACGCCCCGGAGCGTGGCAACCTGCTCCTGCTGCGACCGGATCGTCTGCTGCTGGTCAAGGACCTGGCGCTCAAGCTGCTGGATCTTCTCCTGGGCGAGCTGAAGCTCGCGCTGCACGTTCTGAAACTTCTCGCCCGGCACCGTATTGCACGCCGGCATGGCCAGTGCCGCGACAGCCACGACGCCCAGGAGTGACGGGCCGGATCTCACGGTGTTGCCTCGGTTCTTCGCAGGCCGCGCGGCGCAAATCGCCGGCGCCGCACGGCTCCGCAGTGCAGTTACTCGCTCTCGTCGCGCGGGCGGGTGATCACTTCAGGGGCGCGGTCGAGAATCTTGTCGGCCAGGCCGTACTCGATCGCCTCGTTGGCGTCGAGCCACTTGTTGCGGTCGCAGTCCCGCTCGATCCGCTCGAGCGGCTGCCCGCTGTGCCTGGCGATGATCTCGTAGAGCCGCACGCGCAGGCGGATGATCTCCTTCGCCTCGATGGAGAGGTCGGTCGCCGGCCCTTCGAGCACGCCGCCGATCAGCGGTTGGTGCAGCAGCATGCGCGAGTTCGGCAGCAGGAACCGCTTGCCCTTGGCGCCGCCGCACATGAGCACCGCCCCCATGCTCGCTGCCATGCCGACGCAGAACGTCTGCACCTCGCAGCGCAGGAACTGCATCGTGTCGTACACCGCCAGCCCGGCCGTGACCGACCCGCCGGGCGAGTTGATGTAAAAGCTGATCGGCGATTTCGAATCCTCGTTGGAGAGGAAGAGCATCTGGGCGATGATCAGGTTGGCCACTTCGTCGTCGATCCCGCCGCCGAGGAACACGATCCGGTCGCGCAGCAGGCGCGAGTAGATATCGTACGCCCGCTCGCCGCGTCCGGTCTTCTCGATGACGATCGGTACCAGGTTGTTTTGGGTCATTGCCATTCCTGCCCGGCCTTCCTGCCGGTGCATTGCCGGCATCCGCCGTAGGTTGTGCGAAACTTCCAGTTTCCGCGCTTTTCCGCCTGTCTTACTTTTTCTTCTTCTTATCCTTGTCCGTATCCACCAGGATCTCGTCCACCAGCCCGTATGCCAGCGCCTCCTGGGCGTTCATGTAGCGATCGCGCTCGATCTCCCGCGCGATCTTCTCCGGGTCCTGGCCCGTGTGCTTGGCGAGGATGTCGTTCAGCAGCTTCTTGTCCTTCAGGACTTCCTCGGCCTGGATGCGGATATCCTCGGCCTGTCCGGTGATCCCGCTGTAAGGCTGGTGCAGCATCACCTTGGCGTTCGGGAGCGCGTACCGCTGCCCCTTGGTCCCCGCCGCCAGGATGATCGCGGCCCCGCTCGAGGCCTGCCCGATGCAGTACGTCGCCACCTCGCAGCCCAGGAACTGCATCGTGTCGTAGATCGCCAGCGTCTGGTCCACGAGCCCGCCCGGCGAGTTGATGTAGAGGTTGATCGGCTGGTCCCGCTTGATCGACTGCAGGTACAGCAGCCGCATGATCACGATGCTGGCCGTCCGGTCCGAGATCGGTCCCGCCAGGAAGATGATGCGGTTCTCCAGGAGCATGTCCTCGATCGACATCTCCCGGTACCGCTGGTAGGGCGGGGCCTGCTGGTTCACCGTCCGCAGGATATCGTCTGGATGTTGCATGGTATCCTTTCCAGCCGCCGCGACAGGCCCGGCGGCGCTTGTCAGGATCCGGGCTCGCTGTCCGGACCTCCACTCACGTCGCGTCGGCCGCCTCGTCGGCATCCTTCTTCTGTGTCTTCTTCGCCCGGGGCTTCTTCTCGGGCTCCTTCGCTTCCGCCTCGGCAGTGATCTGCTCCGGCGTCTTTTCCGTCACGTTCGCCTTCTCGAGCAGATGGTCGACAATCTTGTCATCGCGGAGCTGCATGAACAGCATCGCCAGCGTGCCCTCGCGCGCCAGCTCGTCCCGCACGCGGTCGAACCGCCGGCCCTGCCGCTGGGCGATCGCGGCGATCTGGCTGTTCAGCTCGCCCTCGCTGACGTCCACTTCGATCTTCTCCGCGAGCTTCTCCATGATAAAGAACAGTTTGAGCTCGCGGGTGGTCTGCTCCTGTGCGCCCGTCTTCAGCTCATCCAGGTGCTTCTCGACATCGCTGGACGAGACGCCCTCACGGTACAGGTCGAGCATGCGCCGAACCAGCGCCCGGTTGCTCTGGCGCTCGGACAGCCGCCCCGGCACCTCGAAGGATGTCTTCTCGAGCAGATAGTTATAGACCTGCCCACGCATCCCGCGCCGGACCTCCTCGCCGATGCGGCTCTCCATGTCGGCGCGGACCCATTTCCGCAGCTCTTCCTGTGAATCGAAGCCCAGGCTGTGCAGCAGGCGCTCGTCGAGCTCGGGCATCTGCAGCCGCTGGATCTCGCGGACCTTGATCTCGAAATCCGCCTGCTTGCCGCGGAAATCCTGCTTCGCGTAGTCGTCCGGAATCGTGCCGGAGATTGTCCGCGTCTGGCCGGTCGTTGCGTCCTTCAGCACCTCGCCGAGGTTGTCGAGCACCACGCCGTCCACCACCTGCGGTCGCGCCGCCAGGCGGACGTTCTCCTGCTCCTGCAGGACGGTTTCGCCGGACGTGATCTTGATGTCGGCCAGGATCACATCGTCCGCCTCGACGCCGCCCTGCAGCACCGGCACGAACGTGCCCATGTTGCGCCGCAACCGGTCGATCGTGCTCTCGACCTGCTCGTCGCTCACGGTCAGCGTCGGCTTCTCGACCGGGATGCCCTCGATCTCCGGCAGCTCGAACTCCGGCCGGATCTCGACCTCGCACGCGTAGACCAGGTCGCCCTCCTTCGGCAGCTTCATCGTTTCGATGGCCTTCTGGACGTCCACCAGTGTCTCGCCGTTTTCCTCCTTCACCCAGAGCAGCGGGTCGCCGACAACCTTGAGATCCAGCCGCTCGATGGCCGCCATGTACGAGTTCGTGACGAGTTGCTGCACCAGCGTCTCGCCCACCTCCGTCCCGAAGCGCTTTTCGAGGAGACGCCGCGGGGCCCTGCCCTTGCGGAAGCCCGGGACGTTCGCGTCGCGGCGCAGGTCGCCGTACTGCTGGTCGAGCTGCTCGCCGATCGTCGCCTCCGGCACCGTCACGGTGAGCTTCTTGCGAAGCGGGCCGACGTCGTCGGTCTTGACGTCGATCGCCTCCTTCAGCTTCTCCTGGAGGGACTTCTCCGCGCCTTCAGCTGCACCTTCGCCTTCTTCAGTCTCTTCCGCGTCCTGGTCCAGCAATTCCTCGTCGGCCATGAGTGACGACTCCTCTCTGGTGAATAAGCGACCCTGCCTCAGGAGGCGGGATCGGGGGCTGTTGCTCCGTGATGCCTGCCGCGGTCCGCGCCCCGCGCCGGGGCGCCCGCGCCGTTGACTACGCCGTGCGTTCCACGACCTCCAGCTTGTCGCGTCCGCCGAGCTTGTGATACCACGGCTTGGCCGTCTGCCGCAGCGTGGCGTTCAGCGCCTCGATATTCTTCACGCCCCGGTCCGCGAGCCAGTCTTCCAGCGCCTTGACGCCGCGCTTCGCGTAAACCGGAATCCCGTCCTTCCAGGTCGCGCGCCCGCAGAGCACGCCGCCGAACGACACGCCCGCTGCGCCCGCCATTTCGAGCGACTCGCGGAAAACGTCATCGTCCACCCCGGCCGACAGGTAGATGAACGGCAGGTGCGTTGCGGCCGCTGCCTTCGCGATGTAGTCCTGCGCCTGCGCCTGATCGTACGCGACCTCGCCCGTCTTGTTGGCCCGCGAGCCCTTCACGAATGCAATGTTGAACGGAAACTCGACCTTCAGCACGTCGACGCGGTACTGCGGTCGCGAAAACTCGCGCATGTAGGCCATCACCATCTCGGGCTTCTTCTTCGCGAACTCCAGCGATTTCTCGCTCCCGTCGCCGGGATCGTACGCGACCACCTCCATAAAGAGCGGCATCTCCTCCGCCGCGCATTCCGCGCCGATCCGCTCGACCCACGCGTGCTTGATGTCGTTGATCTCCGGCTTCTCCTGCGCGCTGTAGTACAGCAGGAGCTTCACCGCGTCGCCCTCGTGCCCGATCATCCGCTGGACGCTCAGGTCCTCGATCAGGTCGCCGAGCCGTCCGGGTTGCGTGTTGTCGTAACCGGTCTTCTCGTACGCCAGCAGCAGCCCCGTTCCGGCAGCCCGGGCCTCGATCGCCTCCTGGCCGTATTCCGTGTCGAGCAGGATGGCCGACGCGTGCGGCGTCAGCACCCGGCTGACGGCCGCCTTGAACTCCGACATCTGCTGCGGCGTGACCTGCGCCGGCTCGACGCCCATTTCTTTGGCGATGGACTTGCGGAGCGACCCCCGCTGGTCCATGGCGGCCGCGGCGATGACGCCGTTGTCATCAGCGATTCGCTCGAGGCGCCCCAGCTTTTTCCGGGAGATCCGCCGCATCGTGTCCTCGCCTTCTCCAGGAGCCGCGGCCTTCCGAACAGGCAGACCCGCCCGACCGCGCTGACCATCTAAAAACAAAGGCCGGTCGGTTTCGCCCACCCGGCCAGGCGTTGGTGTCTGGCCCGGGCGAATCCGATCGGCCTCGTGGCGATCGCAGCCAACGCCTGGCCTTTCCGGCCGGTACCCTGCGATCGCGTTCTCAAATTATCGAACGAGGTCCGGCGGCACTTGAGCCGCCAGCCTCTCCAGCATCATTGGGCCTTCCCCCGCGCCTGTCAAGCGATCCCCGCCCCAGCGGGCCTCACCATCATAGTGCCGCACTCCCCGCCGGACCGGCCGCCCTCACCCGCCGACCACCTGGATGCGGAAGGTGATCGTGTCATCCGAGAAGCAGTCCGGACCGGTCTGGAACGAATTGTCGCCATTAGTCACGACGGAATACGTGAAACTCCTCGAGAAGCTCCAGGTCGGTGGCTCGTCGATGGCGCTGACGTCAATCTCGTCCGTATACCCTGAGACGGTGAGCGTCTGCCCCGGCGTCATGGCGAACTGCTCCGTCTTCAGGCCGAACGAGTACGAATCGCCTTCGTCGATTTCGACCTCGCCGCCGCTGTTCCACTGCGTGATCAGGTCGCCGTCGACGCGCACCTCGAAGTGAAACGTAAAGTCGCCCTCGTACTTGACGCCCGAATCGCAGTCGTCCCCGCCGACGTTCCAGCTGACGATGCTGACGAGCAGCAGCTTGCCGCACGAGGACGGGAAAGGATCGCTGCTGTCGATTCCGCCGCCGGCCTGGGTCATGTCTTCATCCGTGTCCGCCGAGTTGGGGTCCGTGGCCTCCAACTGCTCGCGCCCGTCGAGCCAGCCGTCCAGATCCGCGTCCGCTTCCCGCGGGTTGCTCTGCACGTAACGCGGGACCATCTCGCACGGCGAGACCACCCAGCCGCCGAACACCTCCTCCGGGTCAGACAGCCCGTCCCCGTCCGTATCCATCCTCGCCAGGCTCGTCCCGTATTTCTTCGAGTCGGATCCGTTGTACGAGCAACGTTCCGCCGCGCCGCAGATCTCGCCGAAATCCCGGAAATCGGTGTACGCGATACTCGACGACGACGAGGAATCGAATTCGTCGTAATCCAACAGACTGTCGCCGTCCGTGTCGCGGCTGCGCGGATCCGTCCGCAGCACCATCTCGAGCGCGTCCGGCAGCCGGTCGTGATCGGTGTCCGCCTCCAGCGGGTCTGACGTGACGATCACGCACGCCGCCGGCGGGCGCGCCGGGTCGGGGACGACCACGAAGTCGCCGTCGCCGTTCCGGCAGAGAATCGCACCGCCGTTGTCCCGGTAGCCGATGAACCAACCATCCGACTCCTCCCCGTCGGTCAGCCCGTCGTGATCGGAATCCCGGAACCGCCCGACATCGGACGGATCGTTCGGATTGGCGCCCAGCGCCCGCTCGAGACCGTCCGGAAGCGTGTCGCCGTCCGTGTCGCGGTTGAGCGGGTCAGTCGCGAAGAAGGCGGCGTGGGGGACGGCCTTGAAGTCGTCCCCGCCCGGCGTCGTGGTATTGAGCCGCCCGTTCGCCCCCGGCACGACCATCACGCCGCCCGGCCTCACGGTGCCGCCGACCGCGATGTTGTACGTGAAGGTGTCATCCTCCAGGCACCCGCCGTTCGGCCCGTCGACTTCGTAGTCCTGCGACGAATTCTTGGCGAGCTGGCTGAACGCGAACGTCCGCGTCACGCTCCACGTCACCGGCGGATCATTTCCCGGCAGCGCGTCCTCGAATGCCTGCTCCGGCGGATCGACCTCGGTAAACACGGCCGATACGGTGAAGCTTTCTCCCGCGCTGAGCTGGAACTCCGCGGTGTCGCCGAGTATCACCGTTCCTTCTCCGCCGTTGATGGACACCATCGGGTAGCTCGCCTCGAGCACCGTCTCACCGTCCCTGGTGACGGTGAATTCCATGTTGTACTCGCCCCTCGGCAGCAGGTTCGGCTGCTGGACGCAGGTGCCGCCGGGGCAGTCCGCCGGCACGGTGCATTCGTCGCCGGTGTTGATGCCGCCGACGCATGTCTTCGAAGGGATTTCGCAGGACGTCGCCATCGGCGCGCAGCTTGAGTCGTCCGCGCACGGATTCCCGATGGCTGCATTCACGCAGACCCCCAGGCAGCTGCCGCCGGGACAGTCGCCGCTCGACGTGCAGAGAGCACCGTTGTTGCCGCCGCCCGAGCAGGTGCGGGCGCTCAGATCGCACGTCGGAGGGACCGGGGGGCATTGCGTCGCCTGCTGGGCGACCGTGCACCGCGCGTTGGCATTGCTCGACGTATCGCTGCAGACGCCCTCGACGGCATTGTCCGCGTCACAATCGTCCGCACCGGCGTTGTAGCTGGCGAATTTCACCTTCACCAGCGTCCTGCCGGCGCCGGCCGAGTATGCGTCGTCGGGCACCGGCGTGGTTTCCACTGTGCCGTTGCCGCCGTCCAGAATCACCTGGCTCAGCTCTGTGCGGTCGTCCCCGGCGGGGAGGCTCTCCAGCACGCCGTTCGGGCCCGGGATGATGACGATCGCCCCGACCAGCGGCGGCCCGGCCGCGACGCAAGTCCCGCCGGGGCAGTCCACGTCGGTGAGGCACGACGCCTCCGCGTTTGAGGCCGCCGCCGAGCACTTGTTGCGATTCGCGAGGACGTCGTCACCGGCCAGCGGCGTGTCGATCACACCATCCCCGCCGTCGACGATCACCAGCGTTTCGTACGCGTCGATGTACCGCAGCACCGTCTTGCGATCCTTCCCCAGCACGGCATAACCCTTGATCTCCTCGCCGTCCGGGATGCCGTCGCCGTCGGTGTCGCGCTTCATCGGGTCGGTGCCGTAGACCCGCTCGTCGTGATCGAGAATGCCGTCCGCATCCGTATCGGGCCAGGCCGGGCTCGCGTAGCTCTTGTACCCCGGCCGCCCCTCCACGCTCACCTCCCAGCCGACCTTGACCTCCTGGAAATCGGTGAGGCAGTCCGTGTCGAATCCCTGGCAGCTGGGGTGATTGCAGATGAAGTTCGTGGAATTCTGCGGGTCGGGGCAGCCGTCCGTGTTGATCCGCCGGTCGGAACTCCCGTACAGGTACTCTTCACACGCGAACAGCCCGTCGTTGTCCCTGTCCTGCACGTACGCGAGCGTGTACGTTTCGCCCGCCGTCAGCACGATGTCGTCGAGATCCGCCCCGCGGTCGATGGGGGCGTCCGTCATCAGTACCCAGAATCGCGCCGCCGCGGGGTCATTGGCGACCCCTTTCATGCTGGTCAGGACTTCAATCTGCTTGCAAGCGCCCCCGGGGCAGCCGTTCTGGCACGCGTAGCCCGGCCCGGTGATCACGTCGTTGCCCGCCGGCGTGGACTCCAGCACGCCGTTGGGCCCGCTCGTCACGATCACTTCGCCGGGCGTCGGCACCGCGCCCACCGCGACCACCTGCACGTCGTCGCCGCCCGCTGCCGTCTCCGCCGCCCGCTGCGGCTCCACGATGCTCAGGCCGTCGAGGCTGACCATGTCGTTGCCGTTCGGGTTCGGCGTCGTATCGAGCACGCCGTTCGCACCGGCCGCCACGATGATGTCCCCCGGCAGCACCGGCGCACCGTACGCCACCACCTGGACGTCGTCGCCGGCTGCGCGCGTCTGTGCGTGGAGGTTCACGGGCTCCACCACCACCTCGATGGTGTTGCCGTCGCACCGTGACACGACCGACGTGCCGTAGCCGTTGATCTCCGCTCGCTGGTCGTCCCCTCGCGGTGTGCTGTCGAGCACGCCGTTGGGCCCGGCGAGCACCACCAGCCCGCTATCGCCCGTCGCGCATGCGCCCTGCACGACCGTCATGTCATCGCCGGCCGCCACCGTGTGCGCGCAGCCGTCGCCGCCGTCGATCACCGAATCGCCGCTCCGCAGATCGTCGCCCGCCGGAATCGACTCGAGTCGCCCGTTCGGCCCCGAGGTCACGATGACGCCGCCCGGCGCCACCGGCGGGCAGATCGGCGTCACGAGCTGGATGTCGTCGCCGGCCGCCCAGCTCTGGGCGCACCCGTCATCGCCGACCGTGATCGCGTTGGCGGGCGCGTTTTTGGGCAGGCCCCGCATCTGCTGCAGAACGTAGCCCAGCGGGAGCCCCGTCTCGCGTCCCCGCTCATCAAAACCCCCGATGTACGCCCCCGTCCGCTCGTCGATGCACCCGTTCGTCGCGACCCGAAGCCGGTCCACCTTCCCGTTGCCGTAGTCGATGGTCAGCCCGGCCGTCCGATCGTTCACCGTCTGCGAGACGAATGCGAAATTCCGCCCGAATTCGTCCGTCACGTTGAAGTTCGCCACCTTGAAGAGCAGGCCTCGCGGGTTGCGCATCAGGTCTTCCACGAGTGACGGGAAGACCTCGCGGCTCGTGAACACAAACGGGCCCCGCTCCGGCACGAACGGCCCCGTCGTGTAGCTCGGGATCTGCCCCGTGGTGAGCTGCGAGGCAGGAACCAGCGTCGCGACGGGCAGAAAACGTTCCTTGTTCTCCGGATCCTGCTGCATGGCCGTGATTTCGAGCTGCGACATCGTGAACGCCGTGTCCCCGATATTCCCGATCTTCACCAGCGCGCTCATCTGGGCGCCGACGACCTGTCGCTGCACTTCCTGCGTCTCGTCCACGCTCTCCGATGTCGTCAGCGAATCGTTGTACGTCTGCTGGGAACTCTCCGTGGACTGGCGGTTCACCGTGCTCGTCTTCTCATCGGTGTAGGTGTACCCCGCGCTGACCTCGTAGGTGAACTTGTTCGAGAAGCCACCGACGCCATCGCCGCCCTGTAGCCCCCAGCTATGCTCTCCGCCTACTTTCGTGCCGATCTGCACCGTGTTGGTCGTCGTCTGCGTGTCCGTGAAGCTCAGCGTCCTCGATTCGCTCTCCTGGAGCTCCGTCGACGATGATTTCTGGCTGGATCGCGTGACTCCCTGCTTGTCCGTGAACGTGAAGCGGGTATCCAGCCGCAGCGCGGTGTCGCCCACGTCGATGCGGGGACGCGGCAGGTCAGCGATCCGCGGGTCGCGGTTCATGGTCGACACTTCCTCGGCGTCTTTAAAGCCGTCCCCGTCGGTGTCGCTGCGAATCAGCGATGTGCGGTACAGCGTCAGCTCCCAGTGGTCGGCGAGCTGGTCCTCGTCCGTGTCCTGATGGATCGGGCTGCTGTAGTAAAGATTGACCTCGTCGCTGTCCGAAATTGTGTCCGCATCCGTATCCGGGTTGCGCGGATCCGTCGCCCCGCGCCGTTCCTCCCGGTCATCAAGCCCGTCGCCGTCCGTATCCTTCACCGTCGGGTCGCTGCTCACGTCTGACCGCTCGCTGCTGCCGTCATCGCGGACCACGACCACGACCCAGCCCTTCTGCTCCACGGAATCCGGCAGCCCGTCGCCGTCGGTGTCCGTCAGCCCCGTCTCCCCACCGACGGTCGCCCCCGTGCCAGCGAATGTGGCGACCGACGGGTCGTAAATTCCCCCGACGCCCGTCTGCCGCGGAGCCATCGGGTTTCCCTCGATGTCCGTCACGCCGGCCACCGTGAGTTCGTACGTCACCTGGCTCTGCGACATCGTGGTCAGCTGCACGACCGTCCGGTCGCTCCGTAGGAACTGCGCTCCGGTGACGATCAGGCCCGCCGCCTCCGAGACGACGTTCTTCTGCACGATGGCATAGTTGCCGCCCTGGGCCGCGGTGTCCGCCATCGGCCGGCTGAACGTGACCGCAACCGTGGTGTTGCCGGTCGAGATCGCCGCCACGATTCGCGGCAGCTGCACGACCGTTTCCGCCGGAATGCCCGCGAAGCTGGCCGTGTTCGCGTCAGCGATCACGTTCCCCGCCTGGTCCGCCAGGTTCGTGACCACCAGCGCGTACTCCACCCCGGCCTGCGCGCTCGTGGCGAGCATCACCTCTGTTCGGGTCGCATTGAGCGCCGCGCCCGCCACCGGCAGCCGCGCGCCGTCCGATGCCGACGTGATGCGGTAGGCGCTCACGTTCAGCGCCGAGTCATCCAGCGGCTCGCTGAACGACACCACCACCGACGTGCTGGTGACCGCCATCGCGCCGAGCACGCGCGGCGGCGCGGTGTCCGGCGTCGCAATCCCGTAGAAAGTTGCCCCCGACTTCGCAGGGTCCAGCATCTGGCCGGCCGCCGAGAGCATCGCCCCGACCTCCAGCGTGTACGGCAGGTCCTTCTGTGCGCCTGTCGTAAGCGTGACCGTGGTGCCGCCTTCGTCGCGCGCCCCCGCGGTGATCGCGAGCCCCGGCGTGATGCGGTAGAAGCCGACCCCGCCGCAGCTCTCCTCCATCTCCTCGCTGAACGTCACCTGCACGCTGGTGTTGCTCAGCGCGACGGCCCGCAGCACCGTCGGCGCGCCCGCCGGCTTGCTTGTCCACGGAAACAGGCTCGGCAGGTTCTGTACGTCGCAGGAGGCGATGGGAATCAGCAGCAGGGCGGCCATTGACCATCGGGTGAGTCGTTCACGTGTCATGGTGGGTATCCTGTGGTGTGTACCGGGCGACTCTCGTAGTCCGCCGAGCGAAACCGACGCAAACGGTCAAGTTTCAACCGGGCCGCGGCAACCGCGCCCCGTGTGGCATTCAGATGACCGGCAGCTTCGCAGCCCCGCCGAAGCAGACCTGATCGAATCAAAGAAAGGCGACGGACGCCCCGAGAGGCTTCACGCCAGAGCTGTTAGAACGGCAAGTAGCATCATACCGCCGCCCGGCCCGCGGCGCCACGGTATAGAAACACACGAAACGCGGCACTATAGTTTTGGCACGAATTATCGGACCCGTCTCCCCCGAATCAGGCAAGGAAAAGGGCCGCCGGAGAGTCCGACGGCCCTTTGCGTCCGTTCTACCGTGCCTGCCTCGTCCACCGGCGAGGGGTATAGGGAGGTCGAGCTCATCTCCGCCGACGCCGGAGGAGCAGCCCCCCGAGTCCGAGCAGGGCGATCGTGGTCGGCTCCGGTATCCCACTCACCGTGAGGTCGTCGACCGCCATGGCGTAGGCGCCTGCGGGAGAGCGTCCTTCGTACAGGATACTGACGCGGTCGAAGCCGCCCATGTACTGCCTCGCCTGGGGCGCGAGAGTTCCATAGTTGCTTGTGCTGAGGACCATCGTCGTGCTCTTGACGTCCATGTCGATATTGACCCAGGCAGCACCGGTATCCAGCGAGAAGCCCCCGTCCGTCCAATCGACACCGTTGAAGAAGTACATCCGGACGTTGTCGCTGAAGGGCTTGGCGTACGCCAGTACCGGGATCGGGCTCGCCAGCGGTGCGTCGGCGACGGCGGGAAGGGTAAAATCGGTCCCCACCTCGCCCATGGAGAGCATCACGATGACATCCCCGCGCCGGCGTGAGGCCAGATCCTTCGGCCAGATCCAGAAGTCCAGTGACAGGGGACTGTCATCGCTGCCGACGAGCGTCTGCCCGAAGACGTGCTGTTCGCCGCGCTTGCCGGCCCCGTAGTTGTTGTTGACCAACAGGGCCTTGCTTCCGCCGCCCGTATGATTGGCGGTTGCGGTCACCGGGATGCTTGCATACCCCGGCGGTTCGGTCCACGTCGGGTTCGGTGGCGTATCCGCCGTGTAACCCTCGAGGTCCTCGGTGAACACCAGCGCCATCGCAGGCGCGGTGAACAATACCACACAAAGAACCGCAAAGACTTTCCTCATTTTCTCCTCCTGCTCCCCGCCACAAGCGGATGTGATGCGAGATTTGACTCCGCGACGGGCTGAAATGGCGGCCCCGCGGCCGGCGGGGGGCAGTTTCCTGACCCGCCCACCAGTGCCACCGGTGGTCAGACGCTGTCGGCCCGGTTCGCGACGTCATCCCGGCAAACCGGGATGCCTGAAACGTGAACGACGATATCTCGTCAGGATACTGCCCGCCCCCGGGCCTGTTCAAGCAGAAAACAGGCCCACGGAGCGCAGGCGAAACACGGCACCGCACTTCCCGCAGGGCCGGCCGCCACGCCGGCTGACGATGGCGTATCGGCCGGGCTCCGTGACGGCCGTCCTGGTGTTGCCGCCGCCTGTACCAGCAGAATAGTCGTTAAAACTCCTGCCCTCGCTCAATCATACTCGGCAATACTGTACGTTATTGCCAACAGTATCAGCGTTGATGTTACAAACACGGCGAAATGCCCTATAACAAACATGCGAGTTCGTATTCTTGCACGGCACACAAGAAACAAGGATCCCGTGAAAAGTGAGAACCCTGTCATGTAGCACAGAACCGGAAACCATGCTACCCAGAAGAAATACTCAGGATCATGAACATCGATTCGCCACCATATCGATGTGCCCCGGCCTCCTTCCGTACCGTATTGAGATCGCATCCAGCAGGACGAATATCCAACGGGCCACACCAGTACGGCCGCGATGACGGCAGCGGTTAAGATGCTATTGATCGTCACCTTCCTCATATACCAGATCTGTTCTCTTTCACTTTGAATACTTGCGTCGTCAAAACGGGTACCGCACTCCGGGCACCGGGGTACGCTAAGCCCTGTCAGGGAGTAGCCACACTGACGGCACTTGATTGATGCGTTGTCCATGCTATTGCGTTTTCCGAAAGCCACACATGGCGAGCCGACAACCCTCATTCGCTACCGTTCGTGCGACACATCGTCTCGTGGCCTTCATAGCCTCGCCCCGCACTCCGGGCAGACGCCGGAGACGTTGCCGGTCAGGTTGTATCCGCAGCGACCACACTGACCCGCTGACCGCCGCTTCTCTTCCCGCATCCTCCTTCGGCTGAACACGATGTACCCGATGGCCGCGCCGAAGGCTGGCCATGCGAGCCCGATCTGAAAAAAGTGGAGCAGGGCGATCCTGCGGAACTCCGAGGGATTCGGTGCCCCCAACGCGGTCACGCAGGCTTCACCGACTCCCGTCGCCAGTCCAATCACCGCCCCCCACAGCACATGAGGCCAGCCAGCCCAATGCCGCCTCATATTCGCTCCCCGCACTCCGGACACATGCCGGAGACGTTCGCCTTCAGGTAGTACCCGCATGCACAGCAACGACCGCCGGCGTGCCGTCGCATAGCGCGATAACGAGGCAGGAGCGCAGCTGCGGCGCACATCGACAGCAGCATCGCCGCAGGTAGCCAGTATGGCATCACAATCGGCCCCTGCATCTCCTCGTAGTAGCTGCCGCGGCTCCCCCATGCGAAACCAATGCCCTCCGGAAGGGCGGCCGCAACCAGGGCACGTGAAGGGGCATAAGACGAGGAGGTCAGGCCGGCATTCCCATCGATGTACAACCTCGCCCCGTCCCAGTTGAGCGTGAATTGCTCCCGGAACAACCGGGGGTCCGCGTCGGCATCATCCCAGTTGGTCGGGGGGATCTGCCGGAGCGGCTCCAGGCAGTGACGACGATCATACCCTGACGCCCACAGCAGCATTGGGCGACGACGAAAGTGGATCTGCGCGACCGCCGTGATCGCGACGATCACGACCACGGCAACCCACCTCCGCACTCTGGTGCGCTTCGTCGCCGTCATATCCGCTCCCCGCACTCCGGACACACGCCGGAGATGTTGCCGGTCAGGTTGTATCCACACGTCCGGCAGTGCGGTGGGGTCACCGCCGACCCCGCGGTTCGCAGGAGCGAAGACTTGACCAGCACGCCCATCACGGCGCCGCTCTGCAGGATTACCAGCGGGATGCTTCCCACGACGCCCACCATGTCAACGTACCCTCCCGGGAGGCTTGGTCGCAGCGCTCGTACGAACCAGTAGGCCGCGAGAGCGGTGTTCACGGCGGCGCCCAGCCACACGATCTGTTCAAACAGGCCGCGTTCGCCTGCACACAGGAAGTAGAGAGACAGCGACGAGCCGGCGAACAGCGCGAACAGCGCAAGCTCATTTCCGCCCGGCGTGCACAATCCCAGATAGGAGACCACCACCATCAGGCCGGTGGTCGCCTGAGAGACCACAAGCAGGTTGTTCTTCGCCTGCCAGCTCATCGGCTTACCACGCCCGCCCGGTGGCCACGATCGGCACGACAATCCCCGACAGGAATGCAACTGCCGCGAAGAACGCCGGCACTGCCCTCTGATGTAGCGGCAAGCCACGGGAGATGACCAGATCCGCGCACGCGCCGAAAAGCGATAATCCGAAATACGCAATGAGCCAGAGGGAGTTCCACCACGCGTTATGGGTGGCCGTGAAGCTGTGGGCTAACCAGAACCACCCAAACGCAAGGAATAACGCTGACATGACATCGCGCAAAACCATCGTCGATGGGCGTAACTGCGTTGCCATGTGAGCGCCTCCAATACAGACCACCGTACATTCGACTCTGCGCCCCTTTTGCCACCTTCAAGGGGACGAAAGACGGCAGGACCAAAACAGGGGGCATTCTACTTGCCTTTGAACCTCCCCGCGCATGCGGACTCGGTCCGGATCTGCCTGACCGCATACTCTACCTTCTTGCGCCACGGTCTCGCCACAGCCTGCGCGTCGCGATCGCGATGGCCAGTCATGGGCAAACCGCCGCGTGCACGTCCGGATCAGGGAGTTGAAGCCTGGCGCCGGTAGCAGCGCTGGAACGCGCCGAAGTCATCCTGATCGACGTCCCCGTCGCGGTCCGCGTCGGCGGCAATGACGCCCCCCTGGTCCGGCACCAGGCTGCAGGCGCCCGGCAGGTTCCCGGCGTCGTAGGGGACCGCCGGCCCCGTCCTGCAGGCTGCCAGCAGTGCCAGGTCGTCGCCGTCGACGCTGCCGCTGCCGTTGAAATCCGCCCACGCGCACACCGGGATCGGCGTGGCCACCGCGATTCCCCGGCGCCCGTTGGCCAGCTCGTACCGAAAGGCGATCTGGCCGGCGTCGTTGATGCAGGCGTTCGAGATAAACGCCGTGCCGAAAACCGATCCGAACAGTGGATCGCCGGCGAAGATCACCTTGTCGCCTGCCGCGTCGGGACCGGTGAAAATACCGTTGCCCGTAGGAGCCGGGTCCAGACCCGCAGTGAAAACGATCGTGCCCGACGCGTTGATCGACGACGCTCTGCCGAAATCTCCATAGGGGCCGCTGCCGTCCACGAACACTTCCGGTTCCCCTCCGCCGGCCGAAGCCGTGTAGATGGCACCCACGAAGGGCGCCGGTTCAGCCCAGAAGACGATCTTGCCGGCGTCGTTGATCGCCGGGACCGAGAAGTTGAATCCTGCAAACCCGCTCAGCGTGTCGGCTACCGTGCTCAACCCCCCGGGCCCGTGGACGTAAATGCCCGAATTGTTGTCATCGAGCACGGCCTTGAATACCACAACGTTCTGGTTGTTGATGTCGAGACCCCTTCCGAAGAACGCATCGCCGAAGGACTGGAACGGCCCGCGGTCGTCGACGATGAGGCCCGTCCCCAGGAAGACGCCGCCGCGAATGCCTTCCTCCGGGGTGCCGACGAACGGGGCGATGAACGCCAGCGCTCCTGCGGAGTTCATCCTCGGCGGCAGGAAACCGGCGAAGTCCCCGGGCTGTGGAGACGTCGTCGTCGGCGTCAGGGCGAAAATCGTGATGCTGTTGCCGTCGCCGATGAAGATTCCCTTGCCTCCTCCAGCCTCTCCGCGGCGATCCGCGACGAAAGCGACCCGGCCGTCGGCATCGATGCCCGGCGTCTGCAGGTCGAATCCCCGCTGAAAGACGGTCCCTGACTCGGCGATGGTGGTGAGCGAGCCGCCATCGCTGCGATACACGCCGGTGACCTGCCCCTCGTCGAGTGACGCGGCGAATGCCACCTGGCCCGCGTCGTTGATCGACGGGGCAAAGAAGTCGAAAAAGGCTCCCGACTCGTCAGCGATGTTGGTAAAGGTGTAGTCCGCGACGGCACTTCCGCCCGCCGCCAGGCACGTCCACGTCGCGGCCGTGAATGCAAGGATAACCCGGCTTCTCATCGCGCTCCCCCCAAGATACCGTCCGAACGACGGATGAGCTGATTGCCCGATCAGCACGTTCCCGGCCGGGCCCGTTCATCGGCCGGGAGTGGGACAAAGGCAACGGTATTCTACTCCGCGTGGCCTGCAGTCGCAATTAAAAAACCACTGTAAGGGGGGAAGGGCTGTTCGATCGCGTATCAGGTGGCGGACAGGGTGTATTCCGGGCGGGCTCCGCCTGCCGCGCGGTAACATGAGCCTACGGAGAGAACCGCCCGTGTCTGCATGACCTTCGTGCCGCCGGCAATCACGGCAGCTCCCTGGGCGGCCGCCCATCGTTGGCTTCGCTCTGCGCCGGCGCGTCGCCTGGTCTCACGTCGTGTCCGGGCGGCGTCGTTGGGTTCGTCCTGTCATTTTCTGCGCGCGGCTCCGAGCCTCCGCGGGCAGGCGGGAGCGCCGCCGACAAGTGCGCGGGGTGGAGGTGGACCGGGGAGGGCCGACGCTGATCGCACTGATGCCGTGAACGCATTCCGCCACGTCCAGACCCTCCAGCGGCTCGAAGAGCGCCGGGCGCGCTCCGGGGGGTGGGCGCGTCAGCGGAGCATCCCCGGTGGCGCTTCAAAAAACGCCGTTCGGGCGGAAAGAAAGCAGGCACGAGAACGCAGCGACTCCCAGGACCGCAGGGTGGAACCGTCACGCCAGGCGGGCCAGGCGGGCAGGTCCATGCGTGAGATCCAGGCCAACGTGATACAATGCCGATTTGTGAGGAACACCCGGAGTACGGCAAAGAGGCTGCCATGTGTGATCCCCGCCCGTTGCGGTTCGTTCATTTCCTGACGATGGTTCTCCTGGTCGTGTCGCGGTCGCCCGCAGAGCAGGACGCGTCCGGCAACCCCCTTTCGGATGCAGTCGCTGCCGCCGTGGCGCGACTATCCGGTGGGGCGGACCCACTCCTGCCAGCGGGGACGGTGCTGGAGTCGCTGGCGGTGGATCCCGAGGCGGTTGCGCGGGTCGTGCTGGCGCTCCCCGCGGGTGCGGTTGTCCCGACGTTCCCCGAAAGCCGTGCGGAACGGATCGATGAAGTGATCCGCGGGGGGATCGCGTCCATCCGCCAGATCCGCGGCCTGGGTGTCCAGATCCGATCGGCCGGCACGCTGCGGAGCCTGGGCTCGCTGGTGCAGGAACCGTCGGCACCGGCGCCGGTGGTCCGATCCGTACCGGATGTCGTTCGGCCGAAGGCTGCGGGAGCGGAACTCGCCTCGCCCGGAGGCCCGCTGGCCAACGCGGACGGGCAGCCCGCCGGCGCGCTCAGCGGCGTGGTGGTCTTCTGCACCGGGGGGCACGGCTGGACGGTGGGAAGCGCGGGCTGGGTGCTGCAGCGGCCGCTCCTCTTCAGCATGGTCGAGGATTACGGGAACATCGACCAGCTCAACTGCTTCGTGCATTACCTGTACAACGCCGGCGCGACGGTCGTGCCGTTCCGACCGGTTGGCTACCAGGACCGGGAAATCGTGTTGGACAACGACGATCCGGGCGTGACGTGGACGGGCGCCTGGAGCAACAGTTCGGACGCGCCCGAGTACTACGAGAACGGCGTCACCGGCAGCGGCGTGCGCTATCGTTACACGACATCGAGCCTGACCGAAACGGCCACGGCGCGCTACACGCCGAACATCCCGGCGGCGGACTTCTACCCTGTCTACTGCTGGACGCGCGACAACACGGACCGCGTGAAGCAGCTCTACCGCATCCGGCACAGCGGCGGAACGGCGGAGGTGCGGATCGATCACCAGGTGGTGGGCAAAGGCTGGATCTGGCTGGGGAATTTCCATTTCGAGGCCGGCACGAGCGGTTACGTCGAGATCTCCAACCAGGCGTCGACGATCAGCACGGTCGTGGCGGACGCGATCCGCTTCGGCAACGGCATGGGGAGCGTGCGCGGCGGCAACCTGAACACGGTGAGCGGATACGGGCGGGATGAAGAGGCCCAGCGCTATTGGGCCGAGAGCGAGGCGGGCATCAATGCGGAGGGGCTGCCGTCGAGCATCTGGGACTCCGCCGACACGGACACCGATGACAACGTGGGGACGGCGGCCCGCTGGGCACGCGAGATGAATCGCACGGACGTCAATAACGACCGGTGGCGGCGCGTCTACATCGAGTTTCACTCGAACGCGGCGGACGGGCGCGGCGTGGTCGGCGTGTACAACGACATCCGGGCGACGACGAACCAGATTCAGTACGCGAGGATCCTCGGAGAGAAACTCGAAGCGGACATGCTGGCCATCGACGACCGGTTCGAGTACCCGTGGGGCGAGCGCGAGCCCAACACCTACTTCCGGGAGAACTTCGCATACGGGGCGATCAGCACGGCCAACAACTCGAACGAGTTCGACGCGGCGCTTCTCGAGGTGGCCTTCCACGACAACATGCAGGACGCGGCGCTGATGCGCGACCTGAAGGTGCGGGACGCGATCGCACGCTCCACGGTGCAGGGGATCGTGCAGTTTCTGTCGGATCCGACGATCTTCCCGGGGACGCAGGTGCCCACCGTGTTCCTGCCGGACCCGCCGGAGCGGGTGGAGGCGCGGTACCAGGCCGGAGCCGGCGTCGTCGTGTCCTGGCAGGCAGGTCCGTCGCGACCGTCGAGCCCGGCCAGTGGAGATTTCGCCACCAGCTATAAGATCTACCGCTCCAGCAACGGTTACGGCTTTGGCCAGGGGGTCGACGTCGGCAACAACCTGAGTACAACCCTGACCGACATCCCGGCAGGCGAGACGACCTACCTGCGGGTGGCCGCCTGCAACGCGGGCGGCGAGTCCATGCCGTCGGAGACGTTGGCGGTGCGGGTTCCGTCGAGCGGGCCGGCGCAGGTGCTGATCGTGAACGGCTACGACCGTGTGGACCGCAAGCAGGACCTTCTCGACCTGATCCCGGCCGGCACGATCGAGCGGACGATCCCGCGGGTGGTGAACTCGTTCGATTACATCGTGCAGCACGCGTCGGCGGTCGGCGCGGCGGGTGTCAGCTTCGACTCGTGCTCGAACGAGGCGATCGTCGCGGGGCAGGTGCCGTTGCGGGCCTACCAGGCGGTGGTGTGGATCCTCGGGCGCGAATCGGAAACGGACAGGACATTCGATGCGACGGAGCAGTCGCTGCTGACGAACTGGCTGGCCGGCGGCGGGGGGCTGTTCGTGAGCGGCACGGACATCGGCTACGAACTCGACAGCCTGAACGCCGGGCGGACGTTCTACGAGAACATTCTTCGCGCCGACTGGGTCGCTGATGATGCGGCCACATTCACCGTGTCGGGCACCGGGGGGATCATGCAGGATGTACCGGCCTTCAGTTTCAGCACGCAGGCGGGCGCGCCGTATGTCGCCTTCGCGCCGGACCGGATCGCGCCGCGTGCAGGTGCGGTGCAGATCCTGAGCTACGGCGGTGGGATGGGCGCAGGCATTCAGTACGACTCCGGCGGGTACCGCGTGGTCATGCTGGCGCTGCCGTTCGAGACGATCGGCTCGCCGGCGGTGCGCAACGACATCATGGCCCGGGCTATGGCTTTCCTGCTGAGCGCGCGGTGCATCGTGTCGCCGATCGCCGACTTCGAGGGGCAGCCGGACGGTGCAGCGGTGTTGTTTCGGGAGCCGCGGTTCTCGACAGCGACGCAGCAGCACCTGCTTGAATCTCCGAATCTCGCCGCCGTGACCAGCGAGGTGGCGGCGTACGACGGCAGCCAAGTCTGCAAGGTCCAGTGGCAGTGGGCGGATACGGCGCCGGGGCGCTGGCTGCGGCTGACGACGGCGGATACGCCAGGCGTGGCGAATCCGGCGATCGACCTGCATCGGCCGGTCCGGCTGCGGTTGCGGCTGGACAGCGGTTCGCTGCGCGTGGCTCTCGGCGTCCGCGAGACGAACGTCGACGTGCCGATCGGCGCGGACGGCGGGACCACGGGCACGATCGAGTGGGTGGGTGCCGACAGCGTGGTCGACGGGGCTCCGCAGGGCCTGCTGGTGACCGCGCAGCCGGGAACGTGGCAGACGATCACGTTCCTGCCCGCGCCGGCGGCGAAAGCGTACACAGGCGACGGCGTGCTCTGGACGCCCACCGGTCGGGGCGTGCTCGAACATCTGGCACTGAGCCCGGTTGAGGCGGCCGGCCCGTTGACGGTCTACATTGACGGCGTCGAGCAGGCGTGTCCGCCGCGGGCGGATTTCGACGGGGACGGGGACGTCGACCAGGCGGACTTCGGCTACCTGCAGCTCTGCTTCTCGGGGGTGGCGGACCAAAACAACCCGAAGTGTGCGCGGGCTCACCTCGATTCTGACTCGGACGTGGATGACACCGATTTCGCGCTCTTCATGAACTGCTTCAGCGGGGCGAACACGACCGCAAGCCCGGAGTGCACGAACTGAGGGCGGTTTTCGAGCCTCCCGGTGCGCGGGGGCATCACTTTCGATGCCAGCGGCCGAGGAGAGGCGCGGCGGCGATCAGCATCGCCAGGCACAGCGGTTCCGGCACGACGGCGCGGATCTCGTTCTCCAGCAGGCGCGTCGCGGTACCCGGCTCCACATTGTCAAAGAGGAATCCATTGAAGATGGTTCGGCCGGCGTTCGCCTGGATAATGGCAACCTGCGCGGCGTTTGGCATGCTGGTGTAGCCGGCGAGCGCGGTTGCACCCGCGGCGATCTGCAGACGGTCCCCGTTGTCAGTCCAGTTGTAGGGCGGGCTGGGAACAATGACGCCCATCGCATGATGGGTCGTGAACACGGGGCTGGAGGGCAACCACGGGTGCGCCGGCTCCACGGACGCGCCCTGGTCGAACGCGGCTGCCACTCCGAACGCCTCTCGGAGGCTCAATGCGGTGGGATCGCTCACGGCCCAGTACGAGCACACGACACGCCCGCCGCCGGCGATGTAACTGCCGAGGGCGGTCGCAGAAGCGGGGCTGATGCTGTTGTTGTAGCGTTCGATGACAACGACCTGCCAGGTTGCCGACGCGAGTTGGCTTTGAAACTCCGCGTCCGTGGTGACGGTGGTGAACGTGAACCCGAGGTTGGCCAGGGCGGCGGCGCCGTGCTTGTCGAGCGAGCCGTCGTAGTAGAGGGCAGTGGCGCAGGCCGCTGCGGGCATTGCAGTCGCGGAGAGAAGCGTGAGAAGGCTGCGCGTGCGGCGGAGAGATCCGGGCGTCATGCTGTCATTCCCCTGGTGCCGATCAGTCGGTCCTGCGAGAGCCTGCCGCGCCGGCTCCTGCCGGTACGGTACAAACCCGCACGGACCCCGTCCGTGACGGGCAACCGCTTTCCAGCTGCGGATGGACCTGTGGACGTCCCAGTCTCATACAGGGGCGAAGACAGGGATGGGGCCTTCAACAAGGCGAGTCCGTCCTCCACACTACGACTTCCATGGGGGATGTCAACGGAATTCCAAGGCGTCCGGCGGGCGGCGGCGGTGGAGCGGTCACTTTGTCGCGGGCAGGAGATCCACGGCGTCAATGCCGAAGGCGCGGGCGCTCCAGAGCCGGTTCGTACCGGCCAGGGAGACCTTCAGGGTGTGGCGGCCGGCGGCCAGCTCGTGGTGGCCGAGTTCGAGGGAGCCGGCGGGGCACACCCGGCCCGCGTGCAGGTCGAACACCTCACCGACGTTCCGACTGTCGAGTGAGAACCGAATCCGGCCGTAATCCGGTGCTGCGGTGCCAAGAACACGCACGCGGCAGGTCCCGGGGTGCGCGACCTCGAACGCCATGGTGACGGAGCCGTCACGGTCCGCGGTGCAAAACAGCTGTTTTCCGCCGCTCCACAGGCGGGCGTTCCAGGCGTCCATGGCCTGCGGGGCGACCTGGCACTTGTCGCGCTCGATGATCGGCAGGTCCTCGGCCTCAAACCGCTGGATGGGGAGCTCGCCGGGGGGGCCTGTGAGCTCCAGCCAGAGGGCGTCGTTGGCGTAGGCGCGCAGGTAGGCATAGGACATCTCGCCGTGGCCGCTGCCGTTCCACTTCGGGCCGTAGCTGTTGCGGAAACGCAGGACGCCGCCGCCAGGCGTTGACGTATCGTCGCGATAGCCGACGAGCAGCACGCAGTGGCCGTCGCGGACATCACGCGGGGCGGGCGGATCGATCAAGGCGCGGAGCCGATCGCCAACCGGCCACCGGAGACCGCAGGCGACAGGGTGGCCCTCCGCCAGTGCCTGCCTGATGGCGTTGAACTGGGAGGGCGAGACCTGGCTGGAGACGTCCCACCGGCGAATCCAGTGCACTCTCCAACGGTTGCGGAACGGTTCCGCGGCGCGGATCGCTTCCTCGGACGGTCGCGTCTGGCTCGCGGCAGCACGCGCGTACGGCATGAGGCGTTCAGGACAGAGACCGAAGGCGTTCAGTCCGGCCACCGCCTCGTAGAACATGGCCTGCTCGCGGTCTTTGGAGCATGTTTCGCGCGCGGCCCAGACGAGAAAGTCGGCGGACCAGGGTTCAGCGGCGTCCGGCTGCGCGCGGGCCCACTCGTAATTGGCGGCCGCGGCGACGGCGAAGAGCGAGCAGGTGTCGCGCCCGCCCTGGTGACCGGGGGCGAGGCCGAGTTCCTGGAAGCGCGGCGCGAGGTCCACTGCAGGCGTCAGGGCAGGGCGGGACTGAACGAGGGCCACCGCCGATACCATGCCCGCTATCGTGGAGAATGCTGCCCACAGCATGCGACGCCTTTCCGGGTTGAGCCCGCCACGGGCGCGCGATGTGGCGCCGGGGGGCTTTACTTCCGTACGCGGGTGACGGATCCGTCCATGCCGGTGACGTACGCGCTTCCGGCACCGTCGACGCCGACCTGCGACATGACGTGGAGCTCGGGCGTGACCTGGTACTGCCAGAGGGTCTTGCCGGAGCCTGCGTCCACGGCGCTCAACACGCCCTGGTTCGAGCAGACGTAGACGCGGTCGCCCGCTTCGGTCGGCGGAATGGGGAAGCGACCCAGCGCCAGCGGCGAGGACCAGATCTTTTTGCCGTCGGCGCCGTAGCGCGTCAGGCCCCGCTCGGAACCGCGTGCGTAGAAGCTCCGACCGTCGGCGGAGGCGGCGATGCCGGCGATCTTGTCCGAAATCTGCTCGATGTACTGGCCGTCGAGTGTGTAGGCCGCGAGGAAGTACGCGCGATCCGTGATGAACAGGCGGTCGCCTACGACGATCGGGGAGCAATCGGCCGGAGCGTAGTAGCGATTGGGCGCCTTCTTGGCGGCCTGGCCCTGGGGGCCGGCGGACTTCCACTTCACCGAGCCGTCGGACGCGTTCAGGGCGTAGACGTAACCGTCCCATGCGCCGAAATAGAGCACGCCTTCGTGCAGGAGCAGCGGCTGCTCGATGGTGAAGGCGGCGGTGCGTTTCGACCAGAGGACCCGGCCGGTGCGGCGGTCGACGGCGTGCACGATGCCTTCGATGTCGCCGGCGTAGACGGCCTCGTCACCGATGGCGGGCGTGCCGTACACGGGAGCCTTGAGGTCGGCCTTCCACACAAGGCGACCATCGAGCCGTGTGGCGTACACGTGGGCGTCGCCGGACGCGGCATAAACGACGCCTTCAGCGAAGGCGGGGGGGCTGAGGATCTCGCCGCCGGTCTTCTGGATGGTGCGGACCCTGCCGGCATCCATGCGATCCAGGGGGATGGCGAGGAGCTCGCCGGCGGTCGTGCCGACAAGCAGTTCGCGCCCGGCGACGACCGGTCCGGCCTTCATGCCCGAGTTGAGCGTGAGGCGAGCGGCCTCGGGGCTGCCTGACGGTGCGTAGTCGAACCGCACGGCGCGGTCGAGGGTAGTTTTCGGGAACTCCGCGGTGACCTTGACATAATGCGCGCCGGGCAGGAGGCCGTCGGTCGTCACCACGCAGGTGTAGTCGCCGGCACCGGGCTCCATGGCGACCGTCTTGTCCTTCGTGTTATCAGGCGAAGCGGTGAGCTTCTGCGGGCGGGCACCGCGGACCTTCGCCTTCACGGTGACGCCGGAGCCGTCGACCTGGAGACCGTCGGCGGGCGTGGTGATCTCAAGGTCGGGGCGGGCTTTCGCCATCAATGGCTTCTCAAGGACGGTCTGCATCGGCTTGGTCGTCTCGCGGAAGCGGTACACGACGCGGAGGACGCCGTCCACGCACGAGATGATGCTGTAGCCGGTGTTCGGGCCGAAGGTCGAGCCGCCCATGACGCTGTCGAGCCCTCCCCAGCGCTCCGCACGGACACCGTGGCCGTGCCCCATCAGCAGCAGCACGACGTTGTAGCCGCGGATGGTCTGCAGGAAGCGGATCTGCTCGTAGGGCTCCGCGTACTCGGTGGTCGAGAGCGGGTGATGGCAGAAGATGAACACCGGGCGCGTGGGGCCGACTTTCCGCAGGTCATCGGCAAGCCAGGTGAGGGTCCGCTGTTCAAGGCTCGGCACGGGTTCCTGGGGGGAGGCGGTGTCGATGCCGACGAAATGGCAGCCGAACTTGTCAAAGGAGTAGTGGTCGCCGCCGTACTTGCGCCGCATCACGCCCAGGATCGAGGTCCAGGTGTTGTCGTGGTTGCCCGGGACGACGTAGAGGGGGATTTCGAGGTTCTTGAATGCGGCCTCGAACCGATTAAACGTGCGGTCGATCACGCCGAACTCGGTGACGTCGCCGGTGGCGATGATGAACGACGGGGGCGGCGCGGTGATGCCGAGGGGTTCCAGCTTCTGGGGCGTGCGGGCCTCGCCGGAAACCCAGGCGAGGGTGTCCACGCTGCGGGAGTCCTCGAAGTTGGAGCCGTGCGGGATCGGCGAGAAGTGGATATCGGAGATCTGCAGGAAGGAGAAGTCCGGGGGCGGGGCCGCGAGGGCGGCCGCCTCGGCCAGGACGAATACTGCTGTCGATAGGAGACGGGGGACACTGCGGTGGTACTGCAAGGGGGTACTCCTGCCAGATCTGGCCTGCTGAGACACACTTACTCCGGTGGCGCCGGTACGTGGGCGCCGGCTCGTGAAATACGGGCGATCTCGCGCCGATTATGCCTGCGTCACAAGGCAGCGCCAAGGTTCTGACGTTACGCACGGGTGCGGTTGCCCGGCCGTCTTTGTTGCGCAACGGTTTGCGCCCGGTTTGCGTTGATGTTTCCAGCCGCCGCTCGTTCGACGTGCAGAGTTCCACAGAGGGCGGTCGCTGCGCGAGATCGTTGGTTGCGCTCTCCCGGTCACGCATCTGCAGCGAGGTGTAGCCGGATTTCTGATGCATGCGGCCACGTTATAGGACGCACGTGCACTGCAGCTGAGCTTCATCTCCCATTTCATTGCGGGAATTTCTCTTGCTTCGCCCCGGCGGATTATATAACATGCGATTCAGTGGTCGGGAAAGGCGTTCCCCGCCATTGCATTTCCCAGTCTAACGCGGTTAGTAATTGTTGGAGGTGGTTCACTTCTTTTTGCATTTCTCTTTGAGGAGGAGAACGTATGCGGGCACGAACACTGATCGGGGCAGCCGCGGGTCTACTGATCGTGGCTGTCGGGGCCAATGCACAAATTCTGTTCCAGGACAATTTTGAGTCGTATGCGGACGAGGCGGCTTTCCATGCAGCGGGGGCCTGGGGTGATTTGAGCTCAGGCGCCGCGCCGGCCGTGCTGTTGCCGCCGCCCAATGGCCACCCTGGCCAAGGTGTGTTTTCGAGCGGCGGAGCGGCTGCGATTCACCAGTTCCCCGAGACGCCGGTGATCACCGATGCGAAGCGCCTCGTGATTGAGTATGACTACTGGGATTATGACGTGGCGGATGCCCGCATCACCATGGGGCTGCGGCACAGCGGAGGCAACAGCGTCGGGGCATTTTTTGAACTCGGCGAGTACAACTCTTCCGACCCAAGCGTGCTCGGAGGAAACGATGCTATGACCCAGGGCTATTCAGTCCGGACGGTGTTTGCCACCCCACCAACGAATACCCCTGCGAACCAGTCCTGGTTCCTGATCACCCCCAGCAAGCTCGTGGGGGTCGGCGGTTGGCATCACTTCAAGCTCGAGATCGGCGAGACCTTTGCCACTGCATCGGTCAACGTTGACACAGATGTGGATGGAACGCTGGATTCGCTCCACTCCATCACCATTCCGTTGACAACGCACGTTGGCAAGAAGTACGACCATGTCCGCTGGGGCGGGCCGTCGAATCTCAGCTCCACGGGGTCAGGCGGAGCCGACAACCTGGTGATTTACATGGTTCCCGAGCCGGCGACGCTGGCATTGCTGCTACTCGGCGGCATGCCCCTGTTGCGGCGTCGCCGCGCTTAAGCGCGCGCAGATCCACGGCCTGCCGGAGCGGAATGTGCCGCTCCGGCGGCCGTGTGTTTTGCCCATCATCCAAGTTTGCGCTTGCGATGGCTGAGGCCGTCGTAACTGACCGCGAGCTCAGCCAGGCGACAAGGCGCACTGTCGATACCAGATGGATTGCGGTGTGTGGTCTCGGCTACCGCGCGGGAAAGGTCTCTCGCAGCTGTCCGGGACGACTGCTGCATCGGTTCATCGCGAGGATTCCCTGGCGGTCAACGCCCGACCCGAGACTGTGCAGTGCCGTCCGAATGACTGCAGCCCCGGGTCAGCCACAAACTACGGAGGTAGCCGTTCATGCGCCACAGTGCTGACACGCTTGTCGTGGTTGGAGCTTTTGTCCTCCTGCTGGCCGCCGGTTCACTGTCGGGTGCAACGGGGGTTCTCACTTTTGATGACGCAACGTTCGGACCGGCCAATGCGCCCTGTGTGGATAATCCGCGACCACCGCTGTTTAACCGGGCGGAATATGCAGGAGCCACGGCTGCCTATATCGTGGATCCCGCGGGATGCGGTGAGGGGCAGGCCGGGGGGACGAACGGGAGCGACAGCCTCCGGACGACAGAATTCAGCTCCACGCCTCCGGGCAGCAACGAACTCCGTTTCAGCTGGGTCGACCCGGCGAACGATGACACCTGGGTGCGGTTATGGACTGCCAGCGCATCCGGTGTGATTCCGTGGCGCCAGGCCCCGACGGTGGACATCCGCCCCGGCAGCTCAATCTCGATGGATGTGCTGATATTTGGGCAGGATGCAGGCGGAGTCGTCAACGATTCAGGGCAGCTGGAGTTTTCGCTCGCTTTGCGGGAAACGGATCGCAATCTTCCGCTCGGACTCAACGGTGGGACCACGGGTCCGGTTGAATTCGTCGGTGTTAACTGCGTGGGGCTGGCGACCGGCTGCCCCGGTGGCTCAACCACTGATGTCCGAACGCCCGTCGGTGGCGTGGCGCTCTCACCTTCCGCTTTTTTCACTACCATCAAGTGGCAGTTTGTGGACGACGGCGGAGTCACGAAAGTTGACGTGAGCGTCGGAGGCGGGACGCCGGTCCGCAGGAATATCGCCGCCTGGACCGGAAACGGCATTCTCTCCACCCCCACCCATCGCGCGACCCTCGACAGCCTCACAGTTCGCAAGGCTCCCACAGACGACGTCACGAAAAAGTGGTTCATCAACATTGACAACATCGTCATTGATGCGCCTGGCGTGCTCGATCCGGTACTTGTGAACGGCCCGGTTTCGAATCTCCACCAGAAGGTGACGGTCTCGTATATCGATCCCACGGCGACCGAGGTCCGGCTGTACATCAATAACGTCCTTGTGCGGACCGCCACCAGCCCGTCCGAAGACTTCAGTGACGGTGCCCACACGTTCACCGGCCTCGAATTCGCGGCAGGCGATGTGATCACAGCAATGCAGGTGGTTGGCGGCATTGAAGAGCCGAGATCGGCGGGACTCGTCGTTTCCGACGGCGTGACCATCGATGACTTTGAGCTCGGAGTTAACGGCGGCGCCTCCAGGAACCCCACTGCGGCTGCACCGGCTGCGCCGCGTGTCTGGTACCAGGTCAACAGTCAGGCGTTCGCGACGTCCGACACGGTCCAATGGAGCAACAGCGCAGCTCTCCGGATCAGGGACGGCGGAAACATGAACGGCGTCTACGCCGTGTACGACGGGGTCGTGCCGGCTACGGGGCAGTACCAGGTTCAGGCCAAAATGCACATGACCGAGGATGAGAGTGTGCCTGACGGCGCCAAACAGTACCAGATGGGCGTCATTGTCAACGGTGTGCACCGCGACATTACGAGTTGCGGCAGCCCGGGCTGCAAGACCTATCGTTGCCACAATGAGTCCCTGCTGGCGGTGGACACGACCCTGCCGGGAAACGTGGTCGGCAACTACGCCGGCATCACGACCGGAAACGACAGCGGGCTTCCTCCGCAGCAGGTGATTACCGGTGTGTTCTCCGCAAACGAAGGCGACAGCCTGCTAATCGTCTTCTCCACGAACGTCGAGACACAGTGGCAGGACCTGACCGTCTCCACGATCGACAACAGGCTGGATCCTCTGGATACGTGCGAGACGCCTGGTGGATTCCCGCCTGCGCCTCGCCCTGTTTTCAATGCGCAGGGCACGTGGAACTGGGGGGTGAGCCGGTTCCTGACCGCCGGCGCGACAACCGGCCTTGGCGGCGGGTGGAACGTCCGGGTGGACGACATCAAGCTGGTCAAGATCATCCCGTGCACGCAGATTGATCCCGTCCATGTCGATACGCCACTGGTGGCAGGCCAGACTCAGGTCAAGGTGAGCCAGATCGACCCCACGGCCAATCTGGTGACCGTCTACGCCAATGCCACCAAGGTGGGGACGGCCGAACCGGGTGGTTCCACGAGCGTGTTCGTACCCGTCACCCCCGCGCTATCTTCGGCGCAGGTCGTTACTGCGACCCAGACTATCGGCGACGTCGAAGGCTGCCTTCCGGACGTCGGACCGGCGGTGGATGACTGCAACCAGGTGGGAACGGTGAGCGTCGCCGGCCCGGTGAGTGCGGGCGGGACCTTCGTCACCGTGAACGGCGTTTCCGAATCGGCCGTGGCCGTGACAGTGTACGCCAACGGCACGCAACTCGCTCAGCTGACCGCGCTCAGCGGAGACGGCACGGAGGATGTGCCGGTTCCGCCGCTCGTCAAGAACCAGTGGATCGCTGCGACACAGACTCTGCCCGCGACGCAGTCATCGGCGGGGACTCTCCAGGGCTGCGTCCCGACATCGGGGCAGACCGTTGGCTCCGGGGGCAACGCGGCGATCCGCCTCTCGCTGGGAATCCGCGAAGTCGACGGGCTGGCGGGGCCGATCGGTGCAGACGGCGGAGTCCCCCCGTCGACGGCCATCGAGTTTGTCATCCCGGACGATCCGAACGATCCGGACGACGGCCGGCTGGTGCAGGTCGATACGCCGAACAACGGCCCAAGTGGCAAGCTGATCATGCCCTCAACTCAGTGGCAGACCGTCACGTTCAACGTTCCAGGCGACGTCATCAAGTCTTACACCCTGGGGAACGACGTTCTGAACGGTGCGTTCGGTGTGCTCGAGCACCTGGCCATCACGATGAATGCGGCCGCTCCGGACGTGGGTCCGTACACGCTGTACATCGACAACATCTACAACGGCCAGACGCTGCTGAGCGATTTCGAGAGCGCGGCCGTGGACACCCAGGTAATCTTCCGCAACCCGGGCCAGGCGGGCACGAGTTCGAACCTGTCCACGCCGCCGAACAGCACGGCCGTGACGAACTGGTACGGTGATGCGAGCATCAAATCGCTCCGGGTCCGCTGGCGGTTCCGGGACGAGGCGGCGACACGGTGGTTCCGGCTGACCACGCAGAATACGGAAGCTCTCCCCAATCCGCAGGTGGATCTCTCGCAGCCAATCACCATGCGCGTACTGCTGCTTCCTCCGAAAGCATGTGCCGGGCTGTTTGCGGATACGGACGGCGATCACGACGTCGATATGGACGATTTCGGTGCATTCCAACTGTGCTTCAACCCATTGATTGTCGCGCCCGGCTGCGAGTGCTTCGATCTTGACAGAAACGGCGGCGTGAATCTGCTCGACTTTGCGAAATTCGAGCAGTGCGCGACCGGACCGGGCATCCCCTGGGTGTCCTCGCCTCAGTGCCCATAGATGGCTGGGGAGTTGCTGCGGCCGTCCAGCGTTCCAGGACGGCCGCCGGGCGAATCGCAGCCGCACGGGCGCGGTGGATGCGCCGGGGTCTGACTGTAAATTACTGTGCGATCTGAACTTAGGTGTGAGTTTTCGCGCGACGTGCGATTAACGTGAGAGGCGAGGTCTGCGACCGAAGGCAGGTGGCACTTTTTTTTGGTCACGGGCTTGCGGACTTTATTATATAAGATTAGAATTCTGGACGTCACATGTTTCGGCGTGCAGCAGGCACCGCCGGTTTGTTTCCAGGATCACGTCCGTTGGCGGCCACCGTACCTACGCAGGTGCTGCGGCGTCATTCAAGAGATGGTGCAAACGCCATGCAAAAGGTTCAGCACGTCCGCTCAGGACGATTCTGGCATCGGGGCTTCACTCTCATCGAGGTGCTCGTGGTCGTCGCGATCATCGCGCTCCTCGTGGCCATCCTGCTGCCTTCGCTGGCGAGGGCGCGGGAGCAAGCAAGGTCCGCGCAGTGCCTCGCGAATTTGAAGCAACTTGGCTCAGCTCTGGGGATGTACGCGAACGACAACCGCACGAGCCTTCCGGGGCCGGTCCATATCCTGCTTTACCGGGATACGGCAGACCAGTGGAGCGCAAACGACCAGCAGGTCAAGTGGTTCAAGACGAATCTGGCGTACCGGCTCGCGCGTTATCTGGGAGACAAACGCGGGAAGAACGTGGACGCGGTCGGTGTATGTCCGACCGCGGAGCGGATCAATGTTGCGAGTTCGTCCGGGCAGCCCTGGTATTACCAACCGCGGTCGTTCTACATCGCCAACACTGGTGCAAGCTTCGGCAGCACGCCGCGGCCGCAGGGGACGAACCCACAGTGGCCCACCCCGCTGTATGCCACGCGACCTCCGAATTATTTTGGCCGGCTGAATCTCGGGGATCCGATGCCCGGGGAGGCGGCTTTCTCGAAATTCAGCGTGACGGAACAGTATCTGCGCTCACCGAAGCGGCTTGACCAGGTCGACAACGCCGGGCGTGAGTGGGCGGTGGCTGATCTCTGGTACTGGCAGGCTGCCCCTCCGCGGGGAACGTCGCGTGCGGTGGGCACGTGGCCTTTCACGCTGGCCAGCGGGGAATCCGCTTCCATTTCCAACGGCGGCATGTTGAAAGTCCCGTCGTACCCGTTCCATCTGACCAACTCCGGCTACGGATCAGAGATCGACACGAACGATGCGCGCACGAATTCTCCGCGGCTGATAACCGGGCGCACGAACGCAGGGTTCTTTGACGGCCACGGAGAAGGTGTCCGCGTGTGGAGGGGGACCGTCAATCCGTGTTGGAACAGTAAGGGCGGCAGCGCCGTGGAGTGCGAGTAGGCGTGCTCCGGCCGCTGTCGGTCGTCTCAACCCGCTGCATGGGTGCAACGGCGGTGCCCCGCATTTCGGTGGTGTGCCTCATTCTCTGCCTGCCGAGTCTGGGTGCCGGGTGCAAGTCCCCGAGCCCTGGCTGATCTTGGGGCGTTTACGCACTTTTTCCGGAACGTCCCCCCCGTGCTGGCCGGAGCTCCGTGCACAAGCGAGGCTTTTGTGGGAAAATCACGCGGTTGGGGCTTGCAAAGGATATTATATAAGATAGGATAGAGGAGCGGACGATAACGTTAGAGGCGAGCCGCCGGGTCAGCACTGTCTCTCTGCCACACAGATTGCGGCGGCGTAACACGGGAAGATTCCTCATGTCTGTGCATCAGGTCACCTTGTGCGGCCGGCGTCGGCAGGGCTTCACCCTGATCGAGGTGCTGGTCGTGGTCGCGATCATCGCCCTCCTGGTCTCGATTCTGCTGCCGTCCTTGAGCAGGGCCCGCGAGCAGTCGCGGTCGGTCGTGTGCCAGACGCACCTGAAGGAAATGGGCGGCGCGATGCACATGTACCTGACGGAGTACAAGGAGACGCTGCCGGGGCCGCTGCATCCCGCCATGCTCAAGTACGTCCGCAACACCAACGACTTCCAGAAATACTTCTATCTGCCAGCGATGCTACGGAAGTATTTCGGCGACAAGCGCGGGGCGGGCTCGATGTCCGATTCGATCGCGACGTGCCCGAGCTACCCCGTCCAGGACAGCGCGTTCCTGAGCGTTTTCGGTCAGGGTCCGAACCCGTTCAACTACGCGATCAACTCGTGGACGAACACGAAGCCGTTCGGATTCAAGGGGACGCCGGCCAGCCTGACCCAGGATTTGAATTACTACTTCGGCTTCACGCACGCCGGCATCAAGGACTACAACGGGTGGTACACTACCTACTGCAACACCTCCGAGAAGTGCTTCAACTACAGCCCGAAGAAGGTGTCGCGCATCAAGATGCCGGGCCGCGAGTGGGCGCTGGCTGACGCGTTCCAGAGGCCGCGTTCCGACGAGAACCCGAGGGCGAACATGCTGCCGCGGGGAAGCTGGCCGCGCGAGGACGTTTCGAGCGCGAACAGCGGCAATCCTCTGCCGCGGTCACCGTTCCACCTGGGTACCGGCTGGGACGAGCGTCCGGGCAGTTGGACGTACAAAGGACGCACGAACACGCTGTACTTCGACATGCACGTCGAGTCGCAGCGAGGTTTCGGGCGGTTCACCGAGTATCGCGACGAATTCTGACAGAGCGTCATGCACATGATTTCCGGGCTCCGGACCGGCCGCCAGACGGCTGGTCCGGAGCCCGGTTCTTTTTGCGCGCAGCGGTGGGCTCACCGCCGGTTTCGGTGCCGTACTGCCTGTGTTCAGCCCGGCCGTCGCCGCGCCACCGACCCGGCGCCCCCACGTCCATTCCATTCAACTATCTTTGTTACCGGTCCCCCAGGTGAGAGCGAGAGCTTATTCCGGGATTCCCGGACACGCGGTCCGGGGGCATTTTGATCTCGAGGGCAATGGCTTTATCGGACAGGTGATAACCCAGTTGGAGTTCCCCACTCTTCCCCTCATGAAATTCAAGCGGCAGTCGGAGTTTCTTCTGAAAGGAGCAAACGAGCGGGGTAAGATCAAGCAGCATCGCCACGACCATCGAAAGCGGGTTTTGCTCTTGAAGTCGGTGGCGTGATTATATAAGATGCCGCGAAGGAGGCGGGAAGGTCTCGCCGGGTCAAATCTCTCCACGAGCCGCCGTGATGAGGATCGCGTCGGAGGAGGGGATTTCAGTTTTGTCGTCCACTCTAACTGGGAGGAGGAAAAGCGGATGAAGAAAGCACTGTACTTCGGTCTGACCGTGCTGCTGATCACGGGGGCAGCCAAGGCGTACGTTGTTGAACCGGACGGCGCGGTGATCATCGAGAGCCGCAGCACCGGAAAGAACTTCTCCGCGTACTCCGACGCGGGGTTCGCAGACAGCAGCGGGGTCGTGGGCGCACCCGGGACGACCGCCGCAGGGTCGCGATACAGCGGGACGACCAGCTTCTTTGGTCCGACGCGGCAGGCGATCTTCAGTTTCACTCCGTCAACGACAAGCGCGTACGACATCGAACTCGCCTGGCCGAGCACTGCGGGGCAGAAGCAGACGGCCGTTGTCCTGTACACCGGCGTGTCCTCGGGCGGAGACCCGGATCCTTGGGGCAACGCGGGCCCGGGTGGCGTAGTCGCCAGGACCACAATGGACATGTACTACGTGAATGTTGGCAAGTGGAACCTCGCATTTGATGACGTGTCCCTGACCGCCGGAACCACCTACAAGGTTGGGATCTACGGCGGGTACAAATCTCTCAACAGCGCTGCCGCCGGCGATCCGTCCAATCGCGTCGCAGCCGGTGCCGTGAAGTTCACCGCAGTTCCCGAGCCGGCCACGCTGGGGCTGTTGGGACTGGGTCTGCCGATCATGTTCCGTCGGCGGCGTTCGTAACGCGTTCTGGCTGATTCGTCTGAACACAACCGACCCCCGGCCGGGCGTTCCGGACGGGGGTCTTCTCTGCGCGCGGAGCCGGGGACGGCCGTGTCCGGCGGATGTTTGCAGCGGTTCGGTCAACGAGCATACCTGACGCTGCGATACGGCACGAAACACGTTTTTTGGATTGACAGGACTGCGATTTTGGACGATAATTCGTTGCATAATTGCATAATCTTCCGAGTGCGCGCGAAGGCCCCGCGGAGGGAAGACGAGCCTTTCACATCGGCGTTTCTGGCCCGCCGTCGGAACACACGCGGTAAGTCGCTCGGAAGGTCGCGGAGTTCAATAACTGTCGATGTTTGCACACGGGCGTGGGCTCCCGGATGAGGGCGGATTGCGCTCGGCCGGCGAGTCCCGGATTCCCCGTTGAGGATCGGCTCCGTGTCGTTTGGGAGTCGCTCCGGTGGCCATGAAAGCAGAGCCGGCCTCTTCGGGTTCGCCCCCCTCCGCGGAGTGGTGCCGCTTCGCGGGTTATAGGCCCAGACCTTCAGTGGGGGTGCCCCGGGGCAGGGCGGATCGGGCCGGTGGCCGGCCGTTTTGCCGCGGGAGCGAGCGGGGCCGGCCGATCATTCTACGGGAGAGCGATCGGCGTGCGGGTTGATGTCGAATACCGAGGCCCGTACCGCACCGGCCGGACGCGTCGCATCGACGTCCAGCCGGGATGTAACCGCGGAAGGTGTCCTCGAACTGCAAACCACGTTTAGCGGGAGCGAACGATCATGAACACCAGCAAAACGTATCTGGCGGCCGGGATGGCGGTGCTGGCCGTGCTCGCCACGTCAGGCACTGCTCTGGGCGTTGTCGTCGACTATGTGGTGGAGATGGGTGATGACAACAGTGCGAACGCCAATCCGCCTCCGGCGAACACACTGTATGGCAATCACACCCTGACGAATGCGACGCGGTCGGGCACATGGTTCTATACCAGTGCCCACAGCAACCCCAATGTCGCGGGGTTCCCCACGCGGATTACGTGCTCCAGCGTTCCTGCATGTCCGAATCGCACAGACGACGACCTGACCACCGGAATCGGCGGCAAGTTCTCGACCCAGACCACGTCCAGCGCCACCTTCAGCTTTACCCCCGTCGAGACCGGAACATACGAGGTGTATGCTACATGGGGGCAATCAAGCACCGGCGACTCCAGCGTTCAGTACACCCTCAATTACGAGGGCGGGAGCGTCACGTCCAATTTCAACCAGAGGAACGTCGGGCAGCATGAATGGCACCAGATCGGCACGATGGCCTACCCGATGAACGCGGGAGTCACCTACACGGTCGTCGCGACCAACGCGGTCATGGAGCCGGCGGGCACGAATCGATTGATGGCGGACGCGGTCCTCTTCCGTAACCCCAACGCGGTCTGTACGGGTGTTCCCACGGTTTCCGTGCGGACGCCGGTGCTGACGGGGGACACGACCGTGACGGTGACCGGCGTCGATCCCGCGGCAACCGTGGTGAAGGTTTACGCCAACGGCTTGAACGTGTCGAACCCTCCGACGGGGACTCCGACAGGCGGCGCCACGACCGTGATCGCCACCACGACGTCACTGCCCGCGAACGCAAACATCAATGCCACGCAGACGATCGGGGGGGCAGAAGGGTGTGCATTGAAGGATGGGCCGCAGACCAACAACTGTAACCAGATTGGAGGCGTGACAATCGGCGGGGTCCTGGTGGCCGGCGATACCAGTGTTCCGGTCTCCGGCGTCGATCCGCAGGCTACCGCGGTGAAGGTGTACCAGAACGGGACGCTGATCGGCACGAACAATTCGCCCGGCGGGGCGAGCACGGTGAACGTATCCGTCGCCCCGAACTCACTGACTGCGGACGCAACCGTGGCCGCAATCCAGGAGATCCGCGGATTGGCGCCCTGTACCGTCCCGCCGACGGACGGTGCGGTTGTCGGAGCCTGCGGCCAGGTGCCTGCGGTGAGCGTCGTCGGTCTCGTCGATGCCGGCCGGACGGTCGTACGTGTCTCCGGGGTCAGTGCGAGTGCCACGGGGGTGACCGTCTACGCTAATGATGCTCCGATCGTCACCAACGCGCCGGCAACAGCAGGGACGACCCTCGTGACCGTTCCGGCGTTGGTGGAGGGGCAGATCATCAAGGCAACACAGACCATTCGTATCCCGGGTTGCCTCCCGACTGCCGGAAGGCGCGTCATGGCGGCGAATCTCATTGAGGACTTCGGAGACCTGACGACGAACCTGACCGACGGCGTGTATCCCAAGATCACCGGGAATCCGCCTGCCAGCGGTGCGACCAACCGGGTGTGGTACAACGCGGGCGATTCCGGATTCATGGCGACAACTCCGACGATCAGCACGTTGTTCGGCAGTCAATGCATCCGTTTTGCCGACAACGGTTTCGGCAACGGCATGTACGCTGTCTACGAGCAGGTGATCCCGTCTACTGGGACCTACCACCTGCAGATTGACATGCTCATCGATGAGGTCGGCGCAGGAGATCTGGATTGGCTCAGCAACTTCCAGGCAGGCGTGATCGTCAACGGGGCTCATCGTACGCCCGGCGGTCAGATCGCTGCCTGTTCGCTCATCGGGAACTACACCGGCCCGCTCACGGTGGACCTTGACGGTGCGACGGCCACGCAGGCGGTGGTGGTGCTCACGTCGTCGTTCACGGCGAACGCCGGCGACAACCTGCTCATCGCGTTCGCGACGAACGTGGGGACTTACACACAGGGCGGCGGGGCGCCGACCTCTCCCTTCCCGGGCATGAAGATTGACAACATCAAGCTGAATTCCGGCGCCCGGCCATGCCTGGCGTCGGACGTCAAGTCTGTCTCGATCCCCGGACCAGTCGAGGCAGGGGCGACACAACTGCAGGTCAGCGGCGTCAGCCAGAACCCGGCGGCATCCCTCGTTTCGGTGTACCGGTACACACCGTCGCCGGATACCTGGACGCTGCTGGGCACGGTGGCTCGCGGCGGGGCTCCGGATGTGAGTGTACCGCTGACGACGGCCCTGGAGACGGGGTGGACAGTCGTCGCGACGCAGACGTACATGCCGGCCGTCGCGGAGTGCACGGCAGAGATGGAAGGCGAGAAGCACTTCACGGGCCCGATTGTGGGGCTCGGTAAGAACAGCCCGCTGCGGGTGACGCTCGGCGTGCGTGAGAACACGGCGCTGACCGGTCCCATCGGTGCGGACGGCGGCATCGCGACGAGCACGATCCAGTGGGTCGGCGCGACGGGATCGAGCGGCGCCAATGCGCCGGTCGGCAAGCTGATCGCTCCGAGCGGCGAGTGGCAGACGGTGACCTTCTGGGCGGAAGGAAGGGGCGGTACGGACCCGGTGCTGAGCTTCAACGCCGGGGACACGACGCTCAACGGGGCGTTCGGGATTCTCGAGCACCTGGCGTTCACGCCGACGGCCGAGAATACCGGTCGCTACAAGGTCTACATCGACAATGTGATGAACGGCGCGACGGTTGTTGCCAATTTCGAGGGGCTGGAGGCCGACAGCGTGGCGCTGTTCCGGGTCCCGAGCCACTCGGGCACAACGGCACCGTTCCTGCTGACCCAGCCGAACGTTTCTGCCGTTGACACCGGCGTCGCGGACGGCGCGGGGCAGTCGCTGCGGGTCGAATGGCAGTTCAACAGCCTCGCGGCGAACCGGTGGTTGCGGTTGACGACGTTCGACGATGCCAACAGCGCGGACATGCCGCACTCGAACCCGCAGATCGACCTGAGCCAGCCGGTTTCGGTCCGGCTGCTGCTGGTGGGCTGCGGCCTGCCGTCGGCCGACTTTGACCTCGATGGCGACGTCGATATGGACGACTTCGGCGAGTTCCAGGCGTGTTTCAAGCCGTCCGGGGCGCCCTCATCGGCGTGCTTCTGCTCGGACCTGAACTCCGATAACGTCGTGAACCTGCAGGACTTCGCGGAGTTCCTCGAGTGCGCGACCGGCCCGAATGTGCCGTTCGTTCCGGCGGAGCACCCGCAGTGCACGGAGTGAGCCCGGTACGCCAGGGAAGGCTGTCGCCGGCATGACTGGTGGATTTGGCCCGGTGGGAGTCGTTTCGGCTCCCACCGGGCGTCCTTGCACCCGCCCCTGATGGTGTTGCGGCCAGGGAATCCTGCCGAAACACGGTTGACCCCCATGTGCGGGCGCAGATAATGACAGAAATCCGTCGCGCCGATGCATTGCGGAGACCCGGCACGGCGGAGCGGCCCAGAATCGGCCTGCCGTCCGTGGGGGTGTGTGTTACAGCGCGTTGAGCAACCGGGAGCCAGTGGTTTTGTCGGTTCGCCTCCCGAGCACGTGTGGGAAAAGCGATCGAGCCTGCCTGCCTCCCTGCAGAGACTGACCCGACCGAAGCAGTGAATGACCACGGGGCCACGCGGCCCCGGTGTGGATTTTTTCGCAGTGTTCTAGCAGCAGGAGCCCGAAAGTATGATAACCCGTCACAGAGGTTTTATCGCGGCAGTGCTGGCGGTGACGGTGCTGGCGTCGGCCGGCCCGGCGCTGGCTGCGGACTACATCGTGGAGAGCCGGAGCGGCGGCAAGAACTTCAACAAGTACTCCGAAACGCCGGCGCTAGCTAACAGTGGGGCCAAGAGCACGGCTGAGGCCTGCACCCCCATCGCCACGGTCGGCGGCTCACGCTACGCGAGTACGTACCGCTCCGTCGTGGGCACCAAGCGGGGCTTTTTCAAGGCCGACCTGAGCGTCGCCGGCACCTATGAGGTCTTCACCACCTGGGGCTCCGGCGCGAACCGGCGAGCCAACATCCGCCACACGGTGACCCACCGCGACGGCAGCACGGACGTGGCGATCGATCAGACCGCGAGCGTCAACACGTGGGTGTCGCTGGGGCGATTCGCCTTCAATGCGGGCATCGACGCCGGCACGGTCGAAATCAACAACCTGAACAACGACCTGAGCGGCAGCTTCTACCTGGACGCGGTGAAATGGGTGCTCGTCTCGGCGGACTGCGACGTCAATCTCGCGCATCCGACGATCACCGCTCCCAGCCCGCTGCTTCACACGGACACGACGGTGACGGTGTCGGGGCTCGATCCGAACGCGACGGCCGTCCACATTTACGACAACTTCAACAACGTGAGCACCCTGCTCACCTCTTTCCCGCTCCCTGGCGCCGGGGCAACTCCGGCATCGCAGGACGTCCCGGTCAACCTGAGCGCTCTTGGCGGGCACATGGTATCGGCGACTCAGACCGTCGGCAGTGCGACCAGCTGCATCGACTACCTCGGCATCGAGGTGGACGGCTGCAATCAGGTTCCGGCGGTCAGCGTGCAGGCAGCCAACTCGGTCCTGCTGGCCGGCGATACCTCCGTCGTGGTGACGGGGGTGGACGCGACTCGCGCGGAGGCGGTGACGGTCTGGGACGTGACGGCCAACACGCAGTTGAAGACGGTGACGTTCGCGGTCCCGCCGGGTCCGGGCAGTACGAGCGTAACGGTGACCGGTCTGCCGGCCGTCCAGGATGGGCACGTGATCGGCGCGACCCAGACGATCCGGGGACTTGCCGGGTGCGCTCCCACGACGGGGCTGAAGGTCGGGGACTGCGCCCAGATGGCGGCGGTGCGGATCGTGGGGCTGATTTCCGAGGGTGAAACGGCCGTGCGCGTCACGGGCGTGAGCGCGGGCGCCACCGAGGTCCGGGTTTATGCGGACGACGTCCTGGTCGGGACGAACAACACGACCGTCAGCTCTCCAACCACTGTCGTCAACGTTCCCGCGCTCGTGAACGGGCAGATCCTCAAGGCCACGCAGGGCAGCCGCGGGCTGCACGGGTGCACGCCCGGCTCCGGTGTGGCCGTGAAGGGGGCGGGCATCATCGAGGATTTCGAGACTGCGGTGGCAATCGTGCAGTCGGGCGTCGGGACGGCGTATCGCACGTGGTACGACGTGGCGAGCAACGCCTACACGGAAGTCCTCCGCACGGGTTCGACGGGCAGCGAGGTCACGGCGCCGCAGCTTGCGGGCAGCAACTGCCTCGACATTGCCGATCACGGCTGGGGTAACGGTGCGTATGCCAAATTCGAGCAGGTGATTCCCGCCGCGGATCCGAATCCAGCCATCGGTAACCAGTACCACCTGCAGGTAGACATGCTGGTGGATGAGCGCGGCGACCTTTACGACAAGGATTTCATCCGGTCGTACCAGGTCGGCGTGGTGGTCAACGGGGCTCACCGGCCGAGCACCGGCGCTCTGCCGGCAATCGCTTCGCCGATCGGCAACTACACAGGCCCGCTCACGCCGGACCAGGACGGCTACTTCGACAACAGCAGCCAGCCGATCCGGGTTCTGACGGACACGTTCACGGCGAACGCAGGCGATGACCTGCTGATCGCGTTCTCAACGAACTGCGGGACCTGGGATGCCGGCAAGAGCGCGGCGAACGCCAAGTACGTCGGAATGCTGATCGACAACATCAAGCTGGTCCGCGGGCCGCGCCCGTGCCTGCCGTCGGATGTGAAGGCGGTTTCGATCCCGGGTCCGGTCGAGGCCGGCGCCACGGAACTGCGGGTCACCGGCGTGAGCCAGAACCCCGCGGCGACGCTGGTGTCCGTCTACAAGTACACGCACGCGCCCGACACCTGGACGCTGCTGGGCACAGGCGACCCGGGCGGGGCTCCCGAAGCGACCGTGTTCCTGACGGAGCCGCTCGTGATGGGCGACACCATCGTGGCGACGCAGACGTATCAGCCCGCGACGTCCTCGTGCACGACGGCTATTGAAGGCGCGAAGGCGTTCACCGGGCCGGTTGTGGGTGCCGGGCGGAACGATGCCTTGCGGGTGACGCTGGGGATCCGGGAGAACACGTCCCTGGCGGGGCCGATCGGCGCGGATGCAGGCGCTCCGGGAACGGGGCAGGCCATCGAGTGGGTGGGGGCGACGGGCTCCTCCGGCGGAAGTGCGCCGGTCGGCAAACTGCTGACGCCGGGCGCCGGCTGGCAGACGTTCACGTTCCATGCGGCCAACCGGGGCGGTACGGATCCGGTCCTGAGCTACTCGAACGGCAACGGGGCACTCGACGGGTCGTTCGGCGTGCTCGAGCACCTGGCGTTCACGCCGACGACGGCGAACACCGGGCGTTACAAGGTCTACATTGACACGGTCATGAACGGCTCGACGCTGATCGCCGATTTCGACCAGTTGACGGTGGATGAACCGGCGATGTTCCGCGAGCCGCGGGCATCGGCGACGACGGGGTACCTGCTGGTCCAGCCAAACGTGTCGGCGGTCGATGCCGGCGTTGCGGACGGGGCGGGCAAGTCGCTGCGGGTCGAGTGGCAGTTCAACAGCCTGGCGGCGGCGCGGTGGGTTCGCCTGACGACGAACGACGCCAGCAACACGCCGGACATGCCACATCAGAACCCGCAGGTTGACCTCAGCCAGCCGATCACAGTCCGGCTGCTGCTGCAGGGTTGCGGTTCTCCGGCGGCCGATTCGGATCGCGACGGCGACGTGGACATGGACGACTTCGGCGCGTTCCAGGCGTGCTACAACCCGACCGGCGCGCCTGCGTCCGGGTGTTTCTGTGCGGACCTGAACGCCGACAACGTCGTCAACAGCCTGGACTTCGCGGATTTCCTGGAATGCGCGACCGGGCCGAACGTGCCGTTCGTCGCCGCCCAGCATCCGCAGTGTCCGAACTGAGTCCGCCAGGCCGGCACCGGCCGGTCTGACTGATCCGCCTATTTCGACCGGCGGGCGCCAGTGGTTCCCGCCGGTCGTTCTCTGCGCGGGCTGCCACGGAGGCTCGCCCGCGCGGGCCGAGGCGGGTATCGTAGGGCTTCGCCCCGTCCGTTCTCCGCGGCGTGCGGACACTCGGGGCGGGAGAGTGGTCGTCGCACCGGGGCAGCGCCTGGCGCGAGACCGGTGGACGTCTCGGCACCTCTGGAGACCAGCCGTGGGCCTGTGGATGATCGTGACGGCGGCAGCAGTGATGATCGGTGCGCAACAGATCGACCCGGGCCCTCCGGGCGCTTCGCGGGCGTTCACGTCGAAAGACCCCGCGGTCGTGACAGCGCGGCAACTGCTTGAGCGGGGACTGTTCGAGCAGGCGGGGAAAACGGTCGCGGAGGCATCACTCCCGGCGGATGTCCGGGATGAAGTTTTGGAGATCATCCGGCGGACGCGGCACGAGTACAGCCTCGACGCGGATGCGCTGCTGGCGAAGCTGCGCAGAAGCATCCCGGACGTTACGGCCGCGGATCTCGATCGCTGGCGGACGGCGGGCGAAGCGCAGTACCGCATGATCGACGGAGCCGTCCGGTACTGGAGGCGCGAGCCGTCGAACATCTTCCGGTTCTCTGAAGAGGCAAAGCGCCGGCGCGATGCGGCGGGCGCGGTGAAGCCCGGCGATTCGGAGAAGCTGGTCGAGCACATCCGGAACGTGCTGGCGGAGGCGGACGCGACGGGGAGGGACGAGGTGGCTCCCGTCCGGCACCGCGTGCGGTATACGCTGACGGTGAAGCCGGATCCCGCGTTGAAAGCGGGCTCGCGCGTGCGGTGCTGGCTGCCGTATCCGCAGGTGTACCGCCAGCAGGGGGATGTCGAACTCGCGTCCGCCTCGCCGGGCGAACCGCGGATCGCGCCGGCAGCCTCGTTCAACGGCGCCACCATCAGCGGCGCGCCGCAGCGGACGATCTATCTTGAAAGCACAATTGCGGACCCGTCGCAGCCGATCCGTTTCGCGGCGGACTTCTCGTTCGTCTCGCGAGCCTACTGCCCGAAACTCGATGACGCGGCGGCCCGACCGCTTCCCGCGGACTGGAACGGCGGCGGACTGGGCGAGCGGCTTCCCCATATCGCGATGACGCCTGAACTGCTGGCGGAGGTGAAGGCAGCGGTAGGCGACGAGCGGAACCCCGTGGCCCGGGCGCGGAGGATCTACCTGCACCTCTGCAAGGAGCTGCGGTATGCCTACGAGGAGGAGTACACGATCATCCCGAGCCTGTCGATCCGCACCCACACGCGCCGGCGGGGGGACTGCGGGGCGCAGGCGATGCTCTTCATCGCGATGTGCCGGGCAGCCGGGATTCCCGCGCGCTGGCAGAGCGGCTGGGAGACCAAGCCCTGGGGCTGGAACATGCACGATTGGGCCGAGTTCTATGTCGCCCCGTGGGGGTGGCTCCCGGCGGACGTGTCCTACGGCCTGCAGGAGTCGGACGATCCGCGCGTCCGCGAGTTCTACTTCGGGCATATCGATTCGTACCGCATGATCGTCAACCTGGACTACGGCACGGCGCTGCAGCCGCCGAAGGAGTCGCTCCGGAGCGAGCCGGCGGATTTCCAGCGGGGCGAGGTGGAGGTTGACGGGCGGAATCTGTACTTCGACGCGTGGGATTACGACGTTCAGTTCGAGTGGCAGCCTGCCAGCCACTGACGGGAGGACACGATGCGGAGCGGCTTTCAGGCGTGGGGAGTGCTTGTCTGCGGCGCGGTCATCGCCTGCACCGGATGCGGGCGTCCGGGTGATCGCGTGGAGCGGAAAGGGGACGAGATCGTCGCGGCCGGCCAGCTTTTCCATACGGGGACGCCGGTCGTGCTCTGGACGGATCCCGGGGGCTATGACGCGTATCGCTGCCGGCGACATTTCGAGTCGGACCAGATCATGCCGAAAGCGCCGGTGTCGAAGGACGACCCGAACCGCTACGGCGTCCGTAAGAAGCTTTCGCCGGAACTCGAGCAGGCGGTCGCGAAGGACGGCTGGACTCTCCCCAACCTGCAGCAGGCGGTGGACCAGTTCGTGATTCACTACGACGTCTGCGGCACCTCCCAGCAGTGCTTCAAGATCCTGCACGATGTTCGCGGGCTGTCCGTGCAGTTCATGCTGGACATTGACGGCACGCTGTACCAGACGCTCGACCTCAAGGAGCGGGCGTGGCATGCAGGCACGGCCAACGATCGCTCGATCGGCGTCGAGATTGCACACATCGGGGCGTACCCGGACATGCGGACGCTCAATGAGTGGTACAGCCTCGACGCGTTCGCCTGGCCGTGCATCACGCTGCCGGCGTGGATGGGGGACGGGGGCATCCGCACGCCGGGGTTCGTGGGCAGACCGGCCCGGCCGGAGGTGGTGCGCGGGCGCATCAACGGCCATGACCTGGTGCAGTACGATTTCACGCCCGAACAGTACACGGCGATGATCCGGCTGTGCGCCGCGCTGACACGCGTCTTCCCGAGGATGAAACTGGATGTCCCGCGCGACGCCGACGGGCGGGTGCGTGCCGACGTCATGACCGAGGAAGAGCTGAACGCCTGGTCAGGGCTCCTCGGCCACTGGCACATTACGCGCGGCAAGATCGACCCGGGGCCGGCGTTCGACTGGGACCGTGTCCTCAACGGCGCACGCGGGGAACTGAGCCGGGTGTTCTGACAGGGCGCGGTCAGCCCTGGCGCGGGTCCGAACTCGCCAGCACCTTCTTGGTCTGATCCGACCGATACCGCTCGAGGGCGGTGCGGACGTTCGCGTCGTGGCGCGCGAGAATCGCGGCCGCGAAGAGGGCGGCGTTGATCGCGCCGGCTTTGCCGATGGCGAGCGTTCCCACCGGGATTCCCGCGGGCATCTGCACCATGGAGAGCAGCGAGTCGAGCCCCTGCAGGCTCTGCGACTGCATGGGGACGCCGAGGACGGGCAGGGCGGTCTTGGCGGCCATCACGCCAGCCAGATGGGCTGCGCCTCCCGCGGCCGCGATGATCACGTGCAGCCCGCGACTCTCGGCGGTGGCGGCATATTCCAGGGCCGCGTCGGGCGTGCGGTGTGCAGAGAGCACACGGGCCTCGAACCCGATGCCCAGCGCCTCCAGGGTGGCGGCGCAGTGCTGCATCGTCTCCCAGTCCGATCGCGAACCCATTATGACACCGACATGTGCTGGCATGGCGTGGTTCCGGGCGAGGGCAAAACAAAGCCGCCCGCGCGGTGCGGGCGGCGGCTGAATCCCTGTGACTCAGGCATCGACCGGGCGTGTCGCGGCCCTCGGCCGATCCGCGCGACGCGTCCGTGGGACAAGGAAACCGAACGCGGCGGCCGGTGTCAAGTTCAACCGACGGGAAACGCCGGCACGTCACCGGTGTGCATCACCATGACCGAGTTGCACCCGAAGGGGGCCCAGCCGATGCCGACCGGGTCACTGTCGAGGCACCACTCTCCGTCGACGAGGTACTTGTACTGGTAGACGCCCTCGGGGAGGTGGAGGCGGCAGACCCATTCGCCGCTCTGCTGACGCGTCATGGGCAGGCTGCACTCCTGCCATCCGTTGAAGTCTCCGACGAGGTAGACCTGTCGTGCGGAAGGGTTATGGAGCCGGAATTCGACTTCGCCTTCAAGATCCCGTGCGACCATCCTGCACCTCCGTGATGGCTGTCATCCCTGCTGGTCCTCTGGATGCCGCCTTCCGTGTGTTCACCACACGGACTCCGTTCCCCTGCGTCCGTACACGCCCCTCCTCCTCGACTGGGTGCTCCGCGGTCGACAGCCTGCCGCTCGGTCTGCGGACCCGGTCCGTCCGGGCCTCTTTCCCGCTCCCGTAAGGAATCACCTCTCGCGTGGCTGTCGGCCACGTCACCTGCGTTGAGATTGTTTTTATCACTCATCCGGCCGAGGCGGTCTCGTGCGCCATGCGGCGGAAGATTGCGATCGAGGTTCGCTTCGTGCGAGTTGGCGCCGCGTAATGCAGCACGTTCTAATTAAAGGAAAGCGATCGGAATGTCAAGGCAAATCGGCCTTGCCTTCCGAATTCAGCAGGGGCATTCAGCCGACCTTTCGCACCTGGCTCCAGAAATCAGTGATACGAAGGATTGCCTGCCTCAGGTTGTCGTAACTTTCCGATTTGGACACGAAGGCGTTGGCGCCGGCGGCCATGCACCGCGCGACTTCCTCATCGGAATCCGAGCAGCTCAGCACGACGACCGGGATGGATCGCAGGGCCGGGTGCGATTTGACCGTTTCGAGCACCTGGAGGCCGGAGACGCCGGGGAGCTGCAGGTCCAACAGGATCAGGTCGGGCTTGAGGGCCTTGCTCTCCCGCGCGAGGGTGAGAAGACGAATGGCATCCTCGCCGCAGGAGGTGCGAACGATGTTCTTGACGCCGCGCCGGCTCAGGACGCGCTCGATCAGGAGGGCGTGCACCGGCGTATCCTCAACCACGAGTACGCGAAGGTCGAGGCCGGGCAGTTCCGCACTGCCGTTTGAGGGGCGTACCGCGTCCACCACCTCGTCGCGTCGCACCGTGACCTCGGGCGGTGCATCCACGCCGAGGGTCACGCGTTTTTGTCCAATCCGCAGCACTTTGATGGTGACGTTTTCGCCGATCCGCACCGCGCTGTTCAGGCATCGGGAAATCACGAGCATTTTTTACCACCTTGAAACCCGTTTGGACAACGGCACAGACGAGGAGTGACACATCAACAGTATAGACCGCGTGCTTTGCCGAGGCCAAGTCGCAGCTCGGCGGCGAAACTTCTCGTGCCCGACGCGGGGCGGGGCCGCCTCGCCATCGTCCTCCAATGAGGAGGCAGCAGTGAATTCCGAGGCCCGATAGAAAAACGCCAAGTGCCTCATATGATCTACGTTAACCAAGCTGATCGGAGGTTTTTCACATGGCGCGACGATTCGAACTGTCGGATGAGGTCCAGGATCTCCGCGATGACCTCGGCAAGCTGCGGAACAGCGTTGCGGATATTCTGGAGTCACTGATCTCCAGCGGGCGCAGCGGCGCCACGAACCTGCGCGAGCGTCTCTCGGAGAATGCGGAGAAGTGGGCCGGTGATCTTCGGGACGCGTTCAGTGTTGCCGGAAAGAAGAGCCGCCAGACGGTCGAAAACGTCCACGAGCAGATTGAGCAGCGCCCGGTCACGAGCCTGCTTGTGGCCTTCGGCTTCGGGATCCTGCTGGGCAAGCTGCTGGATCGACGCTGAAGTCGCCTGACTCGTCGACAGAAAGGGGGGGCGCCGCCACCCCTCCGGGGGGCCGAGCCGCCAGGACATGCCATCCGGCGGATTGACGGTTCTCCTGCTGCCATCGGCACTTCGGGCAGATTCCCCTTTGACGCCGTAGCCGCGTTGATTAAAATCCGATGAATACGATCGGGGCCAGGGGGTCACTGCGGCCGCCCTGATCGTTGCGCAGATGCGCACCCAGGTAAGACACCTGTGGGGCTACCTCCAGTAGGATGCTGGAAAGTTGAGTGTTTACTTCCTCAGCAGCGTCTGTCCTTTCCCCCGGCGCCAACGCCTCTCCCGCCGTATCGAGACCACCCGGATTGCGGTTTCGCTGATCGCCATCGTTGCGCTGGCGGGCACGACCCGGGCCGACTGGCGGGCGGAGATCGGCTACACGCGTCTGCAGCAGCGGCTCGGCGGACGACTTCCGACAGGCAGCACCGTCACGATTTCGCAGGTCGAGATGGCCGTGAATTCCAGCCGGGATTACATGCCCGACGTGAGCGATCCGCAGTTTGCCGGGAAGGCCATCAGTCGCCTGAGCGGTGTGAGCGGCGTGTCGAACCACGCCACCACGGTCGCCCAGTACTACTGCGGGGTGGCGAGCAGCGTGACCCCGGGCGTGCGGCAGATCGCCTCGTACGACGCGAACGACTGGGCCGAGGGGGGCTTCCTCAACATCAACAGCTCGCTCGAGCCGCTCCACGAAGTCCGGACGGTCCAGAATCACAGCTGGATCGGGTCGTTCGGCGTCGACTCCGTGGACCTCGACGTGCTGCGACGGATTGACTACGTCGTGCAGCGTGACGGTGCGGTTGTCACCGCCGGCGTGAAGAATGGCACGGGCACCGCGATGCCCAAGCTGATGTGCAGCGCTTACAACATCATCGCGGTTGGGCTGACGAGTGGCGAGTCCAGTTTCGGGCCGACTCGACTGGACGGGGAGCGGATCAAGCCGGACCTGGTTGCGCCGCTGAGCGCGACGAGCTGGGCGACGCCGGTCGTCGCCGCCTGTGCGTCCATCCTGATCGAGGGCATCGAGGACGGACGGCACCTCGCGGGTGTCCGAGCCGCGGAGCGTCCGGCGGCGCGTGCGATGCTTGCCAAGGCACTGCTGATGGGCGGCGCGACGAAGCAAGCGTGGACCGACTGGCATCGCGGGTTCGAGACGCCCTGCACCGATGGCACCGTTCCGCTGGATTATCGCTACGGTGCCGGACAGCTCGACGTTGACAACAGCTACCGCATCCTGGTCGCCGGCGAGCACGAACCGGGCGAGGACGATGTGCCGGTGACCGGCTGGGATTACGGGCGGGCGGAGGCTTCGGCGCCGCAGCGCTACTACTTCGAGATCCCTGAGAACCGCCGGGGGAGCTCCGCGTCCTTTCTGCTCACCTGGCATCGCAGGATGACGATCACGGACGGTGACCCGCTGCGCCTCAATCCGTCCATGGCCAACCTCACTCTTCGGCTCTGCCGTGCCAACGGCTTTACGACGGGAGCTCCGATCGACGCGAGCGTCTCGCCGGTTGACAACGTGGAGCACGTGTACCTCCGCAGTCTTCCGGCTGGACGGTACGTGATCGAGGTGACCGGCGATCGCGCGTGGGACTACTGCCTTACGTGGGATATCGCGACCGAGTTCGCACCGTCTCCGACGCTGCTGGCGGCGCGGGGCGAGGGAGATGCCGCCCAGCCGGGAGCGGTGGCCGTCATTCGGCGGGCCTCCGCGAAGGGGGACGGCAATCCAGTTGAAGTGCCGCAGGTCGTGCCGGTCGCCGGCGAGTAGTCATCTACGCAGCACGCCGGCCGCGCCTCATCCGTCCGAGCGACTTTCGCCCGCGCTGCAGCTTTCGCACGCAGATGATTTTCCCTGCACGCTCCTGTACCTTCATCGCGGCATGAACGAAAAGCCGCCCCGATTTTCGTGGCTCCGTGCCCTGGGAAGGGAGGAGATGCCGTCGCGCATCCGCCTCAACGGGCACGATTACGCGCACCGCCGGACGTACAAGCACGACTTCTTTGCAGCCACGGGCCTGTATGAAGGGCCGACCGGGCGGGTGATCCTCAAGATCGGCCGTCAGGCGCCGCTGTTCGGGGTCCCGCTGAGCTGGATGGGGAAGTACCTGGCGAACCACGAGTGGCGGATCTACGAAGCCGTGCAGGATCTGCCGGGCGTACCGCAGTGCCTGGGGCGGTGGGGCGAGACGGGTTTTGCCCACGCGTTCGTGGAAGGTCATCCGCTCCAACGCAACGAGTGGGTGGACGACGCATTCTTCCCGCGGTTGGCTGCCATCATTGAAGCGCTGCACAACCGAGGAATCGCGTACGTCGATCTCGAGAAGCGGGAGAATATCCTCGTAGACGCCGATGGCCAGCCGAGCCTGATCGATTTCCAGATTTCCTGGCGGTGGGACCCGGGCCCGGGCGGGCGCCGAGACGGGCTTCTGCGGCTGATTCCCCGGGAACTCGGTGATTTCATCCTTCGGAGGCTTCAGGACGGCGACCGGTACCACCTGCTCAAGCACCGGCGCCGCCATCGACCGGATACGCTCACGGCGGACGAGTTTACCGCCTCGTATCGCCATGGCTGGTCTATCCGGCTGCACCGGCGGCTCTCCCGGCCGCTCACGCTGCTCCGCCGCACCCTTCTGAAGCTCCTCACGGGGCGTTCCCGCTCGGCCAAGCAGGATGGGCCGGAGTTCATCGAGCCGTAGCTTCTCGCGGCTGCCGCTTCCGTCGATAAACAGGGCAGCAGGACGCCCCGGGCGGAGCTTTCGCGATTTTTCCCCGGAAGAACCGGCCGAGCGGGTGGTACAATGGGGTGTAGACCCTATCAGTCAATGGCACGTCCGGTTTGCCCGCTTGGTTTCCGGAAAGAGAGATCGTGGACAACACGCCTGCATCCATCCAGGTCCTCGCCGTCGCCGACACGGATGTTCTCGAGCGACTGGGAAGCGTGCTGCGCCACCTGTGCGTCGGGATGATGGACGAACCGGTTCGGATGCACGTTCTCTCGCGTACGGGGCGGGACCTGGCGGGTGACTGGGTGGGGCCGAGCCGGGTCGTGCGTCTGCCGCGCACCTTCTGGCGTTGGCGGGTGCCGGGGGGCGATGAGGTTCTCGACGCGGGCGACCTCGAGCCGCCGGACGTGGTGCACTGCTTCTCGCCCGAGCTGGCTGCCTGGGCGCACAACTGGGCGATGGAGTGGGACAGCTCGCTGATCGTGCACCTCTCCGATGCGCTGGACGTGCGGCAGTTCTGTGACATGAGGCTGGCGGGACGAATCCTGGCGATTGCCACTACTCCGCGACTGGAGCAGACGGTACTGGATCGCTGCCCCGACCTGCGTGACTCCGTGCGCCTCGTTCCGCATGGGCTTCCTGCGCAGACCGAACCGGCGTGCCTTGCCCGCCCGGAGCGCATCCCGGCGGTGCTGGTGACGGTGCCGCTCACCCGCGACTGCGGGATGGAAAACGTGTTTCACTCGCTCCACGCGCTCGTCCGGGCCGGGCAGGAGCTGCAGCTGTTCGTGCTCTCGAGCGGGCCAGCGGAGCCCATGCTTCGCCGGCTGGTGGAGGAACTCGGGTTGCGATCGAACGTGACCTTCGCCGGGCCTATGCGGGAGTGGTCCACGCTGCAGGACGCCATGCGCAGCGCCGATTTCTTCATCCTGCCGACGCGCCGGCACCGCTTCACGATCCACACGCTCGCGGCCATGGCCAGCGGGTTGGCGGTGATCGCCCCGGCAGGGACGGTCGAAGATTACCTCATCAACGGTACGACGGCGTGCCTGTTCGACGCCGCGCATCCGTCGGACCTGACGCGGCAGTGGGGGGCGCTTCTGGAGGATCGGTCACGCGCCCGGGAACTCGCGCACGGCGCCCTCGACCACGTCCGTGCCCACCACCAGGCCTCGACGATGGTGACGTCGATGGCGTGGCTCTATCGGGAAGCGTGCCGCATCCCAGTTTCCGCTGCGCAGGTCTGATGCGGTTACAAAGAACGCCGTTCCGTGTAATTGCGGCCGGAGCCCGCGCCATTTAGAATGCCATTGTTCTTATCATCCGTTGGCAGCAACGTCTTGCCAGAAAAGAGGTTCGCGGTGCGCAACGGCTCTCTTCCACAACGGTCGCGTGGTTTCGCGGGGCTTTATCCGCTCCTGGCGTGGGTTCTGCTACTGGGCGCGGGGATCGGCGTCGCGTCGGATACGGCCAGCCGTCCTGCCGCGGACCGCGCGGTTATTATTCCGGTTCAGGGAGAAATCACGGAGATCACGCAGGACAGCATCGAGCGGCGCCTGGACAGGGCCCGCGAGGAGCACATCCCGCTGGTGATCTTCGAACTCGACACGCCCGGGGGCGCGCTTGGCCCCACCCTGGACATCTGTCACGCGATCAAGGCCGCCCGCGACCGGGGGATCCGCACGTACGCATGGATCAACAGCCAGGCGTACAGTGCCGGGACGATCATCGCACTCGCCACCGACGGCATCTACATGACAGGCAACGCGACGATCGGCGACTGCAAACCGATCGTGATGACACCGGAGGGCGCGAAAGGGCTCGCCAAGGACATCGAGGCAAAGGCGATGAGCCCGCTGCTGGCCGAGCTGCGCGACTCCGCCCGGCGAAACGGCTATGACATGACGATGATGATGGCGCTGGTTCGCGAGATGCAGGTCTTCTGGGTGGTGAACACGGAGACCGGCGAGCGGCGCTTTGTGGACACCTCCACGCGGGACGAGCTCTTCGGCCTGACGGCGAGCCGGCCGGCGGGCGACTCGATCGTCCGGAGCGAACCGGTTCCGGACTCGCTGAGCGGCGGCCCGTGGAAATACGTCCAGTCGGCGCCGCCGCTGAATACCGTGACGCAGCCGATCATGACGGATCGCGAACTGCTCACGATGCGGACGGCCGAAGCCATCGCGTACGGCTTCGCGCAGGGCAAGATACCGGACGAGGCGAGCCTGAGTTCGTCGCTGAACATCACCGGCCCCGTCGAGCGGCTGGACAACACGTGGGTCGAGTGGGTGGTGACCTGGCTGGCGTCGCCGGTGGTGCGCGGCGTGCTGTTCCTGCTGATCCTGCTGGGTGCGTACGCCGAGTTCCAGCATCCGGGTCTGGGGCTGCCGGGGGCCGTCGCGATCGTGTCGCTGCTGCTGTTCCTGGGAGCTCCGTACGTCGCCGGATTCACCGTGACGTGGGAAATCGTCGTCATCCTGCTGGGTGTCGCGCTGCTCGCGGTGGAGATTTTCGTGCTGCCCGGCTTCGGTGTGGCGGGGGTCACCGGGCTGATCCTGCTCGGGGTGGGGTTGATCTCGTCGTTCGTGCCGGCCGAGCCGGGTTTTGGACACTGGCCGCACTGGCCGCGACTCCCGTCGTCGTTCACGTACCTGAAGAACGGGTTATGGGCGCTGGCGTCGGGCTCGCTCGGCGCGGTGATCGGCGCGGCGGTGCTCGCGCGGTACCTGCCGCGGGTACCGGTGGCGGGGCGGCTGGTCGCACCAAATCCGACGCGCGAACAGATCACCATGGATGATCCTTACGAGGGATTCGCGAGAGTCGGCGATATCGGGCGGACCGAAGGGCCTCTGCGGCCTGCCGGCAAGGCCCGTTTCGGCGCGATGATGGTTGACGTCGTCAGTGAGGGCGAGTACATCGACAAGAACGTCCGCGTGGAAGTGGTCGAGCACTCTGGAAACCGTGTCGTCGTGAGGCGGGTGGACTGACCCGCCGGCTGGGGCTCGCGTATGGACTGGCTCGGCATCAGCATGCTGTACCTCCTGGCGCTGATCCTGCTCCTGGGGGACATTTTCCTGCCGTCCCACGGGATCCTCACGATCACCTCGCTGATCTTCTGGGGAATGGCGCTGTTCATGACGTTCCGCCTCGACACGACGGTCGGTTACGTAGCGACGCTGGCGGTGATGGTGCTCGTCCCGGCGATTCTCGTCGTCACAATAAAGAACTGGCACCGCACGCCAGTGGGCAGGCGCATTTCGCCGCCGAATCCCGTGCTGACCGAGGCGGATCGCATGCCGGTCGAGCAGCTTGAACGGATGATCGGCGCGGTGGGGCGGACGGTCACGCCGCTGCGTCCCGTGGGGACCGCCGTTTTCGACGGCCAGCGGGTGGAATGCTGTGCGGAATATGGAATGCTGCCCGCGAACGCGGTGGTTGAAGGCGTTCGACTGAGCGATCGCACACTGGTTGTACGACCTGTTGCTGAACCTGCCTGACTCCGCCAGTGCGGCGGGGCGGATGAACCGAGAAAGGAACGACCATGCTGATGAACCTGCTGGCACAGGGCATCCCCTGGGAAATCATCATTCCACTCGTCCTGCTCGTTATTGTCATCACGTTCGTCGTGGTCATTGCCCAGTTCTTCGGGCTGTGGCTGCAGGCGTTCATGAGCAAGGCGGACGTGTCGTTCGCCGATCTCATCGGGATGCGCCTTCGGAAGGTCGACTCGCGTTCCATTGTGCTGAGCAAGATTCGCGCGGTGAAGTCGGGGCTCGACATCTCGACGAACGACCTGGAGACGCACTACCTGGCGGGCGGGCGCGTGCAGAACGTGATCTCCGCGCTCATTGCCGCGGACCGCGCCCGCATCAACCTCGGCTACAAGACCGCCTGCGCGATCGACCTGGCCGGTCGTGACGTGCTCGACGCCGTGCACACGTCGGTGAACCCGAAGGTGATCGACTGCCCGAGCCACGCGAGCGGCAAGTCGAGCATCGACGCCGTCGCCAAGGACGGCATTCAGCTCCGGGCGAAGGCCCGCGTGACGGTGCGGACGAACATCGAGCGGCTCGTCGGCGGTGCCACCGAGGAGACGATCATCGCCCGCGTCGGCGAGGGCATCGTCACGAGCATCGGCTCGGCCGAGAACTACAAGGCCGTGCTCGAAAACCCAGACACGATCTCGAAGCGCGTTCTGGAAAAGGGCCTCGACTCGGGGACGGCCTTCGAGATTCTCTCCATCGACATCGCGGACGTGGACGTCGGTGAGAACGTCGGCGCCAAGCTGCAGGCCGACCAGGCCGAGGCGGACAAACGCCGCTTCCAGGCCGAGGCCGAGAAGCGTGCCGCCATGGCGCGTGCCCGCGAAGCCGAGATGCTCGCGCTGGTGCAGGAGAATCGCGCAAAGGTGGTCGAGGCGGAAGCGGCGATTCCGCTCGCCATGTCGGAAGCGTTCCGTAGCGGCAACATGGGGATTATGGACTACTACAAGTTCCGCAATATCCAGGCCGACACCGCCATGCGGACTGCGATCGGCGGCGGGGAGGCAAAAAGCACCTGACGCGTTGAAGGGTGACGGCCCGGCCCTTGCCCGGCGGGCTTGCGGCAGGCGGGAGGCCCGGAATGCAGGCCATGGCTCAGATTCTGGCTGACAACGGCAGCGGCGAGCTGCTGTATGTGATTGCGGTGCTGGTCCTCGCGGCGGGCAGCGCGATCTTCCAGAAGCTGCGCGAGAAAATGAGCGGCCCGCCCGACCGGCCGCGGCCCACGGCTCCGCCGACTCAGGGTGGTCCGCAGGTGCCGCGTCCGACGATCCCCCAGCGGCGCGCCACGCCCCCGCCACGTCCAGCGGTGCCGCCGCAGCGTCCACCCGTGCCGACCCAGCGTCCGGCGATCCCGCCGCAGACGCGTCGACCTGCCGTACCGCCGGCCAGACCTCAACCTCAGCGGCCGCAGCCGCGACCTGCGGGTATGCCGCAGCAGCCGCCGGCTCGCCGGCCTCAGCCGCAGGCGCCTCAGCGTCCGGCGCGTCCGGTGCAACCTGCTCCGTCACTGAAGGCGGCCGCAAGCGCGCAGGAAGACGAGGAACGCCTCGCTGTGCCGCTGGAGGCGATTGCCAGGGCAGCCGAAGCGGTTCACGCGCCCGTCGCCACGGCGAAACCGGCGCGTCCGGTGCCGATGGTGACAAAACTGAGCACGGCCGAACTCCGCCGGGCGTTCGTTCTCAGCGAGGTGCTCGCGCCGCCGCTCGCGCTGCGGGATCAGTGAACGGCGTCCCGCGCATCGTGAGAAGTCGCCGCTCCTGACGAGAGCGGTTTCGATACGGGACGCTGCGGGCTTTCAGATCATTTTCGGGTGTTCAGTGCGTAGTGCAGTCCGAAGCGCTCGAGCATGCTGGTGACCAGTTCGAGAGGGAGCCCGACGACATTACTGAAGCTTCCCTCGGTCTTTTCGATGAAGGCGTCACCGCTGTCCTGGATGCCGTAGGCGCCCGCCTTGCCTTCCCAATCTCCGCTGTCGAGATACGCCTCGAGTTCCGCATCGCTCATGCGGCGCATGGTGACGCGGGTGACCTCGTGACTGATGAAACGCCGGTTTCGTCGCGGCTGCAGCAGCGTGACGCCCGTGATGACGTCCTGGGTCGTCCCGGACAGCGCGCGGAGAATGCGGCGGGCGTCGTCGCGGTCCGCCGGTTTGCCGAAAATGACGCCGTTCAGGGCGACCACCGTGTCGGCGGCGAGGATGAGCCGATCGTCATGCGTGTCGGCCACGCTGCGGGCCTTGAAGTAACTGGCCGACTCCGCGAACTCCTCGGGGCTGAACCGCCACGTGGCGCACTGCGGCTCTTCGAGCGTGGGAATGACCACCTCGAACGGGATGCCGGCTTCGCGCAGAAGCGATGCCCGGCGGGGGCTGTTCGACGCCAGAATCAGGGGAGTTTCGTCGTGAAGATCCATCCCTGAACGCCTTCCACTGCAGACCGCTTGCATGCGGTGTTATACGCGGCCTGCTGAAAAAAGGTCGCAGGCTGCCGCCCCGCGGCCCGGCGGTTTCGCGCGCATGATCACGGGCTGCATGAACTTGCGTATGTTTTTCAAATCCACAAAATCGAGGCCGACAGCGGTTTTTTCGCGACGCTGATCACCACCGCAGCGGTGCGCGCCAGGCCTCGTCGAGTCCTGTCACGGGAATTTCCAGCGGTCCGCCCGGGGCGGCAGGCCACGCGAGGGTTGCCCCGGATGACAGCCGGGCCACGATGCAGGCGGACAGCCCGCTGGACGGGGGCGCGACCGCCTTCACACCATCGGCGCTGTCCGTTTCGCACTGCAGGATGTAACCGGAGGTGACGGGAGCCAGCAGGTCACGTCCGGGCTCGAGTGTGACGCCGCACCGTCCGGCGAACGCCATCTCGGCCACGGTGGCCGCAATACCGTCCTCGCCGACATCGTGGGCCGCCAGCACGCAACCGGAGTGGATGAGGCGCGCGACCTCGCGGTGGAGCCGCGCGGTCTTCGGGAGATCGCCGTCGCGCCACATGGGTGTGTCGAGCCCCACGAACCAGAAAACCGAGTTGGCGGCCGGGCGTGCGTCCATCGTGATGCAGCGTGATGCATCGTCGATCACGCTGATCGCGCTGACCAGCAGCGTGCCCGGGATCCGCACACGGTTATTGTGCAGCGGCACGCGCCCGGCGAGGCGCTTCGCGTCGGCCGGATCCAGGGCGAACTCGTTGTTGAGCGAGTCCTTGCCGGAGATGAAGGGCACCTCGTGCGTGATGGCCGCGTCATAGCACGCCTGGCACGCGCGGACGAGCGCGCCCATCGTCTGCGGGTCCTCGCAGTTGCCCCAGCAGAAGTTGTCGAGGATGGCCGTCCGGCGCGGGTCGCCGCCGACGCAGACAACGTTGCGGATCGCCTCATCGATGGCGGCCACCGCCATCCAGTAGGGGTCTACGTCGCTCAGGTGCGGGCAGATGCCGCTGGAAATCGCGATCGCGCGGCGGCTGTCGAGTCGTGGGCGGATGACGGCGGCATCGGACGGGCCCTGGCCCGGGCCGACGAGCGGCTTGACGACGCTGGCGCCCTGCACTTCGTGATCGTACTGGCGGATGATCCATTCCTTGCTGGCGGCGTTCAGCGTCGAGAGACGGTGGAGGAGGGAGTCGCGGACGCCCAGATGCTGCTGAAGCAAACGTCGGATTTGAGCAGGACTTGCGAGTACCGGCTCGATCTTCAGGCGAGTCCGGAGACGCAGTTCGTCCAGGCCGACGAGGTTGAACGGATCTGCCGTCGCGGTGCGGAGCGTGTCGGCTCCGCGGCTGATCGGAAGCAGAGTGTGCTTAAGCAGAACGTCGGTGGGCAAGTCGCGGAGCAGCCCCGGATCGATTTTGGCTGTGGTCAGATCAACACTCGCCATGGCGAGTTCCTTGGCGGCGAGTTTCAGCACGTCGGGGTTGTCCAGCGGCTCCGCTCGGCCGCCACGGGGCGCGGCCGCTACGTCTGGCGTCGCGGAAGAAGCGGCGATCGGTGCATTGTGGTCAGGGGTCCACGTCGCTTCGCGGCGAGTCTTGGGGATGCCGTGATGCAGAAGCTCCGCCTGGATGTCGCCGACGACCTCGCCGTCGTAACGGATCAGGAGACGCCCGTCGCTGCGGAACGTGCCGATGACGGTGGCCTCAACGTTTTCGGCCTCGCAGATGCGGCGGACATCGGGCCAGTTCTCCGGCGGGACGCTGAGCACCATGCGCTCCTGGGCCTCGCTGATCCAGATCTCGTCGTAGCGCAGGCCGGCGT
>CAZJTF010000001.1:64522-78260 GCA_964548565.1 uncultured Planctomycetales bacterium | reverse complement strand
CGTCGAGGTGGTCAGAATATCCGGAAGAAAGTGGTCACAATTTCCGGAACGCGCACCCTGCTGCTGTCGGCAGAGGTTGTGGACCACATTGGAGGTTGTCCCCCTCCGACGCCCTGAGGCACCCGGTTGTGAGTCGCAGACCGAAAGCAGACCAGTTCCCCGAAACTGGAAGCGGTCGGTACGATATTTTATTTACTGGGCATCTGCATCCGCAGCGAACTCGTATTTCCAGATGTGCTCGACGTGGCGTTTAAGTTCGTCCAGCCGACAGAGGGTGTAGACCATGTCGACATATTTTTGATGTTGCCTTTCAACTACGTGGCCGAGATCGCTCTTTCTGTTAAGCCATCCGCGTCCGTCGGTCACTACGAAGAAGTACATACGCGATTCTTTAGCTTCAATAATCTTTCCGATGTCCCCCAGGAAATCGGTCAGCTTGCTCCCGGTTGCTTCAAACCCTTTGGCCTCGATCACAATCTTGGGCCGATTTTTATGCGGGATGGCAATATCACATTTCGCCTTTCGGCCTTCCCGCCCCACAAAAGTCACTCGTTTTTCAAAGGGCACAATCCCTTCCAACACTTTGGCAACCTCGTCTTCGAGCGCGCGGCCGCGGAGTTGCCCTGCAATGGCACGCCCCCTCGACATCGTGTAACGATCGACCAGCACGTCCTCGACCGACCAGGGGCGTTCAATCTGTTCTCGCAGTGTCCGCGGCAGTCCCATTGCAGCCAAAGCGTGCGCGACCGCCTCCGGGTTGACCTTTGCACGCTTCCGCAAATCGGGCCAGCGTGTGTTGCGACCGAGGTGCTGAGAAATCAGGTGGGCAGCCGTCTCCTGACTGACGCCCAGAAAGAGGCGGCAGCAGTCGAGGAAGAAAGGATCATCGGCAAGCATACCTGCGAGATCATCGGCCGTAGGGTCATTGGGCATCGCTCTGAGCAGCGGAATGAACTTCGCCACAGCATGATGCACGTGTCTGGCGGTTGCGTCCACGCAGTGGGAACGAATCTCTACGAGTTCGCTCATCAGCGCGTCAATGTCCAGCGGTCCGAACTCCATCACTTTCCTATAATCAAAAATTCCTTTACCTGTGCACGCTCGCTCGCCACACTGGCATGCGTTCCGAAATGATAACGATGTTCCCTTTGCAGGACTTGCACATCGTTCTTGTAGCGAGCCATTAGGACGACGAGGGCGTCAAGATCTGGAAATCCGTTTGAGGAATACGAAAGAACTATACAGCTCTTTCGGAAACGACGAAAAAGCGTATCAAACGCTTCCAGGGCAGTTCTCCGGTAAGAGAATGGGGTGAATCTTTTAGGGATTTTCCTGACTCTCGTAGAGAAATCAATTTGTGCCTGCGGATCTCTCCAGTAGGTGGACAGGCCTTCAAGGAAATGATACCTCTTGATGTAGCAGTTGTCATCGGAGCGCGGAACGTATGGGGGGTCGAGGTACACCAAATCGACCGCGGGAAACCTCCCCGTGAGCACATCCATGCGCAGAGATCGGCAGTTTCGACCATTGTCAAAGACTACTTGATTGTATGCCGTGACCGATTCGGCAAAGTGCTCCTTGAGCGACAGACGAAGATCGCGGCGACCATCATCATAATGAGCACATCCGCCTGCGACCGTGAAAACGCCACGAGGTTGACGTTTCACGCAGGCCCTTGCCATCGCAGCTATTGCCAATGCGCGTTTATACTTTGATCGAAGTCTGGCAAGATTGGACCATACCGTATCCAGAAACGCGAGATCGTCGTCGCTGAAGAAGATGCCGGAGAACGTCTGCCGTATAAAGTGCTTTCCCCCACGACGGCGCATGCATAGTAAATCGCAGTCGACATCGGACAGTCTTGCGTCGGCATTTTCGATCGTTGCGCGCGAAATCTCGTGGGCGAAATTGAGAAAGTCGCTGGAGATAACACGCTTACCCATACATTTCAGCAAGTAGGAGACACATCCGCTGCCGCTGAATGCGTCAAGGGCGCTTTCGAACTGCAATTCCCCAAGCGCGCCGCCGATCCATTCGAGCAGTCGGTGCTTACTTCCCATGTACCGAAGCTGCGGGTACGAACGGAAATCGCGTGCCTCGCGCCGACCCGGGTCCTTGAGCATCGCGAGCGTTGACATGAATTCATGGTAGCATGACCGAACGGCACTGTCATCGGTACAATCTGACGGGTACACTGCAGCCTCGGTGTGAAGGGGGAAAACCTCTGACACAATCAGCGGGACGTGCTCCAATTCCGATCGCTGCCGGTGGCTGTGCACGGACGACGCCATTTTTGCTGCATCTCAGAAGGATGTCTCTCGTTTCAGGTTGACGATATTCGGCCACACGGTGACCTACGGGGCGGCCGCCTGGGTACCCCTCCCCAGTTGTCGATGCAGACTCGGAGCAAACGGGCTATGCTGCAAGCCATGAGCCAGAACACCTCTACGAAACCTGACTTCCGGCAGCGGGCAGTGGCGGCAAGCGAGTCGATCCTCGCGCAGCAGGGGGCGACGCCCGGCGGGCCGGCGGACCCGGTGGAGGCTGGAGTGTCCTACTGCACCCCGGCCGAGGGAGACGGGCGGGCGGCGCTGCGGACGCTGAAGTGGCGGGTGATCGCCGGACTCGTGCTGGGGATGGCGGGGCTGGTGGGCGGCGCGATCCTGGCCGTGCGGGCGGAGAAGAATCCGGAGGAATCCGCGCGGCTCCTGGCCCTGGGCGTCGCGTCGAGCATTTCGGGGATGCTCCTGCTCTTTTACGGGGCGACGGTGCAGCGGCGGCTGGTGCGCAAGCTGGCCCGGGATCGGATCACCGTCCCGCGAGAAGGCGCGTCGAAGCCGCTGGTCGTCAGCATCGAGGACGGACGCACGTACGAGAAGATGAAGGCGGTGCCGGAGGACGTGGGGGCGGCCATTCTGCATCCGGGCAGCCACTGCGTGCAGATCGAGGGGCTGACGCATCGGTACATGATCTACGCCGACGACGTGGACGAGATGACGGTCAAAAGACGCCGAACAGCCAGGCACTCGTTCTGCTGTACAGGGTGGGCAAGGCCTCGCTGCACCTGGCGCTCTTCTACAATGGCCTGGCCAACGAGTTCAAACGGCAAACGATCGGGGGGCAGAATCGGGCACTCGAGCAGATCCGCGCCACTTTGGAGGCGGAGCCGATTGAGCCGATCAGCGCGAAATGAAGGGGATTGCGGATGGCGGATGGCGGAATGATGGAGAGTCGTGCAGATTTCTGATTTTTGATTTCCGATTTCCGATTGCGGCCGGGGCATATCACGCCTGGGATCATGGTGCTTCTGTCCGAGGGCATGTGCGGGGTCGCGTCCGGTAAACCCCAACGTTGCAGAAAGAATAACCGCGCAGGCGCCAAGGACGCCAAGATGCCTGGAATTGTTGATCTGCATGCGGGCATGCCGCCCACTTCACTGCAGGTTGCATCCAGATCCACGAGACAAGAGCAGTACGAGCCCTCTGCCTTGGCGTTTTGGCGTGTTTGCGGTTCACGTTTTTCGTCCGCCACGGAGAGGAGACGGCCGGTACGGAGCCCGCCCGCTACCTTCTGGCGTTCTGGCGGTTCACCTTTTTATGCAACCGCGGCGGGCGCGCTCGATGGTCTTTTTCTCCGGCATTGCGGGACTCCTCTGCAATTCCCCGGTCGTGAGATTAATTCCCGACGTGTCGCGGCGATCAATGCCTGCGCCGGTCGGAGAGCTCATCCGCGGAGTGGAGATGGCGCGGAGGTCTCCGGTGGGTGCGGCGCACGATGGACCCTGCGCCGCTTCGGATCGGCCGCCACGGGGGCGGCCGCTACGGATGCTGGTTTCCGCGCCGCGGGGCCTACTCGGTCGCGATCTTGATTTCGGACCAGTAGGCGGCTTCCTTGTTCCAGCCGGTGGGCTGGTTGAGGAGTTCGAGTTTTACCCTGGTGCCGGCGTACCGGGAGAGGTCGAGCGAAACTTCGAGCCAGCCGCCAGTGGTCGTCTCGGGGCCGACTGGTTTCTCCAGGAGCGTCTCGCCATTCGCTTTCACGATGAGGCGCCAGTCGCCCTCTTTGTGGTGGCCGACGACGAGCTTGAGGCTGGTCTTCTTGGCTGCTGCGATGTCGACGGTCGTGGAAAGCGTGCAGGCGGTATGCTTGTCGAGCGGATGCGTGAGGAAGACGTTCTTACGACCATTGAACTCGGGTTTGATGCCGGGACCCATGTCCTGGCCACAGTTCTTCATCTCCCACCCCGGAGCGAACTGCTCGAACATGCGGCGCGGGCCGGGCTCGTGGATCTGCTTCATCTCCTCTTCGCTGTAGACGGAATTGGCGATCGGGCCGGGGTCCCAACTGAGCTGCAGTTCGCTGGGCTGCGGTTTCCGCACGGGAATCACGAACACGTCTCCGCCGGCAGTGTCCTTTTCGACACGCCCGCCGGATCGCTCGAGGGCCTGGCGGGCCAGCTTTTCGCACACGTTGATGAGCGCGGGGAAGTTGTAGGCCGTGTGGCTGAATTCCTTCGTCTCGTCGAGCTCCTTCGAGAAGCGATCGGGCAGGTTGGAGAAGCCGACGGTCGCGAAGAGGATGCCGGCGGCGCTGGAGGGGTTACAGTCGGAGTCCTGTCCGCCGCGCATCGGGATGACGATCGTTTTGTCGAGGTCGCCCTCACCATAGAGGAACCCCATCAACACGTAGGCGCCGTTGATTTTGACGTCGATGCCGCCGTTGGAGGCCTTCTGGTACGCGGGGTCCTCGCGGTACTTCTTCTGAGCGAGCTTCCAGGTGGCCTGCCAGTCGGTCGGGTTTTCGCGGTACCAGCGGAGCATGTCGCGGACCATCTCGGCGTACTGGCTTTTCGCGGGGATGCATTTGAGGCCCGCCTCGACAAGCTTGATGCGGTCGGTCTCGAAGAAGGCCTCGGCGTACATGCCGCCCATGAACTGCCCGCCATAGACGCCGTCGCCGTAGTTCATGAGGCGACCGAATTTCTCACCGAGGGCGATCACGACATTGGGCATGCCGGGGGCGATGAGGCCCGAGTAGTCGGCCTCGATCTGGTAGTCGATATCATTGGGGCAGCGGTTGAATTTCGGATGGCTCGAATCGGGCGGAGCGATGCCGTCGCGCAGGTTGGTGCGCCCGGCGTTGTTCGCGCACCAGAGCTTGTAGCCGCTGTTCGCAAAGTCGATGCCGGCCTGGCGGATGGAGACGTCGAAGCCGTACTGCTCGAGGGTGCGCAGAAAGGTCATTTCGACGTAGAGGTCGTCCTGCCCGAAGGCGTTGTTGATCATCCGCGGCTTCCAGACGGGGACCTTGTCTTCGGGGATGATCGTGTCCTTGAACTTGAACTCCGTGGGCGCGCCCCAGCAGACACCGGCGATCTGGCCAACCCAGCCGCCTTTCATGCGATCACGGTAGACCTGGACGGGCAGGCGGCGGAACTCCTGGGCGGCGGCTGGTGTCGTGCCGGGGTACAGCAGGGTACAGATGGCGGCGAGCAGAATCGTGCGATGGATCGTGGATTGGTTCATGTTCGGTCCTCCGGAAGGCACCTGGGCCGACGCACGTGCCGGCAGTCGTGCGGCCATTCGATGCGGGCGGAGGCGGAGTGTCAAGATCGATGACGCGTTGCGAAACGGCGTCGAATTGCCGAGTGTCGGTTTCCGGTTGCTTCCCGTGAATCGCGCGAGCTCCGCGATGTCAGAGACCAGCCCGTCGCGGTAATCTGGAGTGGACGCGACCTTCATGCGTGCTGCGTCTGAGGTGAGTTATGTGTTCGACACCGGCCGATGAGGCGACAGAGCGGGAGGCGGATCTGCTCGCACCGGTGCCGGAGCTGGAACCGGAGGTCCAGATTGTCCGGCGGAGCGAACTGGCCTGCCCTGCGGTGGACGAAGCGCCGGGCGGGCTGCCGGCGCTGATTGCGATCTGGACAGCACCGTGGGCGCCAGCGGCTACGGCGCGGCGCACGGGTTGCGTTCGGCTGGGGGCGGCGTTTGCCGCGCACCTCGCGGCGGGCCTGCTGACGGTCGCGGTCGTGAGCATACTCGCCTGGCTGGACACCGCATCGACGCCGTTCCTTCTGATCGGGCAGATGGTGACGGAGTTCCTCCGCGATCCGCTCGAGTGGGCTGTGATTGTCGGGCTGGTGGTACTGGGCATAGAAGCCGGCGTGCTGCTGCTGGCGGCGCTGATCATGCCATGGGGCGCGCGGGAGGAACGGATCGGCGAGAGCTTCCGGCACGGGCTGCGGTGGACGTGGATCGCAACGGGGCTGGCCGTTCCGGGCGTGTTTCTGTCGGGGCTGGCGTTCGTGGTGACGTTCGAGGCGTCGCGGGATTTTCGCAGCGGCGATTCCTTCCGCTACACGGTGCCGGCGCCGGTCGCGCCGAAGCGCCCGGTGCCCTACCCCGCGGCCGGCTCCCCCGAGCGTCGGGCGTACGACGAGGCGCTGACGCGTTACGAGGAGGCCGTCGCGGAATGGCAGAAGGGGCTTGTCGTGGCGCAGAAGAGAGCGATGCGCACGCCGCCTCTGCTTGTGAAGTACCGTGAGGTCGTGCAGGTGAACGCGGTGCTCGGGCTGGTGGCGTGGTTCGTGTGGGTGCTGCTGCGGGGAGCGGCGGCGCGGATCGTGACACCGGCAGATCGTAGCGCACCGCTGTGCGAGGCGTGTGGGTACAACCTGACGTCCATGCCGGCGGAGGCGATGTGCCCCGAGTGCGGGCAGCCGGTGCGCGAGTCAGTGGATCCGACGCGGCGGCGGGGAACGGTCTGGGAGCGCCGGGAGGAGATCGGGCGCGTGCGGGCCTACCTGCGGAGCGCCTGGGAGGCGTTTTTCTCGCCGATGACGCCGGGGGCGGCGATGCAGACGCGCGTCACGCGGTGGGACGGGGCGCGGCTGCTGATTTGGAATTTGGCGGTGTGCGTGCCGCTGCTGATGGCGGGCGTGATCGCGACGATGTGCTATTTCCTGGCGCCGAACATGCGGCCGTCGCGCGCCGAGATCGTCACGGGGCTTGCGCCGATGCTCACGGCGGCGGGCATTCTCGTTCTGATCGGGTGGCTGTGCCTGTGCGGGGCCGTGGTGATGATCGAGACAATGTGGCGCGACGGGCGGAACGTCGGGCAGATCGCGGTGCGGGTCGGGTGCCATCACAGTGCGATGCTGATCCCGTGGGCGATCCTTGGGGCGGCACAGTTCTTCACGCTGATGTGGATCGACCAGAGCCGGTTTTACGTAACGTTGCGAGGGCAGATGAACCTGGACCTGATCGTCGCTCCGCTGGTCATCGCGGTGAACCTGGTGCCGGGGCTGTGGTTTCTGTCCGCGGTGCGCCGGGGGGTGTCGGCGGCGCGATTCGCCAACACGTGAGCGATTGGCCGCAGAGACGCGGAGGGGACGGCTACTGTCGAACGACGGAGAACGTGACGGCGCTGGCGAGGCCGGTGTCGCTGGCGCAGCGGAGTTCGTATGTGCCGGGCGCGAGTGTCAGGCGGTCGGGCGCGTCCGGCAGGACCGCTCCGTTGAGGAACCACGTCAGGTCAGGAGCGAGCGACGCGCGGACCGGGACGACGGCCCGGCCGTCCATGGCGACAAAGGTCGCGCGGGCAGCGGGAGCGAGGATCCGAGGCTCCGCGGCCAGCTCCGGAGGCGGCGCGAGCGGGCGCGTCGGAGGTCGCCGGGGCGGAGCGGGCGGGTCCTGCATCTGGCGGACGGCGGGCAGGTCGAAGAGTGAGGCCAGCAGCGGTTCGGCGGCCCCGGCGCCGACAAAATGCGGGGAGCCTCCCCCGGCGAAGCGTCCTACCCACACACCGATTGCGAATCTGCGGTTGTGGCCGACGGCCCAGGCGTCGCGCCGGGCGGAGCTGGTACCGGTCTTCCACATGAACCAGGGCACATCGCGGGCATCGCGCGATTCCATGCCGCGCGGGCAGCGTCGGCGCGAAGAGAGGATGTCGTCGATCATCGCGCAGACGTCGCGATCAAGAACGGGAGTGCCGGCAGCGCCCGTTGTCGCGCCCGGCGGCGTCTGTGCAGGATCGGGCACGAGTTCGTCGAGGAAGAGGTGCGTCGGGAGGTAGCGGCCGCCTCGGCCGAGCGTCGCGTAGGCGGTGACGACGTCCAGGAGTGTCACTTCGACCCCGCCAGTCACGACGGAAAGTCCGCCGCGGGCCTGGACGTCGGAGGGGAGGCGTACCCCGGCCGCCTCCAGCACGCCCAGGCACCGCGGCATCCCGACCGCCTCGGCCACCAGGATGGCCGGCACGTTCAGCGAACGACGGAGGGCTTCGCCGGTAGAGAGCCGGCCCGCGTAGTCGCCGTCGAAGTTCGAGGGGGACCATCCCGCCCGCATGATGGGCACGTCATAGACGGTGGAGTCGTCGGCCAGCACACCGGCTTCGAATGCGGTCGCGTAGATGAATGGCTTCAGGACAGACCCGGGGCTTCGACGCGCCAGCGCGCCATTAACCTGCCCTTCCGCGGAGTCGCCCGGATGCGCAGAGCCGACGAGGGCGAGGATTTCGCCCGTGGGGACCGATACGACAACCGCGGCCACCTGGGTGCCGGGCGGGAGCGACGGGAGATGCTCGCGTACACGGCGCTCGACGTCGGACTGCGTCCGCGGATCGATCGTCGTGCAGCCACCCTGTGGACGACGAGCGAGGGCGAGGAACGCGGCGTGCGGGGCAACGACCGGTCTCCTCGAGGCGGGGACCAGGCAAATCGGTTCTGCATCCGCGGCCGTTGCCTGCTCAGCGGAGATCATGCCGCGTTCGCGCATCCGGGCGAGGACGTGGGAGCGCCGGGCCCGGGCGGCAGACTCGTGGCGATCGGGACGCAGACGGGTCGGAGACTGCGGGATGCCGGCGAGGAGAGCGGCCTCTCCCAGCGAGAGGTCGGTGGCGTGCTTACCGAACCAGGCAATGGCGGCCGCTTCGACGCCAGAAAGATTGCCGCCGTAGGGCGCGGTGTTGAGGTAGGCTTCGAGGATCTGGTCCTTCGTGCGGAGGCGCTCGAGCTGCAGCGCACGGAAGGCTTCGACCGACTTCGAGGCGAGTGTGCGGGGGCGATCGTCCATCATGCGACAGAGCTGCATGGTGAGCGTGCTGGCGCCGGAGATGGTGCGCATCGCGCCGAGGTTCTGGGCGACGGCGCGGACGACGGCGAGCGGGTCAACGCCGGGGTGTGAGTAGAAGCGTTCGTCCTCGACGGCGATTGTGGCGAGACGCAGCCACGGGGACGTGCGGGCGAGCGGCACGGGAAAGCGGAGCTGCTCGTCGGGGGCGATCGTGGCCAGGAGGATGCGTCCGGTGCGATCGGTCACGAGCGGACTGGGCGGACTGGCGTCCAGGCGATCGAGCGGGAACGGATACGCATGCCAGAGCGCCGCGAACGTGACGAAAGCGGCGCAGGCGAGGCTGGACATACACCAGAGGATGCGGCGCACGCGCCGATGGGACCGAAGCCAGGTGCGCAGGCGGGTCATCGCGCGATCTCCACGCGTCGGGCCGGCCCGGCGCTGATCGAGGCGGTCTGCTCGTCGTACATGCACGAGGCCTGGACCGGAGGCAGTTCGAAGCTGCCGGCAGTCACCGCGCGGAGGGCATAGCGGAAGACCCGGGGTTGGGCGGAGGCGCTGGCGAAAATGATCACGCGGTCATCGCGGAATTCGACGCGATCGGGGTCGGCCGTTGGAGGAGGCTGAGTTCCGCCGGTGAGGGCATCCGCGGCGCTGGCGTCGGTCAGGCGCGGGTTTTCGACTTCGAGGCCGGCGGCGAGGGCGTCGACGACGGCGATACGGTCGAGGGTGGTGTTGCCGTCGAGCGCAGCACCGACGAGCGTCGTCTCCACGAGCACGAGGTCCCCCACCTTGAGCGCGGATGGTTTGACAGGCTCGCCATCGCGGTTCTTCCAGACGCGGGCCACTTTCAGGCTGCGGTCGTATTCGGTTTTCGAGGCATCGCGGAGGAGGCCGCGGGTCGTGACGCTGATGCAGAGATCGCCCTGGCCGCTGGAGGCGATCGCGAGCGGCTGCACGAGGTTCGCGAACGGCAGGCTGCAAACCGCGGCGTGGTCGAACGGCCACACGGATGCACCGCAGCGGACGGTCCCCTGGTACGCGGGGCTCTCGCCCTGGCGGGACTGGTAGCGGACGAGCGCCGCAACGGCGGTGGCGTCTTCGAGCGTGCTGCTCCACCTGCCCGAGCGTCGGGCTTTCTGCAGGCGTTCCACGAGGACCGGGATCCAGGGGTGCTCACGATCGAGGTCGAGCAAGGTGTTCAGCAGCGCCGCCTCCTGGCGGGTCTGGGAGGTGATGCGGCCGCTGGTCGAGAGGATGGCCTGGTGCTGGATCGTCTCCGGGGGCAGGACGGCGAGGGCGCGGTCCTTGCGCCCCAGGTCGAGCCAGGCGGAGGCCAGGTGCGCCCGGGCGCCCATATCGAGCGCGCCGACATTCTCGGAGAGTTTCGCCATCCAGCTCTGCGGCGCTTTCTGGAGGGCGGCGAGGCTGCGGCAGATTTCGGCCCGCAGCGAGTCGTTGACCGAGCCATCGGAAGGTGAATCGAGCTCGGATTTGAGATACGCGGCCAGACCCGTGAGGAACTCGCCGGGGATGACGTGGCCGGCGCGCCGTGCCTCGACGAGCCACCCGGCGGCGTAGGTGGTGCCCCAGAGATCCGGCCCGTATCCGCCGGGCCAGTACGCCAGCCCGCCAGACTGCGTCTGCATGGACCAGAGGCGGGCGATGCCGGCATCGATCATCGAGCGGACGTTCTCCACGCGGGCGGCACTGCCGGCACCCTGCAGTAATTCGGGCGCATAGAGGAGCGCGTAGAGCTTGCTCGTGGTCTGTTCGACGCAGCCGTAGGGGTAATCGAGCAGGTTTTCGACGGCCGGTCCCATTTCGAGCGTCGGGCGCGGGCCGATTGCCAGGTTTGTTCTCGCTGTGCCGGGAACGAAGAGCGCGGACGGCGGGATTTCGATGGGCTCGCCGGCTTTCACGCGCAGGAACCGGGTGTCGGTGTGGAGCGGGCCGGCGGGTCGCAGCGGGATGTCACAGTCGGCGACGGCGTAGAGGGTTTCTGTGCCCGTCTGGGCCGATGCGCGGACGCGGAGGCGCGCTGGACCGATACCGTCGGCAGCCACCCTGAGCCATGCGGTGGCCGGCTCGCCTGGCGCGACGCGGAGTTCGTCGCCGCCGGAAATGGAGGCTTGCAGCCCCCCTTCCGATTCGGCGGCGAGCGTGACGAGCACCGGCTCGGCGGCAGTGGTGAAGATCTTGACGGGCACGTCAAAGCGGTCGCCGGGGGCGGCGAAACGCGGGCAGCTCATCTCCGCAAGAAGCGGCGCGGAGACGGTGATCGCCTGGTGCGCGGAGCCATAGCGGTCGCCGTCCACGACGACGGCCATCACGCGGAGCTCACCCCTCATTTCGGGCAACGCAAGCTCGAGCGCAGCGGTACCGTCAGGGCCGAGGGGGATCGCTTCGCGCCAGACGACGGCTGAAGCACGGCGACGCATGCTCACCGGACTGCGACGCCCGGCGGAGGCGGCATCGTATTCCAGCAGCGCAGGGAACTCTTTCCCCGCGTCGGCGCCGATACGGGTCATGCCAGCCGGACGCCGGTGATCGGGCAGCAGGTCGGCGTAGATGTCGGAGGTCGTGATCGTCGAGCAGCGCGGGGCGAGGAACCAATCGAGCGGCGCGGGGGTCTTGTAGCCGGTCGGGATCAGTACGCCCTCATCCACGGCCCAGACGTGCACGAACGCAGGTCTCTGCAGGTCGGCGGGACTGGCGGACTGGACACGGACGGTGACAGTCGTACCGGGGCGTGCCTGAGCCGGCGTTTGGAGGGCCACCGGCAGCAGGTGGTCCGCGTGGTCGGTCACGAGCCGGACCATCCCCATCGCCCGATGCGGTCGCCAGGAGGGCTGCGACGGATCGACCGCGCGGACGACGGTGGCACTCACGAACGCTCCGCCGCGGATGCTGTCGGCCACCGGGAGGTCAAGCTGCAGAGTGGTGTCGGGCAGCTCCATGACGCGTCGTTCGATCACGCGATCGGTCTCAACGGTCAGGAGCATCGTGCCGGCGAAGGGGCTGCGCACCAGGAGGCTGGCGGTCTCGCCCGGGCGGTAGCGCTCGCGGTCAAGGACGAGCTCGAGCTGCTCGGGGCGGTTGAGGACGACGGAGTCCTCGCGTCCGCCGGCGTAGAAGTCGATCTCGGTCCCCACGTTGGTCGTGCAGTCGGTCATGCGGAGCCGGTGGAGGCCGGCGGTCGGGCAGACGAGCGAGAGCTCACCGCTGGACGCGGGGCCGGTCTCGTTTGTCTCGCCGGAGAGGACCTCCGTGAGCTGTTCGACGGTTTTCCAGACGTAGCGGCCGTCCACCTGCTCGATGGTCGCCTCCTGGTGGACGCGGAACAGCGTGTATGCCACTGGGGCGGGCGTTGCATCGTCGTCACGGGAGGTGACCTGCACCCACTGCACCGTGGCCGGCTCGCCCACGGGGACGATTCGCCCGGCGGTCAATCGCAGACCGATGTGCCGTCCGGCGGTGTCGAGGACAAGCGATACGTGGCGGGTCACCGATCGGCCGCCGGCCTCGGTGACGGTGACGGCAGCGCTTCCCCGCCAGGAGCCGGGCTGCTCGGCATCGGGGGCGGCCAGTTCGAGCACCGCCCTGCCCTCGTCATCCAAGGTGGTCGCGAGCTCATCGAGCGAGAATTCATCGCCCTCGGCAGGATCGTGGAAGCTGTAGTCGGGGTACCGCTTCGAGACGTAGCTCGTGCGCTGCAGAGAACCGGCGGCCGTCACGGCCAGGCCGGCGCAGGGCTGATCGAAGAGGTAGCGCGCAGCGGCGTTGATGCCGAGCATGTCTCCGGAGACGAAGAGCGGACTCGATGCCTCGGCGCGGAGATCGATACGAACGGGGACGAACTCCTCGACGAGAGTCATCGCGGCTCCCAGCGTCTCCGCCGCGCCGGGCAGCGTCACGACGAATCGGTACGGGCCGGTCTGCACATCCTCGGCGGTAGGATGGTCGAGGTGGAAGACGCTCTGTTTCTGCGGGTCGCAGCGGACGGGGACGGTCGCGACCGTTTTGCCGTCCGGGCGCATCACGGTCACGGAGAGCGGCATCGCGGGCGGCACCCGACCGATCGCATCCCGGACGATGCCGGTCAGGTGGATCGTCTCGCCGGGGCGGTAGACGCCGCGTTCGGTGTAGAGCAGCACGTCGCACGTCGCCGGGACGGGGCGGCCGGACGCGTCGACGCCCTCGATGACCCACGGGCGCTCGTCCGGGCGGAGGAAGCTGACGTCATCGCCGCTGCGGGCGGTGACGAGCCAGAGATTGCCGTCCGGGCGGTGGTGCGGAAGCTCGATGCGGGCAAGGCCGTCGCCGTCGGTGCGAGCACTGCCGAGCGCCTGGCCGTTGTAGGTCAGGGCGGTGACGTCGGCGCCGACCACGGGTCGCGCGGTGCTCAGCGACGTGACCCAGGCGACCAGGGCGTTGCGCTCCGTCTTGGCGGTGATGGCGAGATCGGTGATCGCGACAACGACAGTGTCCGAGGTCCAGTCGTCCTGCGTGCTCTCGGCCTCGATTGAAAAGATGCCGCGGGCGCCGCCGGTGAGGCCTCCCACGTCAACCGCGAGAGTCGTCGGGGTGTTTGTGGTGAGTTCCAGCGGAATCGTCCTGGTCGGCAGCTCGCGGGAGGTCCCGTCGAGGCGTTCGCCGCGCAG
>CAZJTF010000001.1:0-64422 GCA_964548565.1 uncultured Planctomycetales bacterium | reverse complement strand
TCCCGGGACGGAAGGGACCTTCGAGCAGCAGCGTATTCCCGAAGCCGATCCGCGCCTGAACGTTCTGTACGGCGGGTTCGAGTCGGACGCCCGGGACGGGCTGCTCGCTCAGAAGCGGCTGCGAGAATTCGACGCGCACGGTGAGGTTCTCTTCGAGACGGGGGGCGTCGACCTCGGCGCGCATGGCCGTAAATGCCAGCGGGATCTGAACCTGGTGCTGCGCGTCGACGCCGAGTGGAAGTTCGCCGCCGCTGCCGGTGAGGCCTCTTCCCACGAAGACACCGATAGAGTCGCCCATGCCGCGGGGAACGCGGAGGGTGATCGTCTCGGATGGCTTCTGCGTCAGGCATCGCGGCTCGAGCGACCGCGCGGCGACGTCCTGGAGGCGCACATAGCGGAGGAGCGCGCCGGGATTGACCGGCTGGTTGAACCGCAGCTCAAGGCTGACGTGCGTGCGATCGGGACCGGTGGGAACGCACGATTCCAGACGGAGCGGGCGGGTTTCGAATTTGAACTCGCGGGGTCCGACCAGGGTGCGGCCGGTCAGACGTTCGAGATCAGGCGAAGGTACGAGTTTGAATCGGCGGCCCGGCGGAAGCGGCTCGCGGAGACGGTATTCAAGGCGGTCGGCGACGGGCCAGAACCACTGTCCGGCCACCGCGGGCTCGAGGACGAATGGTGGCTGCTCGAGGCCACGACCCGGCTCGCCGCCGAGGGGGAGTGCATCGTCAAAAATGAGCGTGAGGCGGTCCGCCCCGTACGCATCATGGGCCGGGAGTGCCGACAGCACGCGCAGACGCGGACCACTTCCCCGCGTCAGGTCGTGATGGATCCAGATGATCCCCAGAATGTTGACAGCGACAACGACAGCCTGGAAACGCCAGGCCCGAGCCAGGACCCCGTTCATGGTTCGACTCCGTGAACCCCTGTGCTCATCCGTGAGCGGTGACGCATGGAATATAGCACAGAATTGGAAGCGTGTGGTGTAAATTACGGGATGTCGAAAAAAATCTTTCGGGGTCGAGTGTTCTTACGAGGTGAAGCCGGGAGCGCGGCCGGCCAACTCATCGTCCGACGCCCCACACGAACCCGACCATCCCCTATGGCTGAAAAGAGCTGTGGTCGCTGGCCCACCCGGCTGACGATGCCTCCGACCGGGAGACGACGCCGGGAGCACTGCCCGGCTGAGAGACCGATAACAATGCAAATCTTACCTCCCGCTCATCCATTTTTTGCTTGATCCGGCCCCGGCCCCGGCGTACGCTGGGTTTATCAACTCGGCAGTGCCGCCTGTGCCGCGGGCTGGGCGCCGCGACAGTTCAGCTTGAGGCTCTGCCATCATCGTGCATCTGGTGAGGCAGTGGAAGGCCTTTTCTGCGCATCCGTTCTGTGCGCAACTGATGAAAGGGGCTGCCCATGAGAAGAGCCGACGTCGGACGCCGGTCAACGTCAGGGTTCACCCTGATTGAAGTCCTCGTTGTCGTGGCCATCATCGCATTGCTTGTTTCGATCCTGCTGCCATCCCTGCGCCAGGCGCGGGAGCAGGCCTACCGCGTGGGATGCCAGGCCAACCTCCGCGGCATGGGCCAGGCCATGACGCTCTATTCGGAGGACCACAACCAGGACTACTTCATGTACAACCACCCGTTCGACTTCACCACCTGGCGCTGGGGAAAGGACACGATCGGCGGGGACTCGGTCGTGGCGCTCGCGCTGGATATGAAGAGCATTCCACGCCCGGGCGGCGGAGGGAACCCGGGCGCATCGAAGGGCTCACCGAGCCGGCGGTACATCCGGGACTGGGGCCTCCTGATCTGCCCGGGGACGAACAACCGGCTCATGAAGGCGGCCGACCTGAACAACAACGCCGACAGCCGGGACCACGGCGGCGCGGACGGCCACTACGGCCACAGTTACGAGTTCTGGAACGGATTCCAGAAGTACGACTATGCCGGACCGGGATCGGCCGAGACGCAGAATCCACGGCTTCCGTACGCGCTGTACACCGGGCGGGGCGACGTGGACACGGACAACAACGGCTTCCCCGATTCGCTGAAGCGGCCCCGGATCGTTCAGAAGAGGGCCGCGTACGTCATCCTGGTGCTGGACGGAGACGATCCGGAGATCCTCGGGACCGCCGACATCAACAACTGGCCGGACAGCCCGCTGGACAACCACGGGCCGAAGGGCTGGAACATGCTGTTTGCCGACATGCACGCCGGCTGGATCACCCGCGAGAACACATACAGGACGCTGGACCGGAGCGACATGTCGGTCAGCCACGTCCCGCAGGAGTACATCAAGCGATAGGACCAGCGGGGACGTTTTCAGACGCCGGTTGAGAATTGTGGTCTGACGTCAGGGTAGAGGAGCTCAACATGTCACAACGGCACGGAGCCTTCATGGGGAAAGGGTTGTTCTGCGCGCTGCTGTTGGGGGTGGTCTCGACCACGGCCGGGCAGAGCCTGCTCTTCGAGGACGATTTCAACCGGGCCCCGTGGCAGAACGCCATGACGCACGCGGCGCTGCCGGCGTGGTCTGTTCCGCACGACTTTTCGCCCCCGATCGACGGGACGCCCTTCGACGTGGAGGTGCGGGTCGTGGGGCAGACGTTCACCATTACCGTGAACGGCAGCGCCACGCTGTCGGGAACGGATCCGGATCTGCATGCGGGGTCGGTGGGCGTGATGTCCTGGGCTCAGCGCGGTGGAAGCCCCATTTCGGGGACGGAGTGCGAGTACTTAACTGTGGAGGACGGCGCCGGGGCGACCCTGCTGCAGGAGACGTGGGAGCTTCCGGCGATCATCGCAGGCAAATGGCGGCGGATGCTCACGACCAACGCGATGGGCGCGGCGGTGACCGAGTTGGGAAGCCTGGGGGACCTGCGGTGGGATTTCCACCGGGGCGCCTACACGGACGACAGCAATTACTTTACGTGGGCCACCAACAACGCCCCCAACGTGGACTTCATGGGCATTGCTGTCGCGTACGACGCGGCCGGCAGTTCTGCCTGGGCCGATTACGAAGCGAAGGTCCGGTTGCTGGCCACGGACGACGACGGCATGGGCGTGTTACTCCGGGCGCAGGATGATACGAACTTCTACCGGATCACGTTTGTCCGTCAGGCGATTACCGCGACCAACGCGTGGGAGCGGGCCCCCCAGGGCGTCTCGGTCCAGAAGTGCCGCAACGGTGTCTGGAGCGAAATCTTCCGGGACAACCAGGGTAGCCCGCTGTTCACGTACGCCTCAAACATCCCGTTCGATGTGCGGGCGCGGATCACGGGCAGCGGCGGGACGGCGACAATCCAACTGACGGTTGTGAACGATCCGGCCGGCCCGTCACCTCAGACCATCACGTATCCGGACATCGTGGACGCCAGCGACCCGGTGCCCGCCGGCACGGCCGGACTGCACGCGTGGGGTAATGACGCGACGTTCTTCTACAGCTACGGGGGGGTCAGCACGCCGTTCATTGTGACCACGGACGCGACGCCGATCACGCTGGTCGGGGACGTGTTGCCGAAGGGTTACAACAACTGGCGAAGCACGTACGACCCGGCGGTTCCGCAGATCGCGGGGCGGCCCGCCGCATGGGGCATCCGCCTGCTGTCGACGGCAAACCTTCTCGATCCCACGGACGGTCGCCAGAGGAACGGCGGCTCGCTCGACGGCGGCACGAATGGTGACGGGAAGTACGTTCCGTACGTGCTCGTGAAGGACGGGTTCAACGCCGGGGCGGACTACACGCTCCGTGCCCGCCTGCGAAGTTACGACAATGACGGGCTGGGGCTCGTATTCGGGCACGTGGATGACAACAACTACTTCCGGGTCGGCTTCCGAAACGAGGCGACCGGGAGCTACGGCTTTGCCCAGGGCGCCTCGGCCCAGAAGGTCGTGGGCGGAGTCGCAACGAACATCGCGCGGGGCGTGCCCATCCGAACCAGCCTGACCGGAAGCTGGATCCGCAAATTCCAGAACTCCGCCCTGGAGATGTCGAGCAATGCCAACATGGCGGACGGTACGGGTCAGCGGCGGGAGTTCCAGGGGCCGCGGCTGGTCCGCATGGATCCGGGGGCGACCAACTGGACGGACTACACATACGAGGCCGTGATCGAGGCGCACGATGACGACGGCATCGGTCTCTTGTTCCGGTTCCAGGACGAGAAGAACTTCTACCGGTTGACGTTCCAGGACGAGGCGCAGGTCAGCACGGGCGCGCCGCCGTCGGGCATCAGCGTTCAGCGGGTCGTGAACGGCGTGTACTCGGAGCTGTTCAGCGATATCGATTCGACCGCGCCCGGGGACAACGATAGCACGCCGCTGGCGGGCTTCAAGTACAACTCGGCCGGCTGGGCGGCGGGCGGAGGTATCGAGGAGGGGTTCAAGATCTGGCGGGCGCGGGTGATCTGCACCGGCGGGACGTTCCGGATCCAGATCGACACGCTCGATACCGGATACGAACAGGACAACTATTACCAGGCGACGGTGGTGGATCCCGCGCCGCTCACGCGCGGCACGGTGGGCCTGCACACCTGGGGCAACAACGTCAACGAGTTCCGCGAGATCAAGCTGACGCTGGCGGGCCAGAGCCAGCCTGTGTTCACCGACGGGATGGGTGCGCCCGATCCGAAAGGCTGGGTGGATGCCACGCAGGAGACGATGTCCGATGTGGACTCGGTACTGGGCGAGTCGGCGTCGTACAGCCAGGCATGGACGGGAGCGAAGACCTCGGGGATCGGCATCCGCGAGGATCTGAAGGCGCTGGGCGCGCGCGACAACCGCTACATTGTCGGGACAGCCTTCCTGGAAGAGGGCAACAACACGCGGGGCACGACCAATTTCGACGGTCCGCGGGCGGTGGCCGGCGAGAGCCACTGGATCGACTACACGTACACGGTGGACATACAGGCGCTGGACAACGACGGGATCGGCGTGCTGTTCCGCTACCAGAACGAGGAGAACTTTTACCGCCTGATGTTCATGAGCCAGGCGAACAACGCGAACGGCGGCCCGCCGCAGGGCGTGTCGGTCCAGAAGCGGCTGGCGGGCACCTACCAGGAGATGTTTTACAACGCCGGCTTCGTGTATCGCCCGGGGCAGAGATGGCGCCTGGAACTGCAGGCCACCGGGGCTGACTTCAACATCAAGGTGACCGAGCTCTGTCTGGACAGCGACTCCGAGTGCGATTACGGCGGGCCGAACGCGACGGCGGACGGCGTCACACAGTACATGTGGTCGTTCTCCGATCCGTCGAACCCCCTGCTGCAGGGCAAGATCGGCGCGACAGTGTGGGGGATGGGAGACGCCGACGGCCGCGTCGACGAGATCAACAACTACCTGGGGATCGGCTTCGACTGGACGAAGTACATCGATACGGCCGGCGTTTTCGACAATGTGCGTGTCGTCGGTGTTGCCGGACGGCCCATCCCGGATCTGAACGACGACAACCGGGTGAACGATCTCGACTTTATTCTCTGGAAGACCTGCGCGAGCGGGCCCACCATTCCGCGGACCAACCCGGACGTACGGTGCAACCGGGCGGACAGCGACGGCGACACGGACGTCGATATGGATGACTTTGCGATCTTTCAGGCATGCTATTCAGGCGATATGCCTCTGGACGCGAACTGTGCCAATGAGTAGGCTGGAGGTGTTCGACATTCAACCGAGGCAGCAGCCTCAGGAGGGCAGAAGATGACGATCGTGCGAATTCTTGCCTTGTTGTCGCTCGCGGCGGCGGCGCTGCCGGCGCTCGGCGCCCCGGGGGACCCGCTGATCAGCGACCCCTTTATCAACAGCTACAACGGATGGGTCGATCCGAACCCGACCAACCCCAACCAGTCGCCGACCCTGGCGCCGGCGACGGTTGAGAAGCCGAACTGGGGCATCCACCTGCGGACCGGCGCGCTGCAGGAATCGGGCGGCGGACGGTGGGGTGACAGCACCTCCTCGACGGACGGCCGGTACACCCCGTACATCATGATCAACGACAATTTCACGACCCCGGACGCGTACAACTTCACGACGACCCTGACGACGAACGACGACGACGGATTCGGGGTCGTGTTCGGCTGGCAGGACACGGGGAACTACTTCCGCGTGGGGCTGCGCAACCAGAGCAGCAACCTCGGTTTCGGCAGGGGCGTGTCGGTCCAGAAGGTGGTCAACAACGCCATCACGCAGATCGCCGCCCCCAGCACAACGTTCGTGCCGAAGATCACCGACAATGACGCGGCAAATTACTTCCCCATGAACGTCAAAGTCGAGGTGAATGGGACGGCCTGGTCGGTCTACGTGGACAACACGCTGATCCACAGCGGCACGGATGCCGACCTGAAGGCCGGCAAGATCGGCGTTCACTCCTGGTATGAGCGCAATGGCGGCACCGCCAATTCGCCCTCGGCTCTCCGGGCGCTCTGGGGTGTCGAGGCCAGCCAGGTCACGGTCACCGACGCGAACAACGCGAACACGCTGTTTTCGGAATCGTTCACGTCGCCGGTGAGCTGGCGCGCGGTGACGATGCGGAATTCCGCCGGCAACACGGGCGGCCAGGGAGACGACCTGGGCAATTTCCGCCTGCAGTTCCCGAAGGGCCGGATCGGTGAGGACAGCAACGGTTACGAATGGGCGACGCAGGCCACGCCGAACGTGGACTTCATCAGCCCCGCCGTCGTTGTCAACGAGCCCGGCAGCAGCGCGATGTCGAACTACGAAATGAAGGTGCGGGTCGCCAACCTGGACGACGACGGGGTGGGTGTGCTCGTGCGCGTGCAGGAGAACGACAGCGCATTCTACCGGGTCAACTTCGCCCGGCAGACGATCACGGCGACGAACATGTGGGAGCGGGCGCCGCAGGGGCTGTCGGTGCAGAAGTTCAAGGACGGCGTCTGGTCCGAGCTGTTCCGCGACAACCAGTCGAATCCTCTGTTCGTGTTCATGGATGATTCGGGCGGGGCGGGGACGGAAGTTCCGTTCGACCTGAGCGTCAAGGCCATCGGAAACCAGCTGTTCGTGCAGGTGACCCCCGTCGGGGGCCTGCCGATCAACTACCCGGTCATCACCGACCTGAACGACCCGATCCTGGCGGGCAGCGTCGGGCTGGCGAGCTGGGGCAACGGCGGCGCCGACAATGGCGCTTACTACACGTGGTACGGCGGGATTCCGGGCACGCCGCTGGTCGTCGAGATTCCGGAACCCGGGCTGTGCCTGATGATGATGGCCGCCTGCGGGATCGTCGCGGCGAGGCGTCGCCGCAGCCTGTCGCGCTGAGGGGCAGGCGGAGTCACGCTTCTACCGGGGGAGCGGGCGATGGGGAGAGCAGCCCGCTTCCCGGTAGACAGTTTTCAGGGCCGGCGCTGCCGGGTCGGCTGGAAAGTTTCTGTCTGACCCGGCAGCGCCCTTATTTGTCGAGCTGTCCTATGTCGGGATCGGTCGTTCGTTCCGCGGAGCAGGTCAACACAGCGGGACCAGGGCGGGCAGGGAGAAGCGCGGGCGCACTCGCGATCCTGGTCGCGCTGGCGGTGTCCCTGTCGGCGCGCGGGGCGGTTACCGTGGCGATTCTGGACTACCAGGACCAGTTCTCGAACACGAAGGGGCTCGGCCAGCTGCTCACGGACATCGGGCAGAGCTATACCGACAAGACTGCCCAGGTGCAGAGCGGTCAGGCGATCAATCTCGCCGGTTTCGACACGTTTATCGTCGGCAGCTTCTGCACGCAGCAAAGCACGATTAAATCGGCCCTGGCGAGCGCCGCGACGACGCTCAACCAGTTCGTGAACAACGGCGGGACGGTCATCATGCTGACGCAGGCTGACCAGACCGTCGCGCAGGAGAGCTGGGTCCCGTTGCCGGCGCGCGTGGTCCGCGGGGACCCGGATTTCGACCTGGTCTATCGCGTGCAGACCGGGCACCAGCTGTTCAGCACGCCGAACGTCATCTCTGATTCGAATCTCCAGGGGTGGCGATACACGGGGAGCGCCACGTGGTCGACATCCTGGGAGAGCATCGTCACGTTCGAGCAGGTGGGCGTGCTCGCGGGCGACGGCGCCACGGATGTGTCGCTGGCCAGCATCGTCGAGGCAGGCTGGGGGACCGGGCGGGCGCTGTTCCTGTCACTGGCGCCGGACAAGGCGCGGAACATCGGCAACACCCAGGCGAAGCTGCAGGCCCCGCGACTGATGCGCAACATGCTCAAGTATGCCGAAGACGTGAAGGCGGGGACGGTTCCGCCGATCGTGATCTACCGGGGAGGCGGGTGGAGCGGACCGATCACCGGCACCGTGTTCAATGATGCTGACGGCGACGGCGTGAAAGACGAGGGTGAGGCGGGCATCGCCGGCGTAGGTGTGTCGGACACGATAGACCTCGCGGTGACGGCGGGCGACGGCACGTACACGCTGCCCAACGCGGCAGGAGACGCCCGGCTGATCTACATCTCGCTTCCGAGCGGGTACGCAAAGACAAACACGTGGTACAAGCGAATCAGCGGAAGCTCGGCGCCGGCGGATTTCAGCTTCGCACTGGCGTCGGCCGAGGAGTCGCGACCGTTCGACTTCGCGCAGATCTCCGACATTCACATCGGCGGGAACGGGACGACCGCGCTTCTCACGTCGGCCCTGGGCGAGGTGGCGGCATTGAAGAGCCCGCCGAAATTCATCCTGGCCACGGGAGATCTGGCGGACTCGGGCAGCAACCTGTCGCACTTCGACGGGTACGTGGCGGGCGTGAACAGCTCGGCGGTGCCTGTATTCAGCGTGTTCGGCAACCACGACGCGAACAGCGGCGGCGCCTCGAATTACCGCAAGTACCTGGGGCCCGACTACTACTCGTTCGACTACGCGGACTGCCACTTCCTGATCCTGAACGCGATCCAGAAGACGACGCAGCAGCAGGCGTGGGTCGCCAAGGATCTGCAGCTTCTTCGCGGCAGCAAGCGGCTGTTCATCTTCCAGCACTACTCGCCGTCTCAGGAAGAGCACACGCAATTCCAGTCGTGGTCAGCGGAAGCGGTGTTCAGCGGCCACTGGCACTCGCAGCACACGGTGTCTGTCGGCAGCATGACGTCCTACAACACCGCGACCTTCCTCTTCGGTGGGATCGACTGCTCGCCGGCCGGGTTCAAGGTGATCAGCGTCACGACGGACCGGTCGACGAGCCGGATGCGATGGATCGCCGACGGCAAGCAGCTGCAGATCGTGACGCCGTCGAACTCCGTGCTCGTGCCGAATGACGACGTGCTGGTGATCGTTAACGCGTACGAAACGTCGGCGGACGTGGAGTCGGTGGGTTATCGCGTCGAGCATTCCGGCGAAGTGGTCGCGGAGGGCTCGCTCACGCGGCAGGGGCAGTGGAGTTGGCGGACGATGCTGCCGGCGGCGCAGATTCCGCGCGGTGCATATGATCTGCACGTGACGGCGACGAATGACCGCGGCGAAACATCCACCGCGCAGACGACGTTCACCGTGCTCGGGCTGCGGAAGCCGCGGACGGCTCCAGACGGCGAGTGGACGCAGTTCGGCGGCGGGCCGGCGCGGGGCGGGGTGGCCGCAGGTGCACTGGAGCCTCCCCTGGGGCCGGTCTGGGCGGCCGATACGGAAGGGACGATCGATTTCGGCTCCCCCGTCGTGAAGGATAAGACGGTCTATGTCGGCGTGAAGGATCGCGGGGACCTCGAGAAGAACGGCGTGCTCGCGCTCAAGGCGGAGGATGGGTCCCGCGTGTGGTTCACGCCCACGCCGGCGGCAGTCTCGCACAGCGTGACGCTGGACCAGGATCGCGTGTACGCCTGCTCGCACGGCGGCGTCGTGCACGCGCTGAACCGGACGACGGGCGCGCCGATCTGGAGTTCTGAGCTGGGGTCGCCGTACCAGCGGTTCCAGTACAGCGGGCCGCTTCTGCTCAACGGCGCGCTGTTCGCGGGAACGTACGCGTATTTCGCCTCGTTCAACCCCGCCACCGGCTCGAAGAACTGGCCACAGAGTTACGGGGCGGACTGGATCAGTTCAAACGCCTGCCCGTCGGGGACGGGCAACATCGTGGTGGTGCCGGCCAACTGGGCCAACAACGTGCGGGCAGTAAACGCTGCGACGGGGGCGACGATCTGGCAGTACTCGGTCCAGGGGCTGCACGGCAGCCCGGTGATTGTCGGCAATGACGTGCTCTTCACCGACTACAGCGGCACGCTGCACTGCGCTGTGCTGGCTAACGGCTCCTCAAGGTGGACGCGCCCACTGGGTGGCGGGCGTTCCGCGTCGACCCCGGCGGTGGCGAACGGCATTGTGGTCGCGGGCGGCACGGGGTACATTCGCGGCTTCCGGCTCGATACGGGCGCGCAGATCTGGGAAAAGCAGCTCGCGACGTCGGCCCTGAAGATGGCGCCGTACAACAACACGTTCGCGGCGCTGGCCGGAAGCCCCACGATCGCGGATCGCATCGCTTACGTGCCCTGCGGCGACGGGCGATTGTACGCCCTCAACCTCGATACAGGAGCCGAAGTCTGGTCGATGCGGTTCGGAACCCCCCTGCTCTCGGCACCGTGCATCATCGGCAACGTGATGTACCTGACGGCATTCGACGGCAACGTTTACGCGCTGGCCAGCCGCTCGGCGTTTGCGATTCCGACGGACGTCGACAAGGATGGCGATGTGGACCAGACGGACTTCGGATATGTCCAGATCTGCCTGACGCCGAACGGGAACATCGAGGTGCTGCCCGGCTGTGAGCCGGTGAATTTCAACCTCGACCCCCTCGTCGACCAGGCGGACGTGGAGATGCTGCTCGACTGCCTCTCAGGGGCGAACCGGGACATCGATACCAACTGCCTCAATTGATTTCGGACCGGGCAGACCGATCCGGTGCGGTTACCCCTTGTCGCAGCCGTGCCGTTGGGCCAGGTGGACGAGCACCACATCAAAAAAGGTGCGGTGCGTTTTGCTCTGACGCCCAACATCAAAACGCCCGCGGATCGGAGTTACCGGTTACCACCGATTTCTGTCTTGAATGGCTGGGCGGCAAAGCATAAGCTGCAGGGGAACAGGTGGACTGCCGACGGTCTGTCCCCGTGTCGGATCCGGTTCATATCGATCCGGCCCGGGGCGCAGGAATGTCAGATCGGCCGCGGCAGGTCCGGCCATGCAAGTCTTTTCAGGCGGCGTTGTTATCTCGTTGTCGGAGGCAGCCTCATGCCCATGCCGACGTTGCAGGGTTCACGACCGAGCCGACAAGTTCGGGCATTCACGCTCATTGAAGTGCTGGTGGTTGTCGCGATCATCGCCCTGCTGGTCGCCATCCTGATTCCGAGCCTGAAATCGGCACGGGAGTCAGCCAAGCGCTCCCAATGCAGCAGCAACCTGCACCAGCTCAGCCTGGCGATCCTTGCCTACGCCAACGATTCGCGCGAAAACCTGCCGCCGCTGTACCGAACGGCGAGCTCATTCACGACCTACTACATGCGGAGCCCGGCGGTCGGGACGATCAACCTGGGGAAACTGGCCAACCGCAAGTACATCAAGGACCCGCGGGCTTTCTACTGCCCCGGCCAGCATGCCTCGCACAGCGCGAGCCTCGCATTCAACGGCCCCGACAACAAGTGGTACTGGGAGAGCGAGTGGGAGGCCCTGAACCCGAAGGTGCAGCTCCGCTGCTCGTATCCCGCGCGCCTCATCGAGGTCATGGCCGCCAATGCACAGATCGGCGCGGGCGCCCGGACCGACCCGATGCCGGCCGGCGTCATCACCTACTGGCGGCTGGGGCGCTACACCGAGACGATGCTCAACGCAAACCCCGCAAGACTGATCACGACGAGCCTCGCCCAGAAAGTCATCTACTCCGACTTCACGGGAGTGGACCAGTTCAAGGGCGGAGGCATTGATGTCGGCTACGTTTCCGCACCGCACCAGGGGAAAGGCTACATGCGGCTGTTCGGAGACGGGTCGGTGCGATGGGCGCGGCCGGATCTGCTGAAGGCACTGCGACCCATCACCTCGGTTGCACCCAAGCCCGAGGAGCAGGCTGCGTATTACAAGGTTCTCGACCGGATCCCGTAGTCGGACCGGCGTGGGCTGAGATGTAGAAGCTTCGAATCGCGGAGAGCGGCATTCCATCAGGCCGCCCGATGGAGAGCGGGGGAAGGGCAAACCCGCCCGAAACGGAAGGAGGCTGCCATGACGTCAACCCGTGTTGCGCAGATTCTTGGCACCACGCTGGCCGCGGGCGCGATTGCCGTGGCAATCCTGGTGCCGGCCGGCGTTCTGCAGGCAGAGCCGGTCTGGTGCTCGCCTTTCGAGACGGAGAATGGTGTGGCCGTCACGCACGAGCAGGTCGCAGGGCCGGTGGAAAACCTGGTCGGGCCCGAGGGGCAGGCGACCGGCAGCATCGCGAGCCTCGCACCGCTGGTGTACGTGCAGTATGGGGTGGCGTTGCCGGGCATTCCCGGCCTGATCGATCCGGGCAATGCCGCGGGATCCTTCGGGATCTCCTCCCCCGACGATCGGCGCACCGGGATCAACAGCAACTTGCGGAGCGACGCCGGCAACCTGGCCAGCGCGCTCACGTTTGAAGGCTACTTCTACGTGCCGACAGCGACCCCGGTAGGCGGCACGTTCGTGGGGCAGCGTCTGGTCAGCCAGAAGCGGTCCGCGGATGACGGCCAATCGCGTCTGGCGGTGGGTCTGCAGGCGGTGCGAGTGGGTGTCGTGGAGGGGCTGTTTGACTACGAGGGGTTCGACTACACCGGTACCGCAATTCACGGGCAGTCAGGCGGGATCGGCTGGGGCGGCGCGTGGGACGACGCAGACGGCGACTTTGCATTCCTCAGCAACGACTCGGTGAGCCTGACCTCGCCTCTGTTCACGTCGGTGGGCTCGCGCCTGAGCGGCCCGAATGCCGGCGCGACGGGCACCATTGAAGGGGTACGTCCGCTCAGCATTCCGCTGAACCTGTCGGAGGAGGGCAAGGTGCTGTACGTGAGCGGACTCCTGCGCAAGGGTTCGACCTCGGCGAACAGCGCGGAGAACCTGGAGATCGCCTTCACGCCGGGAAACACGACGCTGGTCGCGCGGTTCGGCATCACCAGCGGAAGCGCCACGGTGCCGGATGCGTTTTTCCTGAATGCGTCGACGAACATCGGGGGGACCGTTACCGCTGGTACGACATACCTGGTCGTCGGCAAGATCGTCGCACATACCTCCACGAACGATGAGTTTTTCATGAACTTCTATGCGTCAGGCGACCCGGTGCCGGTCACGGAGCCGGAGACGTGGATGCTGACGAATCAGACGGCGAGCAACTCGGTGATTTCTCACCTCCGCCTGATCGTTGGAGCGAACAATAACAAGGCCGACATCGACGAGATCCGCATCGGGTCGACGTACGCGGCGGTGACGGACCCCAACGCACCGCGCGGCGACCCGGGCGAGCTTCGCAACGTCCTCTCGACGTTCTGGGTGGAGTCGATTCCGCCGGTGCCGCCGGCCGTCGACCCGACGCTCGTCAATCACCTGGAAGTCGGCAGCACACCGCTTGCGGCGAACACCTGGTACCACTTTGCCGCCATCCATGACGGAACGACGCTGACGTGGTACCTGAACGGTGCGCTTGAAGGCACGGCGAACACTCCGGGCATCGTGACGCCCGGGACGGCCAAGATCGGGATCGGCAACAACCGGACCAGCGGTGCGACCAACGACCGCGGCTTCTACGGGGTGATGGACGAAATCCGCCTGTGGGATCGTGCCCTGACGGTCGATGAACTCGCGGTCAAGGGCGGCGCGCCCGGAGCAGGCCTGCTCTGGCGGTCGCGATTCGAGACGAACGACGGGCAGGCAGTCACGTCAGGCCAGCCGGCGGAGACGCCGGGCTGCATCGACAACTCCGCGGGGCCGCCGGACGGCACGCCGGCCGGCGTCGTGGCCAGCCTGTACGTGCAGTACGGCCAGACGGGGATTCCGGCGATCCCGGCGCTGATCGATCCCGGCGCACTCGCCCAGAGTTTCGCGGTTTCCATGCCCGACCTGCAGAACACGGCGATCAACACAACGTTGCCAAGCAACGCGGGGAACCTGGCGAACGCACTGACCGTCCAGGGTTATTTCAATCACTCCTCGACCGTAGTTGACAGCACCGCGCCCATCGGCGACCGCCTCGTGAGCATGATGCGGTCGGCTTCCGAAGGGCAATCGCGGCTGGCGATCGGGCTGACCGGCAACACGGAGGCCGTGCCGACGAATAACGTGCTGGCGATCGTCTGGGCGGAGGCGGATACGTCGACGCTGACCGTCGTCCGCGGCACGACGGCGGTGCAGCCGAACACGTGGTACCACTTCGCGATGGTGTACGACGGAACGGACATCCGCTTTTACCTGAACGGGACACTGGAAGGCGAGGTGCTGGCGCCGAACCTGATAGGGCCGGGCAGCGCGCCCATCGCGATCGGCAACGATCGGACGGCCGGCAACGGTACGCGCGGGTTCTACGGCCTGCTCGACAAGATCGTGATCAGCGACCACGTGATCGCCCCGACGGAGTTCATGACGGCGGGAGTCGGCTTCGACCCGTGCCTGGGCATGTGGTGCAATGTGCCGTTCGCGGATGACGACAATGACGACGACGTCGACATGGACGACTTCGGGGCGTTCCAGCGGTGTTTCTCGGAGACGCCGGCCATTCCGAACGAATGCAAGTGTTTTGACCGGGATGGCGACGAGGATGTCGACGTGGCCGATTTTGGCGCGTTCAAACTGTGCGCGACCGGGCCCGGCATCGTGTGGACGGCGACTCCAGGCTGCCCGCAGTGAGGTGGAGCAGTCACGGGGAGGACGTGAGGTCCGGAGACGGCGGGACGCCTTTTCGGAGCAATTGACGCAACGAGATCGGCTGAGTGCTTTTCGGAGCGGAAGGAGAAGCTATGAAAATGACGTGCACTCTTGTGTGCGGGGTGTTGTGCCTTGCGGCCGCGGGAGCGGCGCAAGCCGCCCTGCTGGATTACGACGGGTTCGACTACACGGGCACGGCCATCGCGGACCAGAACGGCGGGATCGGCTGGGGCGGCCCGTGGGTGAACACGACGGGTGATCCGCGGCTGACCAACGACGGGGTCAGCCTCGATTCGGCTGCGTTCCCGTTTGCGCCCGTCGGCTCGCGGCTGATCCGCATCCCGCCGAGCGACGGCGCCACGGTGGACCGGGCGGCGGTCCGAAATCTGGCCCAGAATGTCAGCCTGGCCGAGGACGGCGTCCTGTACGCCAGCACCCTGGTTCGCCGGGGGGCGGACGGCGCCGCGACGGCCGGCTCGGACGTGCAGTTCCAGTTCCGGACCACCGGCGGCACAATCGGCTTTCGCTTCGGCGTGAGCGCCGCCGACGTGTTCTACGTTGGCCTCAACGCGGTGGATACCAACAACGGCGCGGCGCCGATCGGCGCGGACACCGTATACTTCCTGGTCGCGAAGCTCGTCTCCTCCGCGGCCGGATCGGACCAGCTGTTCCTGAAGGTGTACGGCCCGAACGATACGGTGCCCGCCTCGGAACCGGCTGCCTGGAGCCTGACCACCAGTGGTGCGCGCAGCGATGTGCTGACCCAGCTGCGCGTGAACGTGGGGGCAAGCAATTCGTACGCCGAGATCGACGAGATCCGGATCGGCAGCGACTGGGCGTCGGTGGCCGTCCCGGAGCCGGCGACGCTGGCGCTGCTCGGCGTGGCGGGCCTGCTCGGCATGCGCCGCCGGGATACGAGATGATCGCGGGGACCGGGCGGAGCCGCGCGGTTGCAGGATTCCGGCCGGGACAACAGTGAAGTCCTCTCCTGTGGAGAAGTGCAGCGCGGCCTGTCCCGCGCCAGGAGGATTGTCTCATCATGTGTGGGCAACAGGGTGCAGCGGAGGCAGTCCGCACGAGCGTATCGGGATGGTGGTCGCGATCCGTGTCGGGAAAGGCTGCAATCGTCGCGACGGTACTCGCGACGCTCGCGACAGCCACGGCGGCGGTCGAGCCGAACACCAAACTCGACGGCTACCGCGGCATCTGGTTCACGATCGGCCAGGACAATGAATGGGGCCCGAAGTATTCGGGCGGGCTGGGCACGTACACCGCCAATCACGTCCCGATCGCCATTTACGCGCCGGCCGTCGACAAGACGTTCTTCGTCTACGGCGGCGTGGACGCTGCCACGGGCGACCTGCTCATCCTGGCGTCGTGGTATGACCACGCGACGTGCACCGTCCCCCGCCCCACTGTAGTCTACCATAAGGTGGGCATTAACGATCCGCACGACAATGGCTCGCTGCTGATTGACCGAGACGGTTACCTGTGGGTCTTCATCAGCGGGCGCGGCACGGCGCGGCCGGGGTTTATTTACCGGAGCACACAGCCGTACTCGACTGAGGCGTTCGAGCACCAGGTGACCGACGAGCGGACGTACCCGCAGCCGTGGTATCTCGACGACGGTGTGAACCCGCCGCTTTTCCTGCACATGTTCACGAAGTACACGGCCGGACGCGAGTTGTACTGGGCCACCAGCGCCGACGGCGTGAACTGGACGCCGCATTCGAAGATGGTCGGATTTGGCGGCCATTACCAGACCTCAATGGAGCGCGATGGCAGGATCGGGACGGCGTTCAACTACCACCCCGGCGGCAATGTCGACCGGCGGACGAATCTGTACTACATGCAGACAGTGAATAGGGGTCAGACGTGGACAACGGTGAACGGCACGCCCCTGACGCTGCCGCTCAGCCAGGTCAGCAACCCGGCCCTCGTGGTGAACTACGAGGCGCAGGGCATGCTGTGCTACATCAACGACACCCAGCTCGACGCGCAAGGTAAACCGTACATCCTGTACATCACGTCGAAGAACTACGCCGCCGGCCCCGCAGGCGACCCCCGCACCTGGCGGCTGGCGCGGTGGTCGGGCGCTGAGTGGGTCCACAGCGTGGTCACCGTGTCGGACCACAATTATGACGTGGGGAACCTCTATCTCGAGGGCGAGACGCTCCGCATCATCGGTCCGACGGAGAACGGCCCGCAGGTGTACGGCACCGGCGGCGAGGTCGGGGTGTGGATCAGCCAGGACCTCGGGGCGACGTGGACGAAGGTGCGCGACGTGACGACGGGCAGCGTGTACAACCACTCGTACGTCCGTCGTCCGCGGCACGCCCGCGACCCGTTTTACGCGTTCTGGGCGGACGGCAACGCCCTGATGAAGACGGATTCGCGGCTGTACTTCTGCGACCGCTCCGGGGCGAACGTGTGGCGGCTCCCCTGGACGATGGCAGGCGATTCGGCGCGCCCGGAGCGCGTCACGGACTTCGGCGAGGTGTCGAACTCCGCGCCGCCGCTGTGGCGCTCGCCGTTTGAAACGCTCGCGATCGGTCCGGTCACGAACGGGCAGCCGGTTTCGATCGTGCGCAACGCCGCGGGGGCGAGCGGCACCCCGGCGGGGACGGTGCCGCTGACGTACGCCGCGTACGGGCAGCCGGCGACCGGCACGGCACCGACGGGCGACGCCGGCGCCTTCGCTATTGCACTCCCGAACGATCGCAGCGTCGGGATCAACACGGCCCTGGCGAGCAACGCGGGCAACCTGCAGAACACACTGACGTTCGAGGGGTTCTTCCGCACGCAAGAGAGCGCGGTGATCACGTCGCCGACGTATGTCGGGCGCCGCCTGGTGACGCAGAAACGCAGTGACGGCGATGGCGAGTCGCGCCTGGCGATCGGGCTGCACGGCGGATCCGCGCCCGGGACCGACGGCCTCTTTGACTACGAGGGGTTCCAATACAGTGGCACGACTCTCCACCAGCAGGCGGGCGGGATCGGCTGGGGAGGGGCTTGGGATGACGCCGATGCGGATTTTGCCATCCTGACCAATGATTCCGTCAGCCTTACGACGCCGCTGTTTCCGTCCGTGGGTTCGCGCCTGAGCGGCGTGAACGCCGGCGCGTCGGGGACGGTGGAAGCGGTGCGAGCCCTGAGCCGCAGCATCAACCTGGCGCAGGAGGGCGGGGTCCTGTATGTCAGCGGGCTGCTGCGCAAAACGTCGACGTCCGCGAACAGCGCGGAGAACCTCGAGATCAGTTTCACGCCGGGCACGAGCACGCAGGTCGCGCGGTTCGGCATGACGAGCGGAGGCTCCACCACGCCGGACCAGTTCTTCCTCAACGCGTCCACAAACGTCGCGGGGACGGTGACAGCGGGCACGACCTACCTGGTGATCGGCAAAATCGTCGCACACGCATCCTCGGCGGACGAGTTCTTCATGAACTTCTACCCGGCCGGAGCCGCGGTGCCCGTCACGGAGCCCGCGACGTGGATGTTGAGCAACCAGACGTCGAGCACGGCCACGATTTCGCACATTCGGCTCGTCATGGGGCTCAACAGCAACAAGGGCGAGATCGACGAGATCCGCGTGGGGAACACATACGCGGCGGTCACCGATCGCAATGCACCGATCGCAGGCGGCGGCGGCCCGGCGAACCTGCTGTCGGTGTTCTGGTACGACACCAGCGGAACGAACCATCTCGAGCTGGGAACGACGCCGGTCCTGGCGGATCGATGGTACCACTTCGCGCTCGTGTACGACGGAGCCGCGATCACGTGGTACCTCGACGGCAACCTCCAGGGGCAGGTGCCGGCGTCGACGCTCGTGGCGGCGGGCTCCGGCCCGGTGAGCCTCGCGAACAACCGTCTGTCGGGCGTCGAGGACCGCGGGTTCTACGGACTGCTCGACGAGGTGCGGATCTCAGACCAGGTGCGGGCGCCGGCGGAGTTCCTGCTGGACGGCGGGTCGTGCGACGCGGCATGCGGAGCGGCCGGAACGGGCGTCCTGTGGTGCTCGGGGTTCGAGGCCGAGCCAGGGGCGGCGGTCAGCCACGGGCTCGTTGACAGCGGACTGTGCGGGGCGATCGAGAACATTCACGGCGCCGACGGAACGGCAGGCGCGGGCTCACCACTGACGTACGTCGCCTATGGGCAGCCGGGCGTTGGAGATGCTCCGGCAACGAGCGCCGGGCAATTCGCCATGCTGCTGCCGGGCAACCTGAGCGCGGCCATTGACACGCACCTGCCGAGCAACGCCGGCTCGCTGCAGGAGACGCTCACATTCGAAGGCTTCTTCAACACGTTCGACACATCTCCGATCACCGCGCCCATGTCCGTCGGACGCAGGCTGGTGACGCAGAAGCGATCATCGCTCGATACCGAGTCGCGCCTGGCCATCGGACTGCACGCGGGGGCGGGCGGGAACGTGCTGTCGGTCTTCTGGCGGGGGGATGACGAGGCGGACCACGTCGAGCCTGGGCAGACGCCGGTCACCGCCGGGACGTGGCACCACTTCGCGCTCGTCGCGCAGGGCGGCGAGTTGCGCTGGTACCTTGACGGGCAGCTCGAGGGGCACGTCACGGGCGTTTCACTCGCGCCTGCCGGCCCGGCTCCCCTGATCATCGGGAACCGACGCGGCGGAGGTATGGCGGACCGCGGGTTCTATGGCATGATCGACGAGATCCGTATCGTGGATCGCGCGCTCGGGCGGGGGGATTTCCTGCGCCCGATCCAGCAGCCCGACGAGCCGTGCCGGCCGGCATGCGCCTTCCCCTTTGCGGACGCGGACGGCGATCTCGATGTGGATCATTCGGATTTCGGCGCATTTCAAGCCTGCATCACCGGACCGGGCGGCTGGGCGGCGGGCGCGGACCCGGCCTGCCTCTGTTTTGACCGGGACGGCGACCACATCATCGGCGCGGCGGATTTCGAGCAGTTCGTGCGGTGCGTCAGCGGACCAGCCGTCCCGTGGCGGCACTCGGCTGCTCCGACGTGCGTGCCGTAACGGCGTTATCGCGGGAGGGGGCGCTGGCACCCCGCCGCTCTTCCGCCACTGAAGGCCCCGGCCCGGCGCGGCGCGCGGGTCCTGGGCGGCGGTCCATCGACATCCCAGAGTTGCCACGTCCTGCGCCAGAGGTGATACTGCGGATCCACTCCTCGCGCGAAAGGAAGCACTGATGACGAACAGACGCACGCACCTGACCTCGCTCCTGCATTCAACCGCAATTCTGCTGGCGGCGCTCTGCCCGGCGGCCGCACTGCACGCCGCCGGCAACGAGGGCGTCGCGCTGGACGGCAAGACGGGCTTCTCGGCCCCGCTGCCGGCGCTGGACGCCAGGGCGATCACGGTTGCGGCACGGGTGCGGCTCGCGGATGTCACCGGATCGCAGGTGCTCCTCAACACGGGAGAGGCGAACAGCGGTTTCACGCTGTACCTGTACAGCGACAACGTGCGGATGCTGATTCGCAACAAACCGAACGATTACCTGTACGCCGTCGCACCGGCGCCGACCGCCGGCAAGTGGGTGCACTACGCGGGGACCTACGACGGCGAGGCCATCCGCGTGTACGTGGACGGGAAGCTGGCGAAATCGACGCCGGCGCCCGGCCGGATGCACGGCCTCGGGAAGACGCTGTTCATCGGCGCGCTCAACGAGAGCGAACGGCCGCTGCACGGGAGCATCGACGATGTTCGCATCTGGAGGCGCGTGCTCAGCGACCAGGAAATCGCGGCCGTGGCGGCCGGCAAGGGGGATGCCTCTTCCGAGAAGCTGGTGGCACACTGGGCGGCGAGCGGACGTTCGGGCACGACCTGGAAAGCCGAGCCGGCGGGAGCGCCGATCGCGACGCGTTTCACGCCCGCCCCGCCGCAGGTGCTGATCAACCGCAGGGACACCGGCTACCGCGGGATCTGGTACATGAATCAGCCCTCGGGCGACGAGTACGTATATAAATACAGCGGCGGGATGGGCACCTACCCGGCCAATCACACGCCGTACGCGTGGTATGTCCCCAAAGTGAACAAGACGTTCTTCACGTACGGCGGGAGCCTGCCCGAAGACAGCACGCGCCTGATCCACATGGTGTCGTACTACGACCACGCGACCGGCATGGTGCCCCGCCCCACGATCCTGCTCGACAAGAAGACCGACGACGCGCACGACAACCCGGTGATCAACGTCGATGACGCGGGGACGATCTGGATCTTCTCGAGCAGCCACGGGCGGTCGCGTCCGTCGTACATCTCGCGGAGCACGAAGCCGTACTCGGTGGACGCGTTCGAACTCGTGTGGACGGGCAACTACTCGTACCCGCAGCCGTGGTATCTCTCCGGGCACGGCTTCCTGCTGATGCACACGTACTACAACCCCGGGCGCACCATCTGCATGATGACGAGCGAGGACGGCGTGAAGTGGAGCGAGCGCCGGCTGCTCTCCTCCATCGCCCAGGGGCATTATCAGGTGAGCCGTCCGCTCGGGCGCGGACGCGTCGGCACGAGTTTCATGTACCACCCCAAAGGCAAGGGCCTGAACTGGCGGACCAATCTGTACTACATGGAATCGGACGATTTCGGGGCGACGTGGAGGACGGCCGGCGGTGAATCGCTGAACATTCCGCTCACCGACATCGTCAATCCCGCCCTCGTGCAGGAGTACGAGAGCAAGGGGCTGCTCGTCTACATCCAGGATCTCGCCAGCGACGCCGAGGGGCGCCCAGTCGTCCTCTACACGACGAGCAAGGGCTACGAATCCGGGCCCAAAAACATGCCGCGGACGTGGACGACCGCCTATTGGAACGGCCGGAGCTGGGAGTTGAACGGCGGCGACATCATCTCCGACAACAACTACGACACCGGGTCGCTTTACATCGAAGCGGACCGCTGGCGGATCATCGGGCCGACGCAGCAGGGCCCGCAGGCGTACAACCCCGGCGGCGAGATCGCCATGTGGGAGAGTACCGACCACGGCAAGAGCTGGAAGCTGGCGCGGCAGATGACGTCGGCCAGCGAGTACAACCACACGTACGTTCGGCGTCCGGTGAACGCGCACCCGGATTTCTACGGCTTCTGGGCGGACGGCCACGGGCGAAAGCCCTCCGACTCGCGCCTGTACTTCTGTAACAAAGCCGGGGATGTTTTCCGTCTTCCTGTCACGATGGAAGGGCAGACGGCGAAGCCGGAGCGGGTGAACAATTGACCGCCTTCGACACCGAAGTCCTATTGTGAACGCCAGTTTCGCAGGAGGACGATGGTGGGGAAGTCGCCGTGGATCGTGTTGAACAGCGGTTCGTCGGCCGTGATGCCGACGGCCTGCAGCTTCTGCGCGAGTGCGACAAACAGCGCATCATAAATTGCGCGGTCATATTTGACTGCAATCGCGAGCGCCGGCGCGAGCAATGGACGAGCGGACTCCACCTGTAACGGGCAGCTTTCGAGGGCCTCAAGCAGTGCGCGGGTTTCGTCCTCAGTGATCAGCTGCTGCCGATACCGTTTCCATATCACGTTGACTACTTCGGAAAAGGCAAGGTCAAGCACGACCAGGCGGTCAGCGGCCTTGGCTGACTCGGCAAGAATTCGCTGTGCCTGCTCGGAGTCAGACTCGGGCAGAATCCATTTGGCAACGACGCTGCTGTCGATCACAAGGTCACTCATCGCTGGCGATCTGCTGCGATATCAGGGGTGCTGTCGGGGAAGGGCCGGGGTCGCCTGGCTAAAGCGGCATGGAGCCTTCTCACCTGATCAAGCCAGCGCTGTGGATCCTGGGCAGAAGCCTGTTCAAAACTGAGGCAAACCCGCTGGTTCTCGCGAAGATCGACCGGAGTGAGCGGTTCAAACACACCACCTCGAAAGACGGCTTCCACGTGGCTCATGACGTACTCCACCGACGAACCTGCCTCATTATAGCGCACCTTGCGGAGCCGCCTCAATATGAGAGGGATCAGGCCAGGTGGTGGTGCAGGTGCCTGATACTGGTCCGGAAATACGTGAGGCGGCGCGAAATTCGCACCGCAGCGGCTGGCTGACCGTCGCTGAGGGCACTGGCGGCACCCTGGGCGGTTGTCCCCGGCCTTCTGCTTGTGACTTCGGCCGCGCAGACGGGATGACACCTCCGGACCTTTGCGTCCGCCATGGGGGGCGGACGCTACTGGAACGGGGGCACTTCTCACTTCGCACTTCCCACATCAGTGTCAGCCGGGGATCTTGTAGCCGGCGGAGGTGAAGTGGTACGTGCCAGAGCCGACTTCGAAGGCGGCGGCGCCGTCCTGCATACCCTTGAAGGTGACGCCCTGCATGCTCTGCGTGCCGGCCTGGGGGATTTCCTGGACGGCGGTACGGTCGCGAGCGGGGATGCAGACTGTGGCACTGGTGTTCGGCGGAATCGTGACGACGACGTGCAGCGTGTCGCCCTCCATACGCCAGTCACAGGCGATCCGGCCGCGGATCGAGTCGTAATGCCCCCTGGCCCACGTCAGGCCTCCCCCCGGCATCGGGCGGAGCGTGAAGCGCTTGTACGCGGGGCTGTCCTCGTCAGGATTGATGCCGATGATCACCCGGAGCATCCACTCGGCCACCGCGCCGATCGCATAGTGGTTGAACGAGTTCATGCCGGGGTCCTGGAATCCGCGGCCCTCCACCCAGCCGTCCCAGCGTTCCCAGATGGTGGTCGCGCCGTGGTCGATCTCATAGCCCCACGAGGGGATCGTGCGGTTGTTGATCAGGCGATAGGCCACGTCGTTGCGCCCGGCTTTTGTGAGCTCCTTCATGAGGCGGACCGTCGTGTGGAAGCCCGTCGAGATGTGCCACTTGTAGTTCTCGATCGCCTTGACCATCAGGTTGGCGGCCAGCGGGCGTTTCTCCGGCGGCAGCAGGTCGAGATCGAGCGCCAGCGCGTAGTCGGACTGCGTGTTGCCGTGGAGGACCGGCTTCTGGTTCGGGTCCTTGGGCGGATCGAGGTTTTCGATCGTGCCGTCTTCCTTCACGTACGCCCGGTTGAACGCGGACTTGATGTCGGCGGCGAGCTTGCCGTACCGGGCGGCGTCCTCCGTCCGGCCGAGGATGCCGGCCATCTTCGAGACGAGCAGCGCGGACTGCCGGAAGAAGGCCGTCCCCACCACCTCCGGTGACATCTGGGCCTTGCCCTCCGGGAAGCCGAAGCCGGTGAGCTTGAGCGTGTCGCCGTTGAGCCAGTCGCCGTAATCGTTGTTGCGGTTGTTCTTCCAGAGGAGGTCGGGGTTGTTCGAGTGGATCCAGTCGACCCAGCGCCGGGCGGCGTCGTAGTGCTCGTCGAGGACACGCTTGTCGCCGTAGCTGACCCACAGGTACCAGGGCACGAACACGCCGGCATCGCCCCAGGCGGGTACGCCGCTGAAACGCTTGTCCGGGTCGAAGGGGTGCGGGGCGAAGTCAGGAAAACGCCCGTCCCTGGCCTGGTCGTCGCGCAGATCCTGCAGCCACTTGGCGAGGAACGCGGCCATGTCCATCTGGAAGCAGGCGGTCTGACCGAAGGCGAGAATGTCGCCCGTCCAGCCCATGCGCTCGTCTCGCTGCGGGCAGTCGGTCGGGATGCTGTGCAGGTTGTCGCGGAGCGTCCAGACGGTGTTGAGCATCAGCTTGTTCAGCAGCGCGCTCGAAGACTCGAAGCCGCTGGTCATCGGCGGGGCCGAGTGGAAGGCCAGCCCGGTGAGCAACTCGGGAGCGGGCTTCGCCGGCAGGCCGGCGACCTCGACGTAGCGGAAGCCGTGGTAGGTGAAACGCGGTACCCACGTTTCCTCGGCCTCGCCGCGGCAGGTGTATTCGTCCTCCTGGCGCGCGCCGAGCTCGCCGTGAATCCGCAGGTTGTCGCGGTAAATGTTGCCGTCGGGTTGCAGCACTTCGGCGTGACGCAGGCGGACCTTCAGTCCGGCCTTGCCCTGGATCTTCAGTCGGCAGGCGCCGGCGATGTTCTGGCCGAAATCGAAGACGTAGATGCCTTTCGCGGGCTCCGTGACGGCGACGGCCTTGAGCTCCTGCGTGACGCGGATGGGGTCGTGCCGCTGCGCGACGAGCTTGACCGGGAATGACGGCTCGATGTGCGCGGACTTCCACCCCTCGGCCTTGAAGCCTGGCCCGTCCCAACCTGGCTGCTCCTTTTGCGCGTCGTAGACTTCGCCGTCGAGAATGCACGCTTTACGGATTGGTCCGTCTGTCGTTGACTGCCAGCTCTCGTCGGTGATCACCGTTTCGCGGCTGCCGTCGGCGTACTCGATCTGCATCTGCATGCGGAGGTGCGGCCAGCGTCCGTAGAAGCCGCGTACCTGGCCGCCGGCGCCGAGGATGACGGAGATCCCGATGCGCCCGGCGTACCAGCCGTCGGCGAGGAGCGCGCCCACGGCGTTATCACCCTCCTTGAGCATCGGGGTGACGTCGTACGCCTGGACCTGCACGCGGGTGGCGTAGTCCGTCCACTCGGGCGTGAGGAGCGCCTGGCCGACCTTCTGACCATTGAGACGGAGTTCGTAGAGACCGAGCGCAGTCACGAACGCGGTCGCCCGGGCCACTGGCTTCGCGACGTTGAAGTCCTTGCGGAGCATCGCGGGCGGCAGCGAGGGCAGCGGGCCGTTCGGCGGCGTGTCGGACTTGCCGATCCACTTCGCCGTCCAGTCATCCGGCTCGAGCAGGCCCATCTGCCAGGAGGCGGGCTCGCTCCACGGGGATTCGGCGCCGGCTTTATCCCAGACGCGGGTCTTCCAGAAGACGGTCTGGCCTGACGTGAGCGGTTTGCCGTCATACGCGATGTGGATGGTCTCGTCGGAGTCGACCTTACCGCTGTCCCACAGGTTACCGTCGTCCTTCGCGAGTGCGTCGCGACTGTCGGCCACGAGGATCCGGTAGGCAGTCTGGACCTGCGCACGCCCGGACGCCTGCAGAACCCAGCTCAGACGGGGCTGGCGCACGTCAAGACCAAGTGGGTTCACGAGGTACTCGCACCGCAGCTGGACGGGAGTCATCTGGGCCATGGCGGTCACGCTGGACAGGACAACAAGAGAGGCTCCGAACATGAGACCTGCACCTTTCTCGACGGGGTTGATCCTGGAAGACGTCATGTCGCGGATCATCTTCGCCTCCTCCAGCCACGGCGGCAAGGAGGCAGACGCGAGCCAGATCGGATGTCGATTGTTACAGACTCCAGGGCGCGCGGTACTCCTTGGTGAGGAGACGGGCAGCCTCGGGGTCATTCAGGATTGTGCCGGTTTTCGTGTCCCAGTGGACCATGCGTCCGACGCGCCAGGAGATGAGCGCGAGGTAGCCCGGGACGGCGCCGACATAGCCGGCCTCGGCGTCGGCGTGGGTGGGCTTGCGGGAGCGCATGCAGTCGAAGAAGTTCGCGTGGTGGTGGACGGTGTCGTTGCCCTGCACCGGCTCGGTGTGGTACGGCTTGCGCGTGCCGCGGTCGGGCTCGTGGTAGACCTGGTAGCCGCGGCGGTTGATCTCGAGCGCGCCCTTCGTGCCGACGAACGTGATCCCATGGTCCATGTCGCCGAACTGGCGCCAGCCGTTCGTCTGGCTGAGCGTGTAATCCATGACAAAGTCGCCGCAGTCGAACACTGCCTGCAGCGTGTCGGGCGTGTCGCGGGCGTCCTTGAGGACGTAGATGCCGCCGGTCGCCGCGGCTGACTTCACCGTGTAGCCCAGGGCCCACATCACCACGTCGAAGAGATGCACGCCCCACGCCACGGTCATACCGCTGGAATAATCCTGGAAGAAGTAGAATCCGAAGTGGAAGCGCGCCGGGTTGAAGCGGCGTTTCGGCGCCGGGCCGAGCCACATGTCGTAATCGACGCCCGCGGGCGGATCACTGTCCGGCGGATTGCCGAGGCCGCCGCCCATTTCCTTGAGGCTCCAGGCGTTCCAGACGTGGGCGGCCGTCACCTGGCCGAGTTCGCCGGCCTTGATGCGCTCGACGGCGTGCGTCCAGTGCGGGCACGAGCGGTGCTGGGTGCCAATCTGGACGATGCGGCCGGTTTCCTTCGCCACGTCCGCGATCACGCGGCACTCGTGAATGGTGTGGCCGGCGGGTTTCTCAAGGTAGATGTCTTTGCCAGCCCGCATGGCGGCGATCGCCGGGATGGCGTGCCAGTGGCAACACGCGGTGATGAAGACGGCGTCGGTGTCCTTGATGTCGATCAGGCGGCGGAAGTCCTTGAACCGCTGGGGGCGGCTGCCGAGTTCGGCGGCGCTCTTCGACCCACGGTCGAGCTGGGCGTCGTCCACGTCGCAGATCGCGACGATCTCGACGTCCTTGCGCGCCTGGAGGTCCGCCATGTGGGCGTTGCCCCGTCCGCCGGTTCCGATGATGCCGATGCGGATGCGGTCGTTGGCGCCGAGCGCGGCCAGGCCGGGGCGCAGGGCGGCCAGCGCCGCGCCGGTCGCCAGGGTGGACTGCATGAACGTGCGACGCGAGATGCCGTTGGACATGTTGCTTCTCCTGAGAGTGCCCGCGCCCGGCGGGCGAGTCATCCGAATGGCCCAGGCCGCGTGCGCGGCCGGTTAATCGATCTTCGGGGCGGCTTGGAGGTGCCGGGTGAGTTCCTGCGGCGTGAGGGCGCGGGTGTAGACCGCCACCTCGTCGATCCGGCCTTCGAACCTCGCGGTGCCGTCACCGCGTCCGCCGATGAACAGCCGCTGTCCGCCGGACGCCGGGTCACCGACCTGGCCGGAGATCTCTGCCTGCGGCTCGCCATCGAGATAGACGGTCAGCCGCGGCCCGTCGCGCACCAGCGTCACGCGCTGCCACTTCTTCGTTGCGATCGGAGTCCGCCCCTCCATGCAGTTTTCCGTCGAGGCGCCCCGGCAGAAGATCAGTCGGCCCTCGGCGGAGCCCTTGCCGGCAATGGCGAGCTGATCCGCCCGTCCGTCATCGCCGATGGCTCCGCGCGCCAGCAGGTAACCTGTCACGGCGCGTGCGTCCGTCGGCAGGAAGTTGCTGAACCACAGTTCAACCGTGTAGGCGTCGCCCAGGCCCGGAATATCGGCAACGAGACGCCCGCCGGCGAAGTGCGGGGCACGATTCGGGCGCCTGGTATCATCTCTTTCGCCCTTCGGTCCCTCGAGATAGAAGACAACGCCCGGCTCGAAGGTGGCGGCGACGTTGTTGCCGCTCGCATCGGACGCAGTCGGACCCTCAAAATCGTTCAGACGCCAGTACGCAGTGGGCTTCGACGCCAGCACCGTCTCCGCGTACCGCGTCATCCCGTAATCGTTATCCGTGAGCGTGCGACGGGGCCGGCCGGAGACCTCCTCGAGCAACTTCACGATCGCCCGGGTGATTTTCGGGGCTGCATCAACTTCCAGGCAGGCAGAACGAGCCCGCCACGTGGTGTAGCCGCCGAGCGGATGCTGCGCCGGCGGCGGAATGTAACCGTGGTAGCCGTTGGCGAGCTCGATCGTGAAGGTCGGCGTGAGCGGGCTGAGCGCCTTGATCTGCAGCCCGGTGATGCCGAACACTTCACAGGGGATGGCCGCGATGCCGAGGTCACCGATCTGGAGCGCCTGCAGCTTCAGCTCATGCCGGGAGGGGCGTTCGCTCATCCGCAGCTGCTCGAGGGCGTAGACTTCGGGCAACGTTTTCGGCTGGCGCTCCTTGAAGGTTTCGAAGAGCCGGCGCGCGGCATCCAAATCGGCGTCGCTGATCGGGCGGTTTTCAAGGGCCAGCACGGTTTCTCGCATCGCGAGGGGCACGTGATCGCTGTACCTGATGTCCGAGTAAGCCCTGACCGCATGCTTCGCGATGAGTTCGGCATATTGCAGGTGCGTCGGCGCCTGGGCCGGTTTCGGACGGTTGTAGTCCATCCAGTGCAGGTCGCCGCTGGTGCCGTTTGACATCATCCCAACGAAGGGCGGGTCGGTGTGATCGATGCCGATCTGGGCGGCAAACTTGTCGCCGAAGGCGCCGAAGTAGTCCGCGGACAGCGGCTCCGCGCCGACGTAATGCATGGAGTAGTTCGCGAGCACGGCGATGGGCCTGCCCCCGCGCGACTGCACCGCGACGAGCGAGAGCTCGGGATCCACGGGGCCGGCGGGGCCGAGGTAATCGGGATTCTGGTAGCCGGGGTGCATCATCGACCGCACCGTTTGACGTCCGAAGGGATCGAGGTCGATGCGGTCCGGGCGGCGAATCCACTGGCGGCAATGCGTGAGCTCAGGGACGGAGACAACGCCCCAGCCGATCCGCGCGGGGGCCAGGTTCCGTAACGCGCCCTGCACGGATTCCGCGATGCGACCGGGAAGCCACTGGCGATACTGCGGGTTGCCGTCGGAACCGAGCAGCGGGTCCAGTGCCGGGCCGGAGTGGGTGTGCGTGGCCGACATCAGCATGCGGTCTGTCGGGATGCCGGTAACTTCGTGCGCAAGCTTCTTGGCGGCGTCGAAGACATCCTGCGGAATGACGCAGTTGTCGACAGTCGCGATGGCCACGCGCTCCCGCCCGTCATCGAGCACCAGGCACCGGGCGTGGAGGCGGTCTTTGACCTGGCTGGTCGAGTGTTCGAGAAAGCTGCCGGACACGCGGACGGGAAGTTCCCGCGGCGTGATGTCGATGGCTGCGGCGCCCGCGCGGAATACGGCGGCGGCGCCCGTGTCGGCCGCAAAGGCAGACGGCGCCGGGAGAACGAGAAGACAGAGGGCGAGCGCCCCTCCCGGCGCGACCGCCCCGATGCGGAATCGCCTCTCTGCGTGGGTCTGGCTTGTCGCCTGCACCTGAACACCCCCTGCTGGACGTGTTTTTAGCCTTACGGTGGCGAATCGAGCATAATCGCATTCGCGCTGGCTGCAAGCAGGGTGGATTGCACGTCGGGCGGGCGGATTCTACGATGCGGCGCACGGACACATCATCCCGGCGGCAGCCCCGGCCTTCCGCCGCTGTGCCATGGCCGGGCAGCAGAGGAGGTCAGCAATGGGCGAGATCCAGATCGGCATCAACATGGAGTTCGTGCGCCACCACGATCTGCCGTTTTCCGTCGGCGTCGAGAAGGCGGCGAAGATGGGCTACAAGTTCATCGAGCCGATGGTCCACTGGGGCCGCGAGCTGATGAGCGAAGCGCAGTATTTCCATACGCAGTCGATGTTTGACGACCCGATGGACGTGCGCGATCTGTGCCGCAAGCACGGCGTGCAGTGCTCGGGGATCAGTGCACACTGCCCGCTGGGCCGCCCGGACGTGAGCGTCCTCTACCTGACGTCGGCGATCCGCTACGCGGCCGAACTGGGAACGCCCGTCGTCAATACGGACGAGGGCCCCAAGGCCGAGTTCACCGACGTGGAAACCGACCACGTGCTGATGAAGTACACGCTGACGAAAGTCACGCGCGTGGCCGAGCACCGCGGGATCAAGATCGGCCTCGAACAGCACCAGCAGTACACCAGGACGCCGGCGGGCATGGAGCGCATCTTCAACCTGGTGAAATCGCCGGCGATGGGGATCAATTTCGACACCGGCAACGCGTACCTGGCCGGGCAGGATCCATACAAGTGGCTGGCGGACGTCGGCAACCACCTGGTGCACGTGCATGCCAAGGACATCACCGTCCAGCAGAGCGACGCCGAGCGCGGCAAGGTGACCGGCACACCGGTAGGCTGCGCGTGCGGGGATGGTGTGATTGACTGGAAAGAAGTCATCCGCCTGGTCCGCAAGGTGGAACGCCCGATCTGCCTGAGCGTTGAGTGCGGCACGATCGATCAGGCGGCCAGCAGCCTCGATTACCTCAAGGGACTTCTCTGACCGAATTGGTCTCAGCCGTGGTCTTGTGAGCGGGAGCCGCGACATCGGCTCCCGCTTGCGTTCGGGCTGCCCCGGGCGACCGGGCACATGCCACAAGTATCGCGCCACCTTGAGCTTGCGCCAATCCCAGTTCCGCTCACACGAGGACCCGCGAGCGGCCGATAACGATTGAGAAAACAAGGAGAGGACTCGCATGGAATACGCGGCCATGACATTCTGGCTGCTCGTGATCGTTTTCGCCGCGATGGGCGTCCACCAGCTGTGGAGTTCGCTCATCCAGCCCAAGGTCGTGAACTCCATCCTCTTGCCGGGGACGCTAGTCGCGCAGATCGGGTACATGCTCGGCGTGCTCATCACCGGCGGCACGGTAAACAACACGGCGCTCATCAAGGACGACGACTCCGGTGAGCCGCAGACCGGTACGGAGGAGAAGCCGAAGGTTCCGCTGGTCGGGACGATTCTGATCGCGCTACTGCCGATGATCGGATGCGCGGCAGCGATCTACTGGTCGGCCCGTTACTTCGGCGAGTCAGTGCTGGCGGGGATGGAGAAAAGTACGCTTCAGCAGGTCGCCCTGCCGACCACGATCCCTCACTTCTTCGACCTGCTTCGCGCGAGTGTGACGCTCGTCGAGAACCTGGTGATCGTGGTCCGCGCGCAGGACCTCGGAGACTGGCAGCAACTCCTGTTTCTGTACCTGGCGATCTGCCTGACGGTGCGGATGGCGCCGCTGACCGGAAACGTGCGGGGCTCGCTCGGGGCGATCTTCATTTCCGGCGTGCTGATGTACCTGCTCGGGCGGATCATGCAGACGGGCACGGGGCCGTTCGGCACGGCATGGCCGCTGATCACGTTCAGCGTGGCGGTGCTGCTGTTCCTGCTGATTGTGAGTCTGCTGCTGCGGGCACTCGTTTCACTGATCAAGACCGTTTCCGGCCAAGGTTGATCACGCAACGATTCGCCACAGGGGGCGGTCCGCGCGCACGATCCGAGGCGATTCCGCGCGTGATCAGCGACGTCGCCGGTGCGCGAGGAGGAGCAGGCTGCCGACGAGGAAGATCGCGGTGGCGGGTTCGGGGACGACCAGTCCGCCGATTCCAGCAGCGCCGGCGTCAAACGCGGGGGACAGCGCTCCGACCATGGCCGCCCCCCCGGTGAACGGGTCGAAGCTGTACAGTTTGCTCGAGCCGGGAACGGGAGCGCCAAGAGCGGCCGTCACGGCATAGCCCACGCCGTCCTTGATCGTCACGGCACCGACGGAGCCCAGGCCGTCCGGATCGGCGATCGGCGCGAGCATCGACCAGGTGCTGGTGGCCGGGTCAATGAGAATGAGCCCCGACTGCACGCGGTCGAGAGCGATCAACATCCCGTCGCTGCGGACGACGAGCCCATTGATGTCGTGCGAGCCGGTCAGGGGCGGCATGGCCTGCGTGACACCCGTCCCGAGATCGATCCGGAACAGGGAGGCCTGCGAAACCTTGCCGAAGTTGGAGCCGTACGCAAACGTGCCGCCGGTATCGACCGCGAGACCGCCTTCATAGAGGAAGGAGTCGATGTCGAAGAGGCGCGTCGCCTGCGCTGTCGCGAGATCAATCCGGTACAGGCCGGCGGCGGCGTTGATGGTCGTGCAGGTGAGGCCGTAGACCGTGCCGTCGGGGGCCATGGTCAGGTCGGACATGGCGGGGATGCCGAGATTCCCCAGGCTGGTCATCGATCCGTCGACAGTGGAGACCTGGTAGAGCTGGCCGTCGTCCCAGTCCACCCCGATGAGGGTCGCCATGGCGGGGCCCGAGGACATGACGCAGACGGCGCCGAACGCACAAACCAGTTGGTGAATGGCAGAGGCGCGTCTCACGGTTCGTACTCCCTCTATGTGACCAGCCCGGAGTCTGGCCGGGCTGGGGTTGCGCCCGGTTTCTCTCCCCCGGGCCGAAATTACGCGGGGCCGCCGCACGTCGGCGGGTTGCTCGAAATCGTGCCTCCGCTCGTGGGCGCGGGCGTTCCCGACTCGAAGATTTCAACGCTCAGGAGCGTATACACTCCGTTGTCGTTCAGATCGGAGCCCAGTTCGAATGCCAGCATCTGACCGGCGACCAAATCGTTCGGGAAGTTCAGCCCGTCGGCCGAGTTGACTGGCAGATCGATCAGCCAGAACACGTGGCCGGTGCCGCTGATCGCCGCCGGGTCGAGTGTCGACAGTACCCACCGCGGTTCGCCGTACACCTCGATGTCCGAGCCGGCGCGGAGGCGACGCGCGTCCAGCCGGAAGCTGAAGCAGCCCGCCGGCGCGGCACCGCTGCGGTAGAGCGACAGCCGCATCGTCACGGGGTTGCCGGTCGTATAGCTCTGCGGAACGGAGAACCGGAACGCCAGCACGCGGGCCTCGCCGGAGGTGATGTCCGGCTGGCCCAGTGCGGGTTCGGCGATCTCGACAAAGCCTGTCGTGCCGGGAATATCGATGGGCAGCGGAACCATCCCGTTGCCTTCGGCCGCGAAGAAGTCGTCAATGAACAGGTCGAAATACTGGGGGCCGGCCGGGCCTGCCGGTCCCTGAGGACCAGTCTCACCGGTGGCGCCGGTTGCCCCCGCGGCCCCGGTCGCACCTGTCGCGCCGGTGTCTCCCTGCGGGCCTTGTGGACCCTGTGGCCCCTCCGGCCCTGGCGGGCCCTGGGGACCCTCTATGGTGGGGATCTCCTGCTCCGCGCCGTCACCGTCCGTGGTGTTATCTGCGTTGTGCTGAGCCTGGTCGGCCAGGAGTGCCGCCGCGAGCGCACCGCCGCTGAACAGCAGATCTCGTTGCCAGTCGTGCAGATTCAGGGCACCGGGACTGCAGGAAATGCCCGTGCAGCAGGCGATGGAAATGGCGACAACCGCCGCAATGAGCTTCTTCATTGGCTTGTCTCTCCCTCTGTTCTGTTATTGACACACACACAGGTCATGTCAAGACAAATCCGTGCTCCGGCAGCCGGTTCTTGTCGGAGCGCTGGACTTCTGACCGGCCGATAAGGACTGCACGGGCAGCTGGATCCGATCGCCAGCCTTATTTGTGGTGGCAAGCTGGGGGAATTGGGAGGGAAGCAAGATCACCCGTCATTGCGACGAGGTCCGCCGCCCTGCCGAAGCTGAACAGCGGATCTCCCTATGGCAGGTCCCGCCAGCGGCTGGGCGGCCAGTAAATGGCGGCGACGCGTCCGACAATCGCCTCGGACGGCAAAGCCCCCGGTTGGTGGTCGCCGGCAGGGATTTCCCAGAGTCGCGCGTCGCGGGCAATGCCGGAGGCGTCTCCCAGAACGAAGTACTCCGAATTGCGGAGAGTAATCGGGTTTCCGGCGCAACCGTTGCAGGGCTGCCCGCGACGGGAGACGTCCCAGTGTCCCTGCTGTGGAATCGAGCGGTACGGGCCGACGCCCTCAGGCGTGACGGTGGGCTGCCCATTCACGAGGAGCGAGTCGTCGTGAATCTCGATCGTTTCTCCGGGCAGACCCGCGACGCGGAAGACGATTGGGAGACCCCCTTCGTACTCGGGGTGTCGAAAGACGACCATATCCCACCGGCGGATCGGCACTCCCTTGCACACAAGTACTTTGTCTCCGGGCTCGAGGGCCGGGGCCATGGACCGCGATTGAATTGCGAAACTCTCGGCGTACCTGTCGCGAAACCAGAGAGCCAGCTCGGTTGTCGGACTGAGAAGGATGCCCAGGACAATCAGTCCTCCCCCAAAAAGGAAGCGGCCGGCGGCGCCACCCCAGCGCGGGCGTGCGCGTCGCCCGGCGACGAATGCGTCCGCATACACCCAGAGCACGAGAATGACGCAGACGGGAAGCGCCATCGCCAGGAGTATCATCCGCGGTCGCAGCAGGAGCGCAAGCACCGCGAGATTCACAAGACCCGTAACCAGGAACCAGAAGATTCCGCGCCGAAGGCGGCCGACGAGCGCGTGCCCAAGTCCCGGCCACAGAAAAGTGCCGGCCAGAGCGAGAAAGCCCATTCCCGGCGCGCGTGGGGGCGAAGGGCTCCCGGCCGTGGCGGTTACACCGGCATCATGGGGTGGTGCGACTTCCGGCTCGCGGAACGGGCCCTCGGTCAGTTCTGGCATGCCGTGCCTCCAGGTATCCGTACAGTTTAGCCCCTCCGGAAGAATCCACAAGATTGCCGGCCGGAGGGTCAGTCTCCGCGGCGACGGCGGGAGCGCGGGGGGCGACGACCGGCGGCGACATCGTCGTCGAACGTGCGCTTCCGACGCAGGATGTGGTGGTAGTGCTGAGCGAAGCGGTGGGCCTCATCGCGGACCTGCTGCAGCAGGCGCAAAGCGGGGTTGTTGCGGGCCAGGCGGATCGGGCGACTGCGGGCCTGGAGGTAGATCTCCTCTTCCCGCTTGGCGAGTGAAATCACCATTGGCGGGCGGACGTCCATATCGGCGAACGCCGACTCGGCTGCGTGGAGCTGACCGAGGCCGCCGTCGATGAGGATCACGTCGGGGTAGAGTTCCTCGCCCTCGGCGGCGTAGCGGTAGCGCCGCAGCACGACCTCGCGGATCATTGCGTAATCGTCGATGCCCTCGACCGTCTTGATGCGGAAGCGCTTGTAACCGTTCTTGAACGGACGTCCGTCGATGAAGCACACGAGCGAACCCACCGACTCGCCGCCGTGCAGGTTGGCAATGTCGATGCCCTCTATCGTGCGCGGGACGCCGCCGAGATCGAGGATTTCGCCGAGTTTCGAAAGACCCTCCTTCGGATCGATGTAGAAGACTTCCGGCTGCACGTCCTCATCGACATCGCCCGAGAGGCTCAGCGCCTGCAGGGCCTTGATCTGGTCGCGCAGGCGGGCGGCCTCCTCGTAGCGCCGCTCGGCCGCATGGGTTTCCATCTCCTTCGTGAGCGCGCGAAGTACGACGCTCCGCTTGCTGGCAAGGAACTTGCGAAGACGCTCGATGTCGCTGGCATAAGCCTCGGGCGAGATCAGGTCGCCGCAGGGAGCCGTGCACTGATTGATCGCGTGCAGCAGGCAGGGGCGAAAATGCCGGCGGCGCTCGTCGTCGGCGCGGATCTCCAACTCGCACGTGCGGAACTTGAAGACCTTCTGCATGGCGTTGACGGCGTCGCGCAGGCCGGCAGCACTGGTGAAGGGGCCATACAGCTTGCTGCCCTTGAGGCGCGGCTTGCGGGTAACGTACACGCCGGGAAAATCGTCCGAGGTGGTGATCTCCAGGTAGGGGAAAGTCTTGTCGTCGCGGAGGCGTTCGTTGTACGGCGGCTGGATATCCTTGATGAGCCGCGCTTCCTGCAGCATCGCATCGACTTCGGTTTCGCAGTCGAGGAACTCGAGGTCGCGCACCATGCCGGCCATCCGGGCGATTTCGGGGCCCCGGGTGTGCATGAGATCGGCAGAATTCTGAAAATAGCTGCTGACGCGGCTGCGGAGATCCTTGGCCTTGCCGACGTAGAGCACCGTGCCCCTGGCGTCCTTGAAGAGGTACACGCCGGGCGACTTGGGCAGGTGGGCGATCTTGTTGAAGAGGTCCTGGATGGTCCAGTCGCGGCCCTTTGCCGTCTCGTTTTCAGGGGAGGCATCGACAGGGGCGGCCGCCCGGTCGATCGAGACGTCGGGGGTCACGCTGGGGCCAGCGCGCTCGGCGGGCGCTTCTTCCCCGGCGGTGGACGGCATGCGCGGCTGAGCTGCAGGCTCCTCCGGCGGCAGCTCATGGTGCGGCGTCTGGTCGGTCATTGCCGCTCATTATAGTGGACTCCCGGCGCCCCGGTCGCGGCGTGAGGGCCTCATCGGATTCGGGCGGACAGCACGTCGACGATGTTGGAAGCGATTGATCCACCCTCGCGGTAGAGCAGAACTGCGAAAACGATGCCGATCGCGGACGAGATGTTCACGATCGCGAGCGCCTCCGGGCGCAGCCACTCCCAGCCGCTCACCACACCGCTGCGCGTGGTCACCCCTTCCAGTGCGAAGATGACACTGTGTGAGAGCAGGACGGCCAGCGTGAGCACGACCACAATCGCGGTGCAGGCCGGCCCCGCCATGCCCGCCGCCCAATGCACAACGCTGAACAGCAGCGCCGCGCAGAGAAACCCGAAAGCCATCCTGAGCCAGAAGTTGAGGATCATGTGCGGGGCGTACGAGGCGAGGGAACACGAGAGCCACGCGATCACGATTGCCGCGGCAAGGCCCCAGACCGCACCGGATGCAAGGCCGCGCCATTCCGACCATTCGGATTCGGGGGTGTCGTCATTTTCCTGCCAGTCGGGCATGGTGCCTGCTCCGGAGGACGAAGGGAGATCCGCTGGCCTGATTGTATCCGGCGAGAGGGGTTGCCCTCAAGAGTCCAAGGGAACTCACCCCGGGCGGGTGGGCTGTCCGATGAGGCGGCCAAGCGGCATCCTGGCCGCTGTCGGGCACGAGGGCAATCTTCACGCGAAACCTCAGCGACCTGGCGATCCGCTGGATCGTAGCGAGGGAGTAGCCCTCGTAATCAGCGTCTTCAAGGCGCGAAATCGCTGACTGCCTGGTGCCGACAAGTCGCGCGAGTTGCCCTGTGTCAGCCCCGCAGCCGTGCGGGCCTCATAGATCATCTGGGCAATGTCGCCGCACAGCCGCGCCCCGGCGAACAACCGCCGCTTTTCGGATCGCGCCGATCGCGCTTCTCGAGGATCGCGACAGCGTCAGCGGATCGATTCCGGGCCGGTCACTTCCTCGTAGCGGTGCTTTTTCGGGTCCATAACGTGAATCGCACGTTCGATGTCGGCCGATGCGACCTCCGTTTCCTTTGTCAGTCCGTGCACGAGCAATGCAACGCCAATAAGATGGCGGATGATTCACCACGATACGCCTGGAGGCCACACCGCCGATCATGTATGGGGCATGAACTGCAACCGCGGGACCTGCTCGCAGAGTACGCCGCCGTCGATGATGAGGTGCTGGCCGGTCATGTACGCGCCGGCGCGCGATGCGAGGAAGACGGCGGCGCCGACGCAGTCTTCTACATTGCCGAAGCGGTGCTCGAGCGGGATGTGCTCCCTGTAATAGGGGAAGAACTCGGGATCGAGGTGGAACTCGCCAGCAATCTCCGTCTCGATGACCCCCGGCGCGATGGTGTTGACCGTGATGCCGTACCGGCCGAGTTCGATCGCCAGCGACTGCGTCAGCAGCTCGAGCGCGCCTTTCGAGGCGTTGTAGTGGGCGAGGCCGGCCTCGGCGACAAAACCGTTTTTGCTCGAGAGGTTGATGATCCGGCCCTTTACCCGCTCCGTCACCATGCGACGCGCGATGTGCTGCGTCAGGAAGAACACCGCGTCGAGGTTGACCGCGAGGACGCGCCGCCAGTGCTCGGGGGTAACCTCGTCGTAGTGCTCGAGGTATGCCATCCCTGCATTGTTGACGAGGATGTCGATGCGGCCGCAGTCCTTCCACGCACGGTCGGCGAGCGCGGGCAGCGCCTCGAGATCCGCCAGATCCTGCTGGTACATCCAGCAGCGCCGGCCCACCGCGCGGATTGCCTCGGCGGCGGTTTTCGCCTCCGCGGCCGCCGACCGGTAAACGATCGCCACGTCGGCGCCGTGCTCGGCCAGGCCGATGGCGATTCCGCGACCGATGCCGCGGCTGCCGCCCGTCACGAGAGCAACGCGCCCGCTGAGGCCAAAACGCTCGGATGCACTCACAGGATTACCTCCGCATAGTCGCTGACGTCAGGAAGCTCGCGCCCCGCTTTCCACACGCGCCGCACGCGCAGGCCCCGATCCCATGCCACCACGTCGGCCGTACGCCCGGGCGCGAGCAGGCCCAGCGTACCATCGAGCCCCAGGGATGCCGCGGGATTGAACGTCACCGCACGAACAGCCTGCTCCGGCGGGAGGGCGGTGAACTTCACCAGGTTCCGGAAGTGGTCCGGCAGGAGCAGCGCGCTGCCGCAGAGCGTTCCCCGGTCGGTGCGTCCGACGCCGCCGCGCTTCACAAACGTGCGCCCGTCGTCGTTGACGTAGGGACCGTCCGGGCAGCCGGCACGAATGACTGCGTCCGTCACGAGGCACAGCGACTCGAAGCCACGGCAACGCAGCATCATGCGGATCAGGATCGGATGCACATGCGCGCCATCGCAGATGAGGTGCAGGAAACGCACGCGCTCATCGGTCAGCGCCACGTGCTCAAGCGTCGGCTGCTGGACATTGGTGTCGCCGAGCAGGCCCGAGTTGTTGTCCCAGGCGTGGCCGAGCACCGTGGCCCCGGCGTCGATGCACGCGAGGACGCGTTCGGCCGGCGCGTTGGAGTGCGCCATCGAGACGACCTTGCCGGCGGCACGAACCAGCCGGACGGCCCGGGCATCACCCGGCAGGCCGGGGGCGACGTTGACCATGGTGACGGCGGGTCCGCAGGCGTCCAGCAGCGAGCGCACTGTCTCCTCTGTGGGATCGAGCGCGAACTGCCGCATGCTGGCGCCGGTGAGATCCGGTTGCTGGAAGGGTCCTTCGAGGTACAGGCCGAGCACACGGGCCGCTAGGGGGTCGTCGGCGCCCATCGCCGCGCGCACGTTGTCGGCCACGCGGTGCATGGATTCAATGGGCAGCGAGGCGATGCAGAACTGGCAGCCGGTGACGCCGAGCCGCACGCAGGCCCGCGCGATATCCAGCGGATCGTCGCGCAGGATGCTCCGGTTGAAGCCTCCCAACACCATCAAGTCGATCATTCCGGGCGAAACGGACATCTCGTCGAGGCGGGTCACGGGCAGGGAGCCGTGGTAGGGGCCGGGCTCCACGGCGGAGATCCTGCCGCCCTCGATGACGAGGTGCCCCTCCATTCGCTGGCCATCCCCGGGCCAGATTTCGGCTTGTATAGCGAATCGCTCCATTCATGCGCCTCAGCGTGCGGGGCCCATAATACCTTGCCTGCGGCGGTTCGGGCCAATAGAGTGCGCATACAGGCCGCGGGAGTTTGAGGAGAGCACTCGATGCGTTCCAGGAAAGCGGAGGACGAGCCACTGGCCCGGCCGCGCCGTAAGGGCGGACCCGAACGTCGCCAGTTTGCCAGTGACAATTACGCCGGAATCTGCCCGGAGGCGTGGGAGGCGATGGCGGCCGCCAACGTGGGGCACGCGCCCTCCTACGGGGACGACGATTGGACGCGAAAAGCCTGTGATGCCATCCGGGAGTTTCTCGGCACGGAGTGCGACGTTTTCTTCGTCTTCAACGGAACGGCGGCAAACTCGCTCGTCATCTCGACGCTCTGCCAGCCATATCACAGCGTGATCTGCCAGGAGACGTCGCACATCGAGACGGACGAGTGTGGGGCGCCGGAATTCTTTTCGAACGGAAGCAAGGTGCTGCTCGTCGGCGGGGCTGACGGCAAGATGGACCTCGGCGCCATCGAGCACACGGTCAAGCGACGGTCGGACATCCATTATCCCAAGCCGCACGCGCTGAGCGTCACCCAGGCCACGGAACTCGGCACCGTCTATACCGTGGATGAATTGAAGGCGCTCGGCGACCTGGCGCGCCGGCTGGGGCTCCGCGTGCACATGGACGGCGCACGGCTGCCGTATGCGCTGGCATCGCTCGGCGTCGGCCCGGCGGAGGTCACCTGGAAGGCGGGGGTGGACGTCCTCTGCCTGGGCGGTACGAAGAACGGCATGGCGGTCGGCGAGGCGGTCGTGTTCTTCGACCGCGAGATGGCGCAGGAGTTCGACTACCGCTGCAAGCAGGCAGGACAGCTCGCCAGCAAGATGCGGTTTCTCGCGGCGCCATGGCCGGCGATGCTCCAGAGCGGTGCGTACATCCGCTACGCGGAGCAGGCCAACCGGTGCGCGGAACTCCTGGAGAAGGAGCTTCGCCTGGTGCCGAACGTGCGGATCCTCTTTCCGCGCCAGGCGAATTCGGTCTTCGTCGAACTGCCCCCCGCGGTGTGCGAGAGCATGCACGAGCAGGGCTGGCATTTCTACTCGTTCATCGGATGCGGCGGCGCACGGCTCATGTGCTCGTGGGACACGACGCCGGCCGACGTCCGCGAATTCATCCACGACCTGCGGAACGCCATGGTGCCGATCTGGGAGCCGCGCGCATGAAACTCAACTGGCCGACGCGGATGTATATCGACGGGCGGTGGACGCCGGCCGCCGATGGGGGGATGCTGCCGGTGCACAATCCGGCAACCGGTGAGAAGCTCGCAGAGGTCGCGCTCGCCGGCGCAGCGGACGTGCAGGCGGCGGTGGGCGCGGCGCGTCGGGCTTTCGACGAGGGTCCCTGGCCGCGGATGGATGCGCTCGAGCGCGGGCGATACCTGTACCGCCTGGCCGAGGCGATCCGGCTCCGACTCGAAGAGTTCGCGCAGACGGACACGCTCAACATCGGCAAGCCGATCCGCGACACGCGGGGCTTCGACGTTCCCTGCGCGGCCGACCTGTTCGAGAGTTACGCGGGGCTGGCGGACAAGATCTCCGGCAGGTGCTTCGGCGCGCTGCCGGACAACGTGACGCTGCAGATCCGCGAGCCGCTCGGCGTGATTGCATCGATTGCACCGTGGAACTTCCCGCTGACGAACGCCGCCATCAAGCTCGCGCCGGCCCTGGCGTGCGGGAACTGCGTCGTGTTCAAACCGTCGGAGCTCGCTCCGCTCTCGTCGCTGATGCTGGGCGAGATCGCCGACGAGATCGGCCTGCCGCCGGGCGTACTCAACGTCATCAACGGACTCGGCGCTACCGCGGGCAAGGCGCTGGTCGAGCACCCGGGCGTGGACAAGATCAGCTTCACCGGGCGGCTCGAAACGGCGCGGCACATCATGGACGCGGCCAAGATCGGCATGAAGGGCGTGATGCTCGAACTCGGCGGCAAGAGTCCGAGCATCGTGTTCCCTGACGCACCGATCGAGCATGCGGTAAACGGAGCGCTCACCGGGATCTTCTTCAACCTCGGGCAGGTGTGCGTCGCCGGTTCGCGCCTGCTGGTGCACGAAACCCAGCACGAGGAATTACTGGAACGGCTTGTCGCGAAGGCCAAAGGCCTGCGCCAGGGCGACCCGCTCGACGAGACGAACCATCTCGGGTGCATCGCCACGCCGGTGCACCTGCAGACCATCGAGCGCTACGTCGACAAGGCCCGTGGCGAGGGTGCGGCCATGGTGATCGGCGGGGAACGTCCCGGCGGCGCGCTGGCGCGGGGCTGCTACTACCGCCCGACGATCTTCGACCGCGTGACACCCACAATGACGATTGCCCGCGAAGAAGTCTTCGGGCCGGTTCTCTCGGTGATGACGTTCCGCGATGAGGAGGAGGCGGTGCGGATCGCCAACGACTGCGCGTTCGGTTTGATGGCGAACGTGTGGACGGGGGACGGCGGGCGGGCGCGCCGCGTCGCGCGCCGGCTCCGCGCCGGGCGGATCGCGATCAACGGCGGCGGTTACCTGCGGGCGAACGTGCCGGTTTTCGGGTACAAACTGAGCGGTGTCGGCGCCGAGCTCGGCTTCGACGAGACGGTCCACGAATACACGGCCAGCAAGGCGATTCTGTACTCGCTCGCAACGCAGAAGTCGCCGTGGCCGGAGTGAGAGCAGCGGAATGGCCTTTCCCATCGGCGCCCCCATCCAGGATCTCGATACGCCCGTCCTCCTCGTCGACCGTGCGGCCCTGCAGCGCAACATCGACCGCATGGCAAAGACCTTCGACGGACGGCGGGTGAAGCTTCGGCCGCATTTCAAGAACAACAAGTGCACACACATCGCCCGGATGCAGCTCGCGGCCGGCAACGCCGTGGGCATGACGTGCGCGAAGGTGAGCGAGGCGGAGGCGCTCGCGGCGGCCGGTGTGCAGGATATTCTGATCGCCAACCAGGTGGTCGGCGAACGCAAAATTGAGCGTCTGGTGGCGCTGGCGGCGAAAACACGCATGACGGTGGCCATCGACGACCTTGCCCAGGCCGAGCCGATTTCGGCGGCGGCGGCGCGGGCGGGCGTCACCGTCGGGCTGCTCATCGAGGTGGATATCGGCATGGGTCGCTGCGGTCTCCCGCCCGGTGACGCAGTGCTGGCACTCGCGCGACAACTCGCCGGGCTGGCGGGCGTGAGATTCGACGGACTGCAGGCCTACGAGGGGCACCTGGTGAGCGTCGCCGATGGGGCGGAGCGCCGGCAGAAGGTGCTGGATGCGTTTGCGCCGGCCGTCCGGACGCGGCGAATGATCGAGGGTGCGGGCATCCCCGTCGGCGTGATCAGCGGCGGCTCCACCTCGACCTACGACATCACGAGCATGATCGAGGGGATCGACGAGATCCAGGCCGGCACCTACCCGACGATGGACTGGACCTATCGGCAACTGCGGCCGGAGTTCGAACAGGCCCTCACGGTGGCAGCGCGCGTGATCAGCCGGCCGAAACCGGGCGTCGCGGTGGCGGATGTCGGGCTCAAGGGCATGGCCAGCGAGTTCGGCGTGCCGCAGGTGAAGGACTGTGCGAGCGCGCAGATTCCCGCGTTCAAGTCCGAGGAGCACTGCGTGATCCGCAGCGCTCCGGACTGGCGGACCGGAGAGTTAATCGAGCTGATCCCCAGCCACGCGTGCACCACCTGCAACCTGTACCGGGAGATGCACGTCCACGAGAACGGGCGTGTGGTCGACGTCTGGCCGATCGAGGCGTCAGGACGGCCGTCGTGACTCGGCACGCTCGTTCAGTCGGTTGTTCTCGCGGCTCCGGCCCCTGCGACGCTCTCCTGCACTTCTTCGCTGAGTTTCCAGCCGCACTCCGGGCACACGCCTGACGTGTTTCCTCGCAGGTCGTAGTTGCAGCTCCGGCACACGGGTCGGATTGGCGGGCGCTCGAGGACTTCAGGGTCGGTATGGAACAACATCCGGCAGGATGAGCACCGGCGCCGCAATGCGATCGGCATGGAGAGCAAGGGCGTTCCGTCTTCGAGCAGAAACGAGACAGGAAGCCCGATCACGAAGAGCAGCACGTTCCCCGTTGCCCTGAACACATTCCCGAGACTCAAGAGGTAGCGGTGGTTGCCCTCGGCTCCGCAATGCGGGCAAATCGCCGTCAGCGCCGTCCACCAGTGCGTCGTGGCCGCCATGCGGTGGATTCTACGGCACAGCCGCCATACATGAAAGATCTTCACCGCGCTGGAGACTGGCGATGCTGCGGCGGCGGGGCAACAATCCGGCAGGTTGCATCTGCAACCAGGAACAACGGAGGCCCGGACATGCTGCAGGATTATGCCGAGAACGTGCAGAGGCTCGCGGAACTGATCAAGGACATCCGCGTGGCGATGATGATCACGGTCATGCCGGATGGGTCGCTGCGGGGTCGCCCGATGGCGACGCAGCGGACGGAATTCGACGGCCAGCTCTGGTTCTTCACCGCGCTCGACTCGATGAAGGTCGACGAGGTTCGCGAACAGCAACGCGTGAACCTCAGCTACGCGGATCCGGACAATCAGCGCTACGTGTCCATCTCCGGGCGGGCGAGCGTAGTGACCGAGCCCGCAAAGGTGCGCGAATTGTGGCACCCGGCGTACGAGGCGTGGTTCCCGCTGGGTCTGGACGATCCGAATCTTGGCCTCATCTGCGTGGAAGTGGACCGCGCGGAGTACTGGGACGCGCCGTCGAGCAAGATGGTGCACCTGGTGGGCTTCGTGAAGGCGGCGCTGACGGGGGAGCGCTACGAACCGGGCGAAAACCGCAAGATCGAGCTGTAGGTGACGACCGGTGGCGGCACGAGTCGCCGCAGAAGGTGTTTTTTACTTCTGAAGCAGCTGGTGCATGGTGCGAAGGAGCCGGAAGTCGTAAATGCCGGTCGCGTGGCCGTCTGCCCAGTCGATCTGAATCGCGTAGTTGCCGACGAGGTGGCCGCCCGTGGCGGCGCCGGTTGCCTTCGCCTGTCCGGCCGACAGAATGGGCAGCAGCGTCGTCGTCTGCTTCTCCCGCTCGGTGCGGCAGGTCGCGCAGGGGCAGTTCCTTCGCAGGTACGGGAGCGGCAGTGCGCTGTCAGCACCGTCCGCCCAGGTGATGCGGAGGTGCTGGCCGGGCAGGTCGAGGTCGAGACTGACGGGCTGACACTGCTGCGTCGTCAGATCGGCGTCAGGAAAGATTTCCGGCATGTCATCCCCGGTCGACGGGCCGCCACTACGAGTCACCGTATCCGCCGCTATTTGCGGCGGTACGCTCCCGATTTGCCGCCGGTCTTGCTCTCGAGACGGATCGGCCCGATCACGATATCCTTGGTGACCGACTTGCACATATCGTAGACGGCCAGCGCGGCCGTGGACACCGCGGTGAGTGCTTCCATTTCCACGCCGGTACGCCCGGTGATCCGCACGGTGGCGGTGATAAGCACGTCGCCGGGGGGCTCGAGCCGCACATCCACATCGATGGACTCGATCGGCAGCGGATGACAGAGCGGGATGAGCGAGGACGTCTGCTTCGCCCCGGTGATGCCGGCGATCCGCGCGACCGCCAGCGCGTCGCCCTTCGGCAGTGAGCGGTCCTGCAGCAGGCGCATCACCTCTGGCCCGACCGAGACGCGGGCGGTGGCGACTGCCTCTCTGCGCGTCGGGGACTTGCCTCCGACATCAACCATGCGGGCAGTCCCGCGGTCATCGAGATGCGTCAGTCGCGCCTTGCGAGCCCGGGCCACGCGCTCACTCCGATTCCTTGTCCTCAGCCTTTTCCTTCCTGGTCTCTTGGGTGGTCGGCTTCTTCTCGTCCTCCTGGCTCTCGGACGGCTGCGATTCCGGGGCCTCGCGCGCCCGCTGCGTCGCGCGGACCACGTCCGCGGCCGGCAGGAGCGCGCCGCTCATCTCGTGGGTGTTCGTCAGCCGGCTGAGCATCCCGAGCTGGCCGCTCGACTCGTCCTCCTCTTCGGGGACCTGCAGCACGGCGACGCCGACCACTTCACCCGCCGCCGTGAACGCCGGCAGGCCGAAGCTGCTGGAGAAGTCCTCGCCGATGTAGAGATCGCGGGGCTTGCGGGCGATGGCTCCGATCCGCTGCTGCGATACCACGGCCAGGCGGTCGTAATGCTTGCTCATGCGGAAGACGCTGTAGACGATCTGTCCGGGCTTCGGCTGCACGGACTTGGTGAAATCCACGTAAGCAAACGTGCGATCTCCCGGCTCCTTGATCTGGATCCACGCCAGGTCGAGCTCGGTGTCGCGGGCGATAAAGCGGGCCTCGAGGCCGTCGACGGCATCGCCAATCAGCACTTTCAGGTCGGTTGGCGTGACCGTGATGCCGCTCGCACTCGAGCCCGCCAGCCGGCGGAGGGTGCCGATCGGTCCGCTCAACTTCGTGTTCGAGCAGAGCACGATGCCCCTGGGGTCGATCATCACGCCGGTGTTCTCGCTCTCCATTTCCTGCTCGCCGCGGGCCGACTTCATCTTCAGCACGCACTTGATTGTGACGAGCGCCGGCGCGCGGGTGTCCACGAACTTCGCGTAGAGCTCGGTATCGGGCTGATCTGCGGCCGCGGCGACAGCGGGGCTGGCGATCAGCGCAAGGGCCGTCAGGATGCACAGGACGCGCTTCATGTTCACTCCTTTGTAGTTGCCGGCGACGATGTCGTCGTGGTTTTCTTCGGGTCCGCCGCGGGTTTCCAGTCTGGCTCGAGATAGAGGTAACGCGTGCGGGAGCCGCGGAGCACGACAACGACCACGCGCTCGGGCTGCGCCTGCGAAACGGCCTGCATGGCCGCCTTGAAGCCGGCGGGGTCGCGGATCTCGCGTCCCTGGATCCACTGGATCAGGTCGCCGGTCTCGACGCCGCCGAGCCCCGCCCAGCCGGCCGACTCGACCTGCTGCACGATCACGCCCTGGATGTCGTCGCCCCAGCGGTTCTCGTCGCGATCGAAGAAGGTCACCTCCCGCACGGTGAGCTCAAAGTCGCGGTTGCGCTCGACGCGGGCCTCCTCCTGCGTGATCCGGGTGCGATCGAGCGTGACGGTGACCTCTTCGCGCTGGCCACCGCGGAGGACGGAGAGCCGCGCCTTGTCGCCGATGTTCAGCTTGCGCACGCGGAGCGCGAGCAGGCCGGCGTCCTGCATGCCGCGGGGGGTGATCTTCTCGCCGTTGAGTGCGGTCACGATGTCGCCGACCTGCAGCCCGCTCTCGGCGGCGGTTGTGCCGGGGTAGACGCGCGTGATGCGGAAACCGCGGGCCCCCGATTCCTTCAGGCGGGTGGCCAGCTTGTCGAGCACCGGCTGCGTCGCGATGCCGATCCACGCCTTGGGGACCTCGCGCGGCGGCGGCTCCTCCTCGTCCGGCTTGGGCTTGAGCAGCGTCACGTGGTTGCGGCCCCGGCGGTCGAACTCGACAAGCAGGTACTCGGGGAGGGGCTTGGTCTCCATGATTTTCTCGTAGCGCGCGACGAGGGCGTCGAGCGTGCGAATCGGCTGGCGATCAATGGAGCGGATGATGTCGCCCGCCTGCAGGGGTGGTTCGGCCAGCTGGGCGGAGCCGCCGTCGCGGACACCCGAGAGCATCGCGCCCTCCTTATTGTCCAGGCGCCAGTTGAGGGCAATCCTGTCGGTAATCTCGGTCGCGGTGAAGCCCCAGCCGCGGAACGCACTCTCGTCGCCGCGGTCTTTCTTGAGCTTCTCGGTCGTGATGGTCGCATTCCGGGAGGCATCGCCGCGGGTGTACGCAATCCGCAGCTCGGAGCCGATCGGCTGGTCCGCGATCCGCTTGAGCAGCGGCGGGATTTCCTCGGCGAAACGGACGGTCACCGGTTCGCCGTTCATGGCGAGGATCACGTCGCCAGCCTGCAACCCCGCTTTTTCGGCCGGCCCGCCCTTCACGATGGAGTTGACGAGGACACCCTTTTCGAGGCCGGTCTTCTCGATCGAGCGGAAACTCGCTCCGATCCAGCTCCGCGGGACCTCGCCATGCCGGATGAGCGCCTCGGCGACAGTCCGGGCGAGTCCGCTCGGAATCGCGAAGCCCGTGGCGGAGCCGCCGAGCTCATTGATGCCGATGATCTCGCCCTTGAGGTTCACCAGCGGGCCACCGCTGTTGCCGGGATTGATCAGGGCATCATGCTGGATCCACCGCGTAAAGAGGCCGGTGCGCTGGCCCTCGCCGAGCTCCATGTCTTCAACGTCGCTGCCGCCGACACCGCCTGCCAGCACGCGCTCGGTGTTAGAGACGATGCCGAGCGTCACCGAGCGTGCCAGCGCGAATGGGGAGCCCATTGCCATCACGTAGTCACCGATCTGGAGATCGTCTGACCGGCCGAACGTGGCGACGGGCAGGGGCGCGCCGGGGTCCCGCAGCTCGCCCAGATGCAGCTTGAGCACCGCCAGGTCGGTCAGCGGATCCTCGCCCACCAGGTCGGCGGTGATCTCCTGCTTGTCCGAGAGGATGCACTTGAACTTCTTGCCGTTGTCGGTGACGTGCTGGTTGGTGAGGACGTATCCCTCCGGCGAGATAATAGTACCGCTGCCGACGGATCGGCCCTTGCGCTCCTTGCCGTCCCAGTAGCCGAGCGTCACGACGTTGATGTTGATCAGGGCCGGGAAGACGCGGTCGCGGGCGGAGGCAATCATGCGGCGGAGATCCTCGCGCAGGCGATCCGCCTTGGCGGAATCCTCGGGAGAGAGCGCGCCGGTGGCCTGCCCCTCTCCTGCCGCCTGGCCGGTGGAGCCGGAGGCGGCAAGGGCGGTACCGGCAGCGAGCAGGAACACACAGGTGAGAATTGTGAGTCGGAGGAAATCGTCGTCCCGCTGCGACAGCCCAAAGGTCATGGAAAGCCTCCTGCAAGCCAGGGCCTGAATACGAAAACTCCCGGCGTCCCCGAGAGTGTGCGGGAAGCCGGGAGATCAAGTCAAGGATGGACAGGTCGCCCGGGCTGCCGGCGGGGCCGGCACCGCCTGGACGGATCTCAGCCGATGATATCGCTGATCGTGACCTGCAGATGGTTCTGGCGATGGCCGAACTTGCGACGATAGCGTTTGCGGCGGCGATACTTGATCCCGGTCGTCTTCGGGCCTTTCAGTTCGCCATCCACTTTGGCGACCACCCGGGCGCCGTCCACGAACGGCTGCCCGATCCGGGCGGCCTCGCCCTCGCCCAGGGCGAGAACGCGGTCAAACTCGATCGTTTCCTGGCCCTCCGGCAGGTCACGCACATCCACGTAGACCTTGTCACCGGCCGAAACCTTGTACTGCCTGCCGCCGTCTTCAAAGATCGCGTACACGTTCCAAACTCCCTCGAGGAGATCCGCTGTCTGCAAATTTGCCCGGATCGCGGGGCGACCCGGCGCATGCGGCCGGTTGCCGCACATGCGAGCGCAGCATTATCTGAGCAAAGGGGCGGCCCGTCAAGGTGACGGCCCGCCCCGCGCGTAAATCACAGGTATGCATGAGCTTGCGTGAGCCGGGCCGCTGTCTGCAGATGCCCGCTCCACGCCGCCGGTTACTCGCGCCCGCGACCGGCACGGTCCATCTGGCTGCCCCACAGCGGGCTGCCATCGCCCTGTCGGAACTGCACCGTGCGGGAGCCTTCGGTCACTTCGGTTGCCATGACGACCTCCCGCCCGTCGATCGTCACGCGCGAGCCGCGAACGGTCACGCGCTTGCCGGTCTCGAGGCCGGGCAGGCGGCTCCGCACGAACGCAGGGGGCCCGAGATGGACGGTCCGCGTGCGGCCGTCGTCGGTCCGGACGCTCAGGATGACGACGCGGGAGGCCCCGGGTGTTGGAGCCGCCCGGGTGATGCTCCCGATCTCGCCGCTGAGCGTCTCGATGGCGGCCGGGTCAAACCGCCGCTGGTACGCGCGGTCGCCGGAGTCCTCAGCGCCCGACGGCTGCGTGGCGGAGATCGGCTCGCCGTAAATGGTGTAGCTGTAGATCACCAGATCCGGCTCGAAGCCGTAGTACTCGTAAATGTCACGCCCCCAGTCGGCGCTCGCCATGTCGGGCCAGTTATCCTTGTCGAAGCCAGGGGCCCGTTCCAGGCGCGCCTTGGGAACGTTGAGCACGAACGACTCGCCGGCCTCACGCGACTGGAAGGCCTGCCAGGGAATCGCGAACAGCTTGTCGCCGATCCCGAGAAAACCGCCGAACGAGAGCACCGCGTAGGCGATCCGCCCTTCACGCGTCTCGATCATCAGGTCCTCGATGTCGCCGAGGTCCCGCCCGGTGGGGTTCGTCACCTCGATTCCAATGACATCGCTGGCTTTGCGGATCACCGGCGTGTTGTAACTGGGGATCGAACGCTGCCGCTCCATCCGATTGCCGGGGCCGGATCCATACCGGTCACGCGAAACCGGGCCTTCCCGATCCTGCCACTCGTCGCGGCGTGGATTCTGGCCTTCGCGCCAGAAACGGTCCCGGCCGGGCTCGCGGCTCCACTCGCGGTCGCCGCGGTGGTCGTAGCGGTCATCATACCGGTCGTCGCGATCGCGCCAGTTTTGCGGCCCGCTGCCGGGTCGGACCTCGTCCCAGCGCTCGGACCAGCGCGGACGCTCCTGGTAGTCGTCGTAACGGCGGTCGTCATCATCCCACATGCGGGAACCGCGATTGTCACGCCACGGGCGCTCGTTTTGCCACTCGTCCGGCCGGGCATAGCTCCGCTGGCGCTCCCGCCAGTCGCGCTCATCGTCCCAACGATCGCCGTACGTCTGCCGGCGTTCGTCGAAACGCGGGTCCTCGCGCAGCCAGGGCTGTGGATTCCGATCCCGCTGCGGCTCCCACATCCGACGCTCGGTCCGATCCTCCTCCGACCACTCGCTGCGGCTCCGACGGTCCGTAACCCGCTCCCAGTACGGGCGTTGATTGAATGCGCGGTATGCGGAATGCAGCCATCGTGGGTCCGACAGGTCCGGCCAGTTGTCGCTGTCGAACGACGGGGCGCTGGCGAGGCGCGCGGCGTCGAAGTCTACTGTAAAATGGAGGTTTTCGCCAGCACCGGTCTGACGAATCGCGCTCCACGGGACGGCCACGAGTTTCTGTCCGGAAGTTGCGGACTCCCGCTCCACCACGGCGATGGCGACGCGCCCGTTGTCTGTGTCGAGGCCCAGGTCCTTGACTTCTCCGATGTCCTGACCGTCGCGCGTCCGCACGCGGGCATCGATGATGTCGGTCGCTTTGGCGAGCAGGTCCCCCGCCTCACGGTCCCGACGCTGCGCGGACGTGGAAGGCGTTGCCAGCGAGACGGACGGCTGGGTCGCCGAAGTGGATCGCGCGGGCTGCGTGGTCGCACCCGTTTGACCACCGGCGTCTGTTCCGCCGGTGACGTCCGCCGCGAGGGCCGTTCCGGCGGTGAGCAGCGCAGCCGCAATCAGCACAGATACTCTGTTCATGGGTTCTCCTCTGTCGCGGATGTGAAAGAAAGGATCCGCCGCCCGCAGACGGCAGGCGGCGGATCCGGTGGCCGCTCACTCAGTCCTGATCGTTATCGCTCCAGGTCGTACGCGAACGCGAGGTCCGCCAGGTCGACCCGGTGTCGTCGTCTGAATCCCACGAGCGATTGCTGCGATACGAACGGTTGTCGTACCGGTCGTTATCGTTGTCGCCGCTGGATCGGTAGCTGCGGTTCCAGTCGCTGTCGCGCTTGTCTGAACCGTACGTGCGGTACCCGCTGGTCGAGCGGTCCGAGCGATCGTAAGAACTGCCCGAGCCGTAGCGGCTGCTGTCGTACGCGCTCCCTGACCCGTACCGATTCGTGTTGTACGAGCTTCCTGATCCGTACCGGTTGCTGTCGTACGAGCTTCCCGTGCCGGTCCGGTTGCTGCCGTAACCCGTGCCCGAGCTGTCGTACCGTCTGGTGTAGTTGCGGTCGCGGTCATACGAGGAGCCGTAGCGGTCCTGCGTGCCGTAGGTACTGCGGCTGCGATCCATGTCGCGATCATCCGAGTAACGATCGGAGCCGTACCGCGAACTGTAGCGGTACGTGTCGGAATCCGACGTGTAGCGGTCACGCCAATCCCTGTCGCGATAGCGATCGTCTTCGCCCGACCGCCAGAATTCGCTGTCACGATCGCTGCCATCGCGGGCGAGATCGCGGTACTGATCCGTCCGGGAGCTGCGCCACGTCTGGTCGCTGGTGCTCGATCCGTAGCGATCGGCGCGATCCTGCCCGGAGTAGCCACGGTCGCTCCCGTAGGACGAGCCGTATCGCCCGCTCATATTGCGGTCGCTGCGATCCGACCGATCCCAAGAGGAACCGTAGCGGTTGGAGTCGTAGCGATCCGAGTCGTACGTCGAGCCATACCGATCGTCGGACGAGTTGAACCGGTCGGAGCCGTAGCGGTCGCGGTATGTATCGCCGTACCGGCTCGATCCGTAGCGCCCGCTGTCACCGTAGCGATCCGAGCTGCGGTCGTCCTGGTTCCATCCCGTGCGACTGGAACCATAGCGCGAACGGTCGGCCGTGCCGGACGAGCCAAACCGGTCCGAGTTCCGGTCGCGGTCGTCGGACAGATACCGATTCTGGCTGTAGCGGTTCTGGGTGCCGGAGTACCGGTCACTTTGTGAGCCGTAGCGGGAACGGTTCTGGCCGCCACGATCGCTGTCGCTCCAGCTGTCACGATCGCGCCCGCTGCTCCACGTGTTGCGGTTGTCGCTGGTGCCCCACGTGTCACGATTGTTGCTGCTGCCCCACGTATCGCGGTTGGTGCCGCTGCTCCACGTGCGATTCGTGTCGGATCCTGTGTTGCGGTTGGTGGAGCCGCTGCTCTGGTTCATGCTGCTCCCGGACGTCCCGCCGGAGGTGCCACTGCCGCTCGAACCCGCGGACCCGCTCGATCCGCCGCTGCTCTGCGCGAGAGAGGTCGTCCACGAGAGTCCGACGCACAAGCCGGCTCCAGCCACTAGCCTCACAAACCTGTTCATACCTGGTCTCCTCTTCATCATCCCGTACTTACGAACGCGCCTCGCGCGACAATTGAGCTGAGTCCGACAATGCTCGCGTGCAATCGACTTTTTGCACATGCAGTTTCTCCGCCGCGCGCGGAACCGACTGCCGTGCTGCCCGCATGCCGGTGCTCAGTAAGCCCGGGGGGCCTGCGTTCTGTTCGAAAACCGTGTCGTACGCTGATGAGTTGTCGGGTGAGGTTGCACGTCGTGTGCTTTGACTCTTATGACCCGCGCAGGGCAAAGTCAAGGCATCGGAGTGCTGGAGGTACTAAAACATTCTTCTGACTGTTCAACTCGGCCGCCACCGGGGAAGTGCCGCACCGGTTCAGCTCCGCGCCAGTTCGCGCAGGACGTGCATCCAGTCGGCGTAGAAGTAAGGAACCTGCAGCTCCTCATGCAGCCGGCGCAAACGGACGAGCCACTCCTCAGTCATCGGGCCCTGCCAGAACTGCGCCGCAGGATCGCAGAAAAAAATCCGGCACCCGAGCGGACGGCGCCCGCGGGCGTGGCAAATCCCTCCGCGCGCGTCCGGACATCCGTCCGACCCCAGCTCAGCGGGCCCCGCAGCGGATGCAGCGCCCCGGGTGAGATCCCCGGCGCCGAGGTAGTACGCCACTTCGAGCGTGGTGACGTAGAGACGATGCCCGTACCCGCCGAAGTTGCAGCAGAGCCCCCGGTTCCAGCAGGTCGGGCTTCGGGCGGCGATCTCCGCGTCGGCTTCCTGGTAGAACGCGCGCATGGCCTCGAGAACGTCGGCGCGAGCAGCAGCCGCCCGCAATTCGTGCACGGGAAGGTTCGGACCGGCGCCGGGGCTCACTTTTTTCCGCCCGGCGGGTGGTACTCGTCGTCCCAGTTCTTGCGGAGCCGCACCTGCTCGATGGCCACGAAGTCGTGCTGCCTGCCGTTGTTCATGCCGGGGCAAACGTTGTCCGCGGCATCCGCCCACGCCTGCGGATTCTTGAGGTTGACGTCCCAGAAAGGCCAGGTGCGGCATTGCAGCGGGCGGACAGGGTAGATGCTGCAGATCCGCCTGCCATTCACCGACTGCAGGTAAACGCAGTCGCCGTTGGACTTCTCCGTCAGCGAGTACTTGAAGCCGACGCGCCGCAGCTCGTCCGGCGGAAGCCACTCGTTATCCCGCTCGAGAAACTCAGCGATCCGCCGGATCTCCTCCCGTGTCACCCAGACGTAGCCCGGGGCCCCCGTGCAGCAGTTCCCGCACTGTGTACAGGTGAAACGCAGCCCCCCCTTGTACCATTTTTCCTGCGCCACGGACGGCTCCATGTGGTCACGCCTCTAGAATACACGGCGATCCCGTCCCACGCGGGGAGGGGAGGGCGCGCGGCGTGATGTGGTCGCCCGCAGCCCGGATTTGCCTCGCATTATAGCAGCGGGTATACGGGTCGGCATGTTCGATGAGTCCTCACTGGAGCAGTGGGCCCAGCTCGGGACGCTCGCGCCATACCTCGTCATTCTGGGGGTCCTGCTCGCGTGCAGTCTGGGCCTCCCGTTGCCGGAAGACATTCCGCTCCTCACCGCGGGATTTCTCTGCTACCGGGGGCTGGCCAGCATCTACGTGATGATCCCCATCGCGATGGCGGGCGTGCTTGGCGGCGATTTTCTCCTGTACAGCATGGGTGCGCGATTCGGACACCAGATCGTGGAACACCGGTTCGTGCGCCGGCTCGTCAATGCGCCGCGCCTGCTGGCAGCCGAGCGGCTGTTTCAGCGGCACGGCATCAAGATCGTGTTCATCGGGCGCTTCCTGCCGGGGTTGCGGCCGATGATCTTTGTCGCGGCGGGCGTGCTGGGTGTGCGGTTTATCACCTTCGCCGCGGTGAACGGGTTCGCGGCCTGCATCAGCGTTCCCACGCTCGTGCTCCTGGGGCGGTACTTCGGACACAACCTCGACCGCATCCAGGAGGACGTTCGCACGGCGTCCCACCTCATCATCCTCCTGGTCGGCGTCTCCGCGTTCATCGCCGCGGCCGTCTACTTCCACCGGCGGCAGAAGGGCATGATGCAGGAGGCCGGCGTGGACGACAATGTGCCTCCGCAGGCGCTGCCGCATCTCCCGCCGGGCGGAGAGGAGCCACTCGAGCCGGAAGACCGCTCTGCGGCGGCCCCCGTTGACGCCGAGCGTCCGGACTGATCTCCACGCGCCCGCCGACGTGCACCGCAGCAGTTGTCGAGCGGCCGGCCCCACCTGATCCGTGCGAGGCTGGTACACTGGTGCAGGGCCTCGATCTCCTGCTGGGAATCGCGTCGACCCGCGCTATCCTGAAGCAGCATTGAATTGCGGCCCTCGGGAGGACCTTCATGCAACCTGTTCGCGTTCACCGGATGGTCTTTGCGCTCGTGGGCGTCACCGCGGGGGCGGCGCTGGCGATGCTGTCGTGTACCGGGGCGCCGCTCACCGCGGAAACCTGTCCGGCGGAGCAGCCCTCGGCCTCGATTAACGTCGCGGGCACGTACCGCTACGCCGGCGACTCCATCTTCCTGCTGCGTGGCACGATTACCTTCGTGCAGGAAGGTGAGCTTGTCCACGTGACGGGCGTGACGTACGACAATTCGGGCGATCGCGACCTGGTGAGTGATCCGACGCGCCTGGAGGGCAATCGGCTCGGCATGCTGCTGCGGCCCAAGAACGGGGACCCGGATTATCGCGCGATCGTCACGTTTATCTTCACGGAGGACGGCGACGAGTTCTGCGTCGAGTTCAACGATACGAACGGCGACGCCGGGCCGCTGGGGACGTATCGCGGAACGCGGATTTCGCTGCAGTAGCCGCCCCTTTTGAAGAGGATGCCGCAGGTTCGTGAAGATCGGGACGCTTGAAATCGATTTCCCCATCGTGCAGGCCGCCCTCAGCGGCTACAGCGACCTGCCCATGCGCCGGGTCGCTCGGATGCATGGCGCCGTCTACACGCTGAACGAAGTTGTGCTCGATAAGCTCGTGATCCAGAAGGGCAGGAAGCAGCGGGCGATCACGACGGTGGCGCCGGATGATCACCCCGTGGGCGGACAGCTCATGGGGGCGGAGCCCGAAACATTCGCGCTCGCGGCCGACGCACTGGTGAACGCCGGCTACGACGTGGTGGACATCAATTTCGGCTGCCCGGTGCGCAAGGTGCTCGGGCGATGCCGAGGCGGGTTCCTGCTGTCGGATCCGGAGACGGCGCTCGCGATCGTGCGGAATGTCCTGGCGGCCGTCGACAGGCGCCGTCCGGTCACGGTGAAGATGCGCCGCGGCATGGACGACAGCCCGGAGAGCGAGCGGAACTTCTTCGAGATCCTGGACGGCGCGTTCGCACTCGGCATCAACGGTGTCACGGTCCATGGACGCACAGTGAAGCAGCGGTATGTGGGCCCGAGCCGCTGGGAGTTTCTCGCCCGCGTGAAGCGGCACGTCGGCGACCGGACGGTTCTGGGCAGCGGCGATCTGTTCACGGCCGACGACTGCATCCGCATGATGGACGAGACGGGGGTAGATGGCGTGACCGTGGCCCGGGGCTGCATCGGCAACCCGTGGATCTTCGAGGAGTGCCGGGCGAAACTGGGATTGCGGATTGCGAATCGCGGATTGCGGAACGGAGAACCGGAGCAGCCTGTCGACGGGGTCGACCCACCGGTCGTACGGTGCAATTCGCAATTCGCAATCCGCAATCCGCAATTTCCCGCTCCTTCCGTCGCCGCCCAGGGCCGCACCATCGCGCAGCATTTCGCCTGGACCGTCGAGGTGTACGGCGAGGCGAAGGCCGGGCAGGTGATGCGCAAGTTCGGGATCAAGTACAGCGAACTGCACCCGCACTACCTCCACGTGCGGAACGCTTTCATCCGCGCGAAGACGACGGGAGACTGGCGCCGCGTGCTGGAGGAGTGGTACGACCCCGCCCGGGAGTGGCCGCCGGGCCTGCGCAAGACCGGCCCGGGCGACCTGATCGCCGCCGGCGCGGAGCTGGGGTAGGGCATTTCGATCGACGATGTGCGATTGTTGATTCTCGATCCGGGTCCGACGGCTTCGTCCTGTCTGCAAGCACTCCCGCCAGGGAATCAAAAATCGACGATCGACAATTGAAAATCAACAATCAGCCATCCTCCGCGTTATGATTCGCTCATGCCCGCAACCGCCGTCGCCGCCGATCACGTCATCAACCGGGTCATGCTGCGGCTGATTCCGCCGATCGTCATCCTCTACATCTTCAACTACCTCGACCGGGTGAACGTCTCATTCGCCAAGCTGACGATGAACGCGGACCTGGGTTTCAGCGAGGCGGTGTACGGGTTCGGCGCGGGCGTTTTCTACGTCAGCTACTGCCTGTTCGAAGTCCACAGCAATCTGATTATGCAGCGCGTGGGCCCACGGATCTGGTTGGCGCGGATCATGATCACATGGGGCATTATTTCGTCCGCAATGATGTTCGTGCGCGGGGCGCCGAGCTTCTACCTGCTGCGATTTCTCCTCGGGGCGGCCGAGGCGGGCTTCGCACCAGGGATCCTGCTCTACCTGACCTACTGGTTCCCCGTGCGGGAGCAGGCGCGGGCAGTCGCGTGGTTCCTGACGGCAACCGCCATGTCCGGGCTCGTCGGAGCGCCGCTCGCGGGGCTGCTGCTCGGCCTCGATGGACGCCCGCTGCTGGGGCATCCCCTTCATGGCTGGCAGTGGCTCTTCCTTCTGGAGGGGATCCCGAGCGTGCTCGGCGGCTTCGCGATTCTCGCCCTCCTGCCGGATAACCCTGCCCGCGCGCGGTGGCTCTCCGCGGACGAACGTGCGGTGTTGACGGGCGCACTCGCGTCGGAGGAAGCCCAGCGGCACGCGCACCGGCACTCCGCGATCCGTGATGCTTTCGGCAGCGGGCGCGTCTGGCTGCTCACGCTCATCTACTGCGGCATCATGTTCGGCTTCCAGGGGATCAACTTCTGGCTGCCGACGATCATCAAGCAGGCGACCGGCCTGACGGACAACCGAAGCGTCGGGCTGGTGTCGGCGATTCCCTTTTTCGTCGCGATGGTCGCGATGGTGATCGTCGGGCGGCACTCAGATCGCACCGGCGAGCGACGCGTGCATGTGGCGATCTGCGCAGCGCTGGGCGCCGCGAGTCTGCTCGCCTGCACACGCGCTCATTCGCCGATTCTCGTGCTGCTCGCGCTCTGCGCGGCGGCCGGCGCGATCTGGTCCACGCTGGGGCCGTTCTGGGCGATCCCACCGGCCTTTCTGACGGGCACGGCCGCGGCGACCGGCCTGGCGCTGATCAACTCCTTCGGCAACCTGGTGAACGGGTTCATGGGCCCGTGGGTCACCGGCGTGCTCAAGGACCGCTATCACGATGACCGCCCGGGTCTGCTGGCGGCCTCGCTGGCTCTCCTGATTGCGGCCGCTCTTGCGACCCGGGTCCGCGGGTCAGGAGTCACGACGTTCACCGAGTCGCCCTGATCATGCTCCGCGGATCTGCCGGCGCGACTATTCCGCACACGTCACGCTACCCGGACGGTTCTCGCCGGTGTAGCACCGCTGGAACAGTCCGAAGTCGCTCATGTCGACGTCCGCATCAGCATCCAGCTTCGCGTCCGCGCACGCCGGGTTCGGTTGGGCGACCGTCGCTCGCGTCGCGCACGCCTGGAACTGGGCAAAGTCCGCGAGGTCCACGTCGCCGTCGTCGTTGAAGTCGCCGGGAATCGCGGGCACAGACTCGTACGCCCCGCGGTCCACGATGCCCTCGAGGATGCGCGGTCCGCCGTCGAGATCGCTCACGATGCCCGTGGGCACGCTTGCGTTGTCGCCGGTGTTGATGGCGGGAGAGCCGGGCTGCGGGCGCGGATTGTCGTCTGCCGTGCCGATCACGTTGTCAGCGCCGTCCGCGTCGACGAAGAGCGGGTTTGAGCCGTTGTTATTCACGCCGCCGAACGAGCCGTTCCATCCCTGCACGGTGCTGGAGCTGATCGCGACGCCCGCGCCGTTGAACCCGATGATCTGCGCGCTCTGCGAGGTGCCGCCGGAGGCGCTGTTGCCCCAGAGAATGCTGTTGCGGATTACCGGCGTGCTCTGGTCGCTGTAGATTCCGCCGGCGGCGGCGCTGGCCGCGTTCCCGCTGAGCGTGCAGTTCGTCAGGACGGGGTTGCTGGTGAACTGGTTGAGAATGGCGCCGCCGAACGCCGCCGTGTTCCCGGTGAAGAGCACGTTCACGAGCTCGACGTTGCAGTTCGAGTAGTTCGACAAGCCGCCGCCAATGCCGTTCCCGCCCGTGGCCGTATTCTGCCGAAAAACGCAGTTCACGAGACGCGGCGCGCAGTCAAAGGCGGTCCCCATGCCGGCGCCGAAGCCGCCGCTGTTGGAGCTGAAGACGCTGTTCGTCACCGTGCCGTGCACCGCTGAGTAGTAGTAAAGCCCGGACCCGCCGTTGTTCGCACCACTGCCCGTATTCTGATCGAAGGTGCAATCCCGCACGGTGGGCGCCGCGTTGAACAGCACAATCATCCCGGCGCCGGTGTTCGCACTGTTCGCGCTAAACGTACAACCGGTCACGACCACGTCGCTTTCGGAGTAGGCGTATAACCCACCGCCGTCAGCCGTTGCGGTGTTGCCGGTGAATGTGCACGCCGTGACCTCGGCGTCGCAGTTAAACGCAATGTAGAGCCCACCCCCGTGCGCGGCGTCGTTTTCCGTGAACGTGCAGCCCTCGATGACGGGCGTGCTGTCGCTGTACGCGTAGAAGGCGGCACCGTTGGCGTCCGCGCCAATCGCGGCGTTCCCGGTGAACGTGCAGCCGGTCACGGTACTGCCGGAGTCAAAGAGGTTGGCCACCGCGCCGCCGATATTGGCGGAGTTGCCGCTGAACGTGCAACTGGTGAACGTCGGATGGCACTGATCGTAGCTGTAGACCGCACCGCCGCCCTCGGGCCAGACGGTTCCCGTCGAGACGTTGTCGGCGAACGTGCAATGCTCGAACGTGGGGCTCGCCTTGTAGTTGCGGACGGCCCCGCCGTACCTGGCCGCGTGGTTGGAGGTGAAGGTGCAGTTGGCGATGATGGGATTGCCGCCGTCGTAGTTGCTCAAGCCGCCGCCGCCATCGTGCTCGTCGGTGCCGCCATCTGCGTTGCCGCCGGTGATGGTGAACCCGTCGAGACGTGCAGTCTCGTCCCTGCCGGTGCCGGTCACGACGTGATAAGTGTTGTCACCCACCGTGCCGATCAGGCCGATGTCACCGCTCAGGATTGTCGTGTTTGCCGCAATGTTGCGCTGCGCGAGCTGGGACTCCGTACCTGCAAATCCGCCGTAGATGGCGAGCCCGCTCTGCAGGTGAAAGCTCGCCAGTCGGTCGCCGCCGCCGCGATCGGGTCTGTACGTTCCGGCCGCCACCCAGATCTGCTGCACCGCGCCGTTTGATCCGGCCGCCAGGCACAACGCGTCCTGCAGATCGCGCAGCGCGGTGCCCCAGCTTTGTCCGTTGCCGCCGGCCGGAGCCGTGGCACGGACGTACAGCACGCCCGGCAGTCCCGCCACCGCCGTCGCACGGAAGTTCGCGATGTAGCCTTTCAGCTCGTTGTGGGTGCGGGCCACGTCGGACGGATTCGGCTGGCCTTCGGGTACACCCGTCGGCCCCGGGTTCGGCGGTGTCGGGCCGGGCCAGTTGACGTTCGGGTTGGCGAAATAGGGGATCATCGTCCCCGGGGGGTTCGGCGGGTCGTTCTGGTACGCCATGATCGTGTACCACGCGCCGCCGGGCTCGCGGAAGCCATACGAGTAACTCGCGAACGGCGTGCCGCTCACGGCATGGGCGAGGTCGTGCGCGCACCAGAAGTTGTGCCCGATCTCATGCGCGAGCGTGAGGTACGCCGCGCTGTCCTGGCGCATGGCGCTGAAACCGCTCGCCCCGATGCCCTCCAGCGACGGGTGCGGGTAATACCCGATGCCGCCGGAGTCGAGGCTCTGCACCCAGAGGCTCACGCAGTCCGCACCGTACTGGTTGCGGAGAGGGTGCACGTCGTCGAGGTAGCCGTCGCCCTCGGTGAAGAGCCGCGGGCCGTCGATGTCGCCGACGCCCGTCTCCGTGTAGTTGATGAGGCCGGCGTAGACCTTGCGGATGCTGGTGTTCACCTGGCTGCGCACGTAGGCAGCATTCGTGTCGGCGATGGCGAGATCGATCAAGGCGTTGATCTGCGCGACACCGCCGGCCGCGTTCAGCGCTGCCTGGGTGTAGACCGCCATCAGGTCGACGACGCTGCCGTCGTCGCACCGGTAGCCGTGCGGCGTGGTCGCCAATGGACCCGGGGCGGGACCCTCGGCGGCGCCCGTCTCCATGGCCGCCGTGCCGTCGTTGAGGGCCTGTCGCGCACCCGCGGGCCATCCGGGCCCCCCGCCGCAGGTCAGCAGCTCCGCGTCCGCCTCGCGTACCAGCAACAGCCCACCGGGCGCCGGTCGGATCTCGAACAGCCCCTGTCCTGGAAGGCGAATCGCACCGGCAACGATGGAGCCGTCGACGACCAACGTCACGCTCGAATGAGGGACGTCGGACGCGCGTCCGTAGAGGATCCGGGCACCCCCCGGTGTCGCTTCCGTCCGCTCGATGACAATATCTGCGGTCGCGTCATCAAACAGCCGCAGTCGCCCGGTAGAACCGGCCCTCATCGAAGCAAGCGCCGCATGGTCCAGGCGAACCGGGCGCAGGCGACGCACCCCAGGGGGCGGGCTCAAGCCGGCCGGTACGACCGCTTCCCCGAACACGACGTCCCGAGGAGCGGCGTAAACCGGCACCGGGGCAGCCATTGAAGCAGTTGCGCACACCAGCAGCGCAGAGACGGATCTGCGGCGCATCCATCACCTCCTGTGTTCTGCAAAGCATGAGCCCGTACGAGTATTCTATCGCAGGAGATGCCCCATCTGAAGCTCGAAAGAGAGAGGTGAAGTCGTCGCGAACCCGCGCTCGCTGGCGTGACAACCAGTCAGACGGCCCGCCCGATGGCGGCACCGCCGGCAGGGAACACCTTTCGGCGCAGCGGGGCCAGCGCGACATCCAGTGCGCCGTCCACGGCATCGAGAAGGTCCGTATCACAAGAGGTACCGAGCAGGCGTTCGGAACCGAGTCTCAGCTCCAGGTTGCAGAGTTTCTCGACGGCCCCCGCGGACCCCGTCCGCTCGTGGACCGTCAGTGTCGCCTCGGCATCCTGGACACGGGACGTCCCCAGTCGCTCGCGGAGTTCGCCGCGGACGTAGTTGGCAAGGCCCGACTCAAACAGCAGCCCATCCGATTCGACTTTGACCTGCATGCTGGAAGCTCCTTCAACCCCCCGCATGCGTTCACGCGGGGACTACCTGCAGGACGATAGGCAGCAGCGGAGGTGGAGTACAATTCGATTCACTGCGCCGGACTCATAGAAAAAATCGATGAACGGCACTCCGGCGCCAGGTCAGCGGGCTGCGACCAGTTCAAACAGGATGGTCTGGAGCGGAGCGGCGTGCAGGCGCATCAGGGACGGGCGCGGAACCGGCCTGCCGGCTTCGGCGGCGATCACGCGGGCAGGCATAGGCACCGCAAGCGGCTGCATATCGAAGGGGTACGGATCGCAGACGAAGCGCTGCTCGGACTCCCGGCGCACCGACATCGTCGCGCGGTCGTGCCATGACGCGCGCGGAACATCCAGGAGCATGCGTTCTCCGCGCTCATCAAAGGCGAGCAGCAGCGAAAGCGAATCGAGCAGCTGCAGCAGGCGGACGTGCGGGATCAGGTGCTCGTGCTGGAGCGCCGGGGCGAACATCGGGTCCCCTTCGAGCCGCGCTTCCAGTTCGGCCCGCGTGCGGCGCTGCTCTTCGAGAAACGCCCGGGTTGCTGCGCGGTCGATCACCAGGTTCATCGCGTTGTCGCGCCCGCCGAAGAGCGGATGCCTCCAGCCATCGTTCCCCTCGCTTGCCAGGTCTTCGAACGCAAAGGCGTACAGCCAGTAGGCATGCAGGCTCACCAGGAGTGCGGCGTACGGATGCCGCCCCGCCAGCCGCGGCACGCCGAGGCGCCACCGCCTGAAGCCGTCCTCGGGGGAGCCGCGGGCGACCTCGGCCAGGCCGATCGGCAGGCCGTCGCGCTCGTCGAGCACCGGCATCGCCTCCCACTCCCACCACCCGTTGTCGTGCTCGGCAATCGCGAGCACGACCTCCTCCCGCCAGCGATCGGGATCCGCGGCGCCGGGGTACTGCCCGGGCCGCGCGAACCCGTTGGCCCCGCCCCAGTGTGCCGCGAGATAACCGGACACCCGGGCATGATCGGGTTGCTGCACGAGCCGAATCTCGTCTCCCACGCGTGTTTTCAGCATGCGCGCTCTCCCGGCGACGGACGTCGTGCCGTTGCGGCGACCGCCCGGCCGCAGGCGTCATGAGATCGGGCCGGCGGGAACGCCCTCAGCTCGTCGCCGCCAGTTCCTTGACGATTTCACCCACGAAGCTTTTCGCGTCGCCGAACAGCATCAGCGTGCGATCGAGGTAGTAGAGCTCGTTTTCCACGCCGGCGAAGCCGGGGTTCATGCTGCGCTTGATCACCATCACCGTGCGGGCCTTGTCGGTGTCGATGATCGGCATCCCGTAGATGGGGCTCCCCTTGTCGTGGCGGGCGGCCGGGTTGGTCACGTCGTTCGCACCGATCACGAGGGCGACGTCGGTCTGGGGCAGTTCGGCGTTGGCGTCTTCCATTTCGAGCAGGCGATCGTACGGAATGTCCGCCTCCGCCAGCAGGACGTTCATGTGCCCCGGCATGCGGCCCGCAACCGGATGAATCGCGAACTTCACCTCGACCCCGCGCTTGCGGAGCGCCTCGAACAGTTCGCGCACCCTGTGCTGCGCCTGCGCGACCGCCATGCCGTAGCCCGGGATAATCATCACCGAGTTCGCGGCGCCCAGGATGCCCGCGGCCTCCTCGGCGGACGCGCTGCGCACCGTGCGCTGTTCAACCACGCCCGACGACGTCTGCACCTGCCCGAACGCGCCGAAGAGCACGTTGGTGAAGGAGCGGTTCATCGCGCGGCACATGATGATCGACAGGATGAGGCCTGACGCCCCGTCGAGGGAGCCGGCCACGATCAGCAGCTTGTTGTCGAGGGCAAAACCCATGGCCGCCGCGGCCAGGCCGGCATACGAATTGAGCAGCGAAATCACCGTCGGCATGTCCGCGCCGCCGATCGGGATGATCAGCAGAACGCCGAACACGAGCGCGAGCACCGCCATCATCGGGAAGAGCCACGCCATGTGCGGACGTGCGATCAGGATGACGCCGATCGTCACCGCGGCCGCGAAGATGCCGAGATTCACGATGTTCTGGCGGGGGTACGTGATGGGGCGCGTCGGCAGGATCTCCTGCAGCTTGCCGAATGCCATGAGGCTCGCGGTAAACGTCAGGAACCCGAGCAGCGTCTCGAGGGCCAGCGCCCCCATCGTGAAGTGGTCGAGGTGGTGATAATGCAGCGAATACTCGGCGGTACCGACGAGCGCCGCCGCCAGCGCGCCGAAGGCGTGCGAGAGGGCAGTTCGCTGCGGCACAGCGGTCATCGGCATGAGCGCCATCGGGATACCAATCACCGTCCCGACGACAAATGCCACTACGATCCACTTGTACGAATCCCAACCACCGACCGTGATTTCCGGCTTGATCAGCGTGCCGCCAACCGCCAGCAGCATGCCGATGATGCCGACGATCACGCCGCGCCGCGCGGTCGGCACGGCGCTGAGCCACATCAGCGACAGGATGAAGCAGATGGCGGCCGCCAGGTAGCAGATGAAGATGACGGTATCCATTACGCCTGCCCCGGCTGACGCTTCTTGAACATCTTGAGCATGCGGTACGTGATCAGGTAGCCGCCGACGATATTGATCATCGAGGCGGTCACCGCGATCGTGCCGAGCACCGTGCTGAACGTCGTTTCACGGCGTCCGGCGATAACGATCGAGCCCACCACCGCGATCGCGGAGATCGCGTTGGTCAGCGACATGAGCGGTGTGTGCAACAGCGGCGACACCCGTCGGATCACCTGCAATCCGAGAAAGG